>DASYYE010000153.1:0-3088 GCA_035946955.1 Streptosporangiaceae bacterium | reverse complement strand
AGCTGGCCGATCTCGGGGGGCAGCGCGGTGAGCTGGTTGTGGCCGAGCACCACTTTCTGGAGGGTGGTGAGCTGGGCGATCTCCGGGGGCAGCGCGGTGAGCTGGTTGTGGTTGAGAGCCAGCCCTTTGAGGCTGGTGAGCTGGGCGATCTCTGGGGGCAGCGCGGTGAAGTGATTGTCGCCGAGCGCCAGTGCTTCGAGGTTGGCGAGTTGGGCGATCTCCGGGGGCAGCGCAGTGAGTTCTCGGTTCGATAGATCACAGCGGCCGGTCCGCTTAATTTCCTGGAACTCGGCCTCCGAGACCGGGCCAGCTGCCGCTGCCTCGACCTTGCGGCGTGCGACGTTGAACGGTTCCCCCGCATCGGCCATACGGCCCCGGATGCTGTCCTTCTTGTCGCGGTTAGTCACGGCTGGCTTCTTCCTGACGGCACTGCCCGCGTCTGGCCGCCCAGGAATGGACCGCAAGTGACTAATCGAAACCGCGCGTCGCCCCTGGGAGCGCTTGACCTCAATGCCACCTGCGGCGCGGGCCGGAGGATAGCTCGGTGCGGGCGGGCACAGCCACCATCTCCAACGTAACACCGGGCAGGCTGCAGGTCGAATCATCTATCAGCACCTACGCTCTCAGCGGGGACTGACGGCTCCGGAGTGGCCCTAAGGCGCTCGCGGCAACGAGGGGTAAACCGAGGGATTTCGCTAGAATCACCTAACGCCGGGCAGCAGGTCAGCGGCACAGTACCACTGCCAAGAACGGCCAGACCGACACCCTGCCACCAAGAGGCGCGTGGCTCAAGTCCACGTAGCCCTCGAGCGGCGACTAGACAACCCGTCCAGATCCGCCGCAGCTCATATCGCGACGGACCAACGCTAGACGACACCTAGACCGCGCGGTTCAATGTGTGCTTAGAGGAAGTATCCGCTGAGGTGCTAGCAGTGCTGATCGCGCAGCATCACGGCGTTGCGGGCGGGATGGTTTTGCTGAACCCCGATGTCCACTTGGCAGGCTGGGCGCGGCCAGCAGGGCACCGAGATGCTGGGTGCGCAAGAAGGAGGCCAAGCCGCCAGGGTCGGACAGGAGGTCGGCGGCCTTGCTGGCTATGGCCTGCCCAACGCACTCTTGTGTACCGGGTGTTACCCGGCGCGGGCGGGTGGGCTATGGCTGTGGCTGTGGAGGATTTTGGTGCGGTCGGGGTTCCAGGCAGTGGTGGTGCCGTCCGGATTAAGGACCAGGGTCCAGCCCCAGCGGTGGATGACGATCTGGTGATGGTATGAACACAGAAGCACGCAATCTTTGGTGCTGGTGTGACCACCGTTGGCCTTGTGTTTGACGTGGTGGACTTCGCAGGCCGAGGCGGGCTGGTTGCAGCCGCCGGGCCAGCGGCAGCGCCGGTCGCGGAGGATGACGGCATTGCGGATGCCGGGCGGGATCGTCTTCGAGTAGCCGATGTCAAGCGGCAGGCTCGGGCCGGCCAGCCGGGCGCCGAGCTGCCGGGTGCGCAGGAAGCTAGCCAGGCCGCCCGGGCCGGACAGGAGGTCGGCGGCCTTACCGATGATGGCTTTCTGGAGTGCCTCGCGAGAGGGTGAGGCGGGGCCAGCTTCGGTGTCGTCGGCGGCGGGCCCGGCGGCGGGCTCGGCGGAGCGCTCGAGGTAGTCCAGTTGCAGGCAGAGCTTCATCAGGTCGTCCAGGACGTGCAGCTGGACGTGGCCGGTGACGACGGGGGTCAGGGTGGCGTCGCAGGTGGCGGCCTGGGCGGCGTCGCCGTCGAGCCAGGCGGCGCCATCGCTGGCACCTTCGGAGGCGGCGGCGCGGTGGGCGGCCCACCGGACCCGGACCTCGGTGATCCACTCGGTCTCCAGGACCGAACCGTCGTCCAGGGCGCGGAGCTCGGCCAGGGAGACGTGGACCCAGGCTTTGACCGGCTGGCCGGCCCGTTCGGGGAGCAGGCCGCTGGCCAGCAGGCGGTTCATCGCCTCCTGCATCGCGTCGTGGTAACGCTGGCCGTGAGTGCGGGTGTCCTCGGCACCCGCGGGGGCGGACAAGGCGTCGAGGACAGCCCGGACGACTGCGCCGGCCTCGGGAGTCAGGTCACCGTTCAGGACGCCGGCGCCGTCGAAGGTGGTTTCCAGGCGGACCTGCCGGTCCTCGAAGCCGTCGTCCGGGCCGTCGTCGGCTGGGCGGGACCGGGCGTAGATCTCCATGGCCAGCTCGACCAGGTCCTGCTGATCCGCGCCAGCCCGGGCGGCGGTGACCAGGATCGCGTCTGCGGCCTTTCGGCACTCCTCGGGTAGCTTGTCGGTCCAGCCGCAGATGGTGCCGGCCATCGACTCGGACAGGACGGTCCCCTCGGCCAGCGCCGCCACGATCTGGGGGTGGGTGAGGGCGCGCCGGGCCCAGCCGAGGTGGCCGCGAGCCGCGCCCTTGGTCACCTTCGTGCGGTGGATCAACCAGGCGGTAGGGCTATAGTCCGCGTCGTCGGAGTAGCCTTGCCTAGCCGTGAACGCACCCAGGAACCGGGCCCGCACGGCGGTGCTTATCGCGTCGGCGTGCTCCAGGTTTTGCAGGTACTCGGCCTGCGCCTGGCTAGCCAGGGCGGTCGGGTCGGTGGCGGCCAGATGCCTCAGCCCGGTCAGGACCATGTCCATCGCCTCGGCGTTGCTGGCTGGAGCGGGGATTGCCACCTGGTCCTCACCTCCTGGGGAGCTCGCAGGCCGGTCCGTTAGGTCAAAATCGATCTTTGAATCTGTGTTCGAGCCTAACAGACCCTACCGACATTTTCTGGGCGCCGCGCCGACGCCGACAGTAAGCGTGAGATCAGCTTCGTCGGGCTGTCCAGCAAGCTGGCTCCGCTCAGGCGGCAACGAGGCGTCTGGTGTGAATCAGCCGGTGCGGGGGAATCGCGCGACCGTCGGGCAAGAGCTCGCCCGTGTCGTCGAAGAGGATGACGCCATTGCACAGCAGGCTCCACCCTTGCTCGGGGTGGAAGGCGATGATGCGGGCCGCGTCACGGTCAGAGCGGTCAGCTGGAGGACATGGGGGCTGATGGGGGCACATTGCTCGCCTCTGGGGATGGGAGGTACGGGGCCGGGGC
>DASYYE010000152.1:0-39915 GCA_035946955.1 Streptosporangiaceae bacterium | reverse complement strand
CCGAGTGAGTTCACTCCGCCGGAGCTGCCGTCAGATGCTGCCAGGGTGGCGAGGGTGAAGGAGAACTGCAGGTTCGGGTACTTCGACTGTGCTCCCGCCGCCGCGTTGACGAGGCCTTGGATGTCGGAGGCGCTCTGGCCGCCTTCGATGTCGAAGTCGATGCCGACCAGGTTGGGGCTGGCGTAGCGGGCGATGAAGGCTTCCATGCCAGACGTCGAGCCGCAGGTGAAGGTCCCGGCTGCGCCGCCGGTGGAGACGACGTAGTCCAGGTTGGCCTGGTGCAGTTGCGGGATGTTCTCGTGGGCGAAGCCGGCGGCTGGGACACCGCCCCAGTTCTCGCTGCCGCAGGTCCCGGTGGCGAACGCGAGGGTGATCGCGGGCAGCTTCGGGATGAACTTCGACACCAGGCTGCCGGGGCCTACCACCGGGATGGCGGACCCTTCCACCGCCGAGCGCATCTGGTCGGTGTTCCAGTTCATGTTGATGGTGATGTCCTTATACGGACTGAAGAGCAGGCCACTTGCCGAGCCCGTGCCGGACCCTGAGCCCGCCGTGGCTGCCTGGGCGCCGGACCCGGAGGCCAGCGCGAAGACCCAGCCGCCGGTCATCAGCGCGAACGCCGAGCCAGCGATGACAGTTGCTTGCAGAACCCGTCTTCCGACCTGCATGGACCCTCCAGGGATGAGAGGAGCTGAGGCGATCTGGCGTCTCGCACGGTCCGGTAACCGGTGATCCGGTCACTTTGCGTGCCAGGAGGGCCGGGCCGTCAAGCCTCACTGTTAAGAAACTTAACAATGAATTATAGGGCTGGCGGGTGCCCCGGGGGTTGCAAAACGGTGCATAAGCCGCTGACCCGCGCGTTCTCCTGCAATGTTGGTGGTGTACGCAGCATCGCGGGCTTGTGGAGGTACAGAGACTGTAGGGTCGCCGCGCTCATCCTCTGCATCGACGATTCGCCCGTGGCGACCATCTCCGCGGAGCCCTTGGGCAGCTAGGCCAGGACCCTAGCCTTACCCGAGGAGCCGGTTCAAATCCGGCCGTCCTGACGGCTTTTCGACCATCGCCTGTGCGGCTCCTTATACCCGCCGGGTTATCCCGGTGACCACCCATGCCCGGCCAAGGGCGCTGCAATACAAAGCAACAATGACGAGGACCAACGCATGTTGCAGCACGGCACTCCCGGTGTTCGCCAGGAGTGCTACGGCGAGGCCGAGCTGCACTGAGTAGCTTCCAATCGAAATCAATGCGAAGGCGATATTCAGCTTTCTGGTCCGAGAGTTGCGGGAGAAATTCCCGGCCCGTTTTGCCCTCGGTATCAGCCGTTTGGTGGCCAGCAGACCGGCGGTTCCCATTGCGAGGCTTGATAGCGCGAAGACGACTGAACCCCCGGTCAAGGCCACGATCGAGACGAGGAAGATGTCTACCAGGGCAACAAACGCGCTCCCCGCCAACACAGTTCGCAACTCCCGAGTTGCGGGGTTGGCGTCATCCGCGTTGACGACCGATACGGCGACGACCAGCAACCCCAAGATGGCAGCGGACGCGCCCGCGCTTGCGACAAAGAAGCTCTCATAGTGGCTCACGGCAACACCACCCTATCGGGCACCGGTGGCTATCTTGCCGAGGCGTGCCTGACCGCCGAACGACCAGATCTGGGCGGCCCTGTCGATGATCGATGATAAAGTCGCGGGCCGCGCGGATCGGCGGCGGTGGGTGCGATCGTTCCCTTGTGGGCGAATACACTGAGTGACGCGCTCGCAGGCTTGTCGCTCTGCGATGTTGCAGGCGGGTGAATGGCGAGGGTACGGTCCGGTCTATGCGGGGTCTGTGGCGCCGGGTCGCCGGGTTGGTGTGCTGTTCGCTGGTGACGCTGGGCGTGGTGTGGCCATCTTGCCTGGTCCCCGCGGAGGCTGCCCAGGCCGGGGCACGGTCGTGCTCTGGCGCTGGTGTCCAGCCGAGCCCCAGTCCCGGCAGCTTCGATGGCCTGACGGGGATCGCGGTCCTGGGCACGGGAAATGCGTGGGCTGTCGGCCACTACTTCGGCGCTGGCGGCCGCGTCCGGACGATGATCGAGCACTGGGATGGGCGGCGTTGGCGGCAGGTCGCCAGCCGCAACCCGGCAGCCGATGACAGCCTCACCGCGGTGGCGGCGGTGTCCCCGGCTGATGTGTGGGCGGTCGGGTCGATGTCCAGCGGCGCGCCGTTCAGCGACCGGCCGCTGGTCGAACACTGGGACGGCTCGGCGTGGCGGGTCGTCCCGGCCCCCGGTGCCGGCACCCTGATCGGGCTGGCCACCGCCGCTGCGGACGACGTCTGGGCGGTGGGCAGTACGGTCGACGGCAACAAGCCGGTGCGGACTCTAGCCGAGCGCTGGGACGGTACGCGCTGGCGGGTCGTTGGCTCTCCCAATACCGGGCCCTACGGCAACCGGCTGGTGGCGGTCTCGGCAGCCAGCCCGAGCAGCGTCTGGGCGGTGGGCACCGCCGACACTAAGGCCGGGACCGGGTCCCTAGCCGAACACTGGGACGGCACCCGCTGGTCGGTCGTGCCGATCCCGCAAATCGGCCTCGACGATACCCTGAACGCCATCGCCTCGGCCGGTGCCCGCGACGTGTGGGCCGTGGGTGCCTACGACCAGCAAACTCCGGTAGGCACCGTGACCTATGCCCTCACCTGGCACTGGGACGGAACCCGCTGGTCGGCATATCCCAGTCCCGGCCCGACCGGCGATGACGTCTTGGAGGGCGTGACCGCGGTCTCCGCCAGCGACATCTGGGCCGTCGGCACCACGGCCGGTGACCCCGCCCGGGTACAGCGGTGGAACGGCCACCAGTGGATACTGCAGCGGTCACCCTATGTCCACGGGGCGCTCAACCTGGCCGCCGCTGTCGCTGCTTCCCCGGCGACTGGGGTTTGGATCGTCGGTGGCTACATCGCCTTGAGCAACTACAGCTACCACACCCTGACAGAGCACCTCTGCCCGCCGGCCTGAACTCGGCCGATGCCGGGCGCATACCTCTTGCCACTGTCCACTGAGTCCTTACCGGGCGGTACCAGCGAGGTAATCGGCACTATGTGGGCCGCGTGCCAGTCGAGGCTGCCGCAGGTGCTTGTGCATTGGCGGGGAGCGGCGGCCGCCCGGGGAAGTGGTCTGGGACCGCCGTCAGGCAGGTCAGCGGAGCGCGGGAATACACTCCGTTCACCCAGCGTGCCGCGCGTGTCATGGTGTCGGGTGCCTCTCTGGTCAGGGTGAGGTTCTTGTCCTCGCGGAGGATGGCCACGCTCAGTACACCGATGATCGCGGTGATCACTCCAGTGCTGAACAGACCGGTGACTGCGAGTGCGATCAGGACAGCCATGACGGATCTCCTTTCGGTTGACGGCCGCTCGAGCCTGTTCTGGTGCTTAGGTTGCCGGCTAGGCGACGCTGGTGCCTTGGCGGTCGGGTGACCTAGTGACCCGCCAGCCGACAGGTGACGCGGTGACGGCGTGGGCGGCGAAGGTTATGGTCGTAGGTGACTCCGCGTTCATCGCGAGCCTCCCGCCTGCTTGTGGGCTGATGAGCTGATGCTTGTTGTCCAGGGTGGTGTCCTGGAACCTTCTGTGTGGGGCTGGACGTTTGCGAGCGGGCTGGCGCTGGTGGCAGGCTTACGTGGCCGGTTGTCCAGCAGGGGGACTGGACAGGGCGGGCGGGTGATGGGCGACAGCGGGCTGCCGGACCAGGGCGGGGATTTCTTCGCTTTGGCGGAGGCGCTGCGCGTTTTCAGGGGCGGCCTGATGACTGGTAGCCCCTCGGACCGGGCCTTGGCCGTGGCAGCGAAGGTGTCGCCGACCACGATCGGGGACTGGCTGCGAGGTGATCGCTTTCCTCAGGACATTGGGAAAGTCTTGGTCGTCGTGCGGACGGTGCGGGCCGCGGCCGTCGGCCGCGGCGTCGCCGTGCCTGCGGGGCTGCTAGATGATGACCGGTGGAGGGCGGCGCACCGGCAAGAGGCGCAGCGGCGGGCCGGTATCGACTCCGACGAGGTCAAGCGGGCACAGGCGGTCTCGGTGCTGGCCGGGTCAGTGCCGAGGGCGCCCACGGGCGCGGCGGTGCCCCGGCAGTTGCCGGCCGCGGTAGCGGGCTTCGCGGGCCGGTTAGCCGAGCTGAAGGCGCTGACCAGTCTGCTGGACAAGGCTGCCGGCCAGAGCCGCACGGTGGTGATCTCCGCGATCGACGGCACGGCGGGAATCGGCAAGACCGCCCTGGCAGTGCAGTTCGCGCACCAGGTCGCCGACCGGTTCCCCGACGGGCAGCTGTATGTGAACCTGCGCGGCTTCGATCCGGCCGGTCCGCCGATGGCACCGGCCGAGGCGGTCCGTGGGTTTCTGGATGCCTTCGAGGTGCCGACCGAGCGGATTCCGGTCAGCCTGGATGCCCAGGCAGCCTTGTACCGCAGCCTGCTGGCTGGGCGGCGGGTGCTGGTGGTCCTCGATAACGCCCATGACACCGGCCAGGTCCGGCCGCTGCTGCCCGGCTCACCAGGCTGCAGCGTGGTGGTGACCAGCCGCAACCACCTCACAGGCCTGATCGCTGACGGCGCTCACCCGCTGTCGGTCGGGTTGCTCACCGTCGCCGATGCCCGCCTGATGCTTGCCCGCCGCCTCGGCAGACCCCGGGTCGCGGCCCAGCCGCACGCGGTGCAAGAGATCATAGACGGGTGTGCCCGGCTGCCACTGGCGCTGAGCATCGTGGCCGCCCGCGCCGCCGCACACCCGGACTTCCCGCTGACAGCCCTAGCCGAGGATCTGCGCGACGCGGAGGGACGCCTTCAGGCGCTGGACACAGGTGAGACAGCCGCCACCGTCACCGCCGTGTTCTCCTGGTCCTACCAGCAGCTCAGTGGTCAGGCGGCGCGGATGTTCCGGCTGCTCGGCCTGCACCCCGGACCTGACATCACCGCACCCGCCTCTGCCAGCCTAGCCGCCGTCCCGCCCGCTGCGGCACGGCTGATGCTGACCGAACTGGCCCGCGCCCACCTGATCAGCGAGCACACCCCGGGCCGGTTCACCTTCCACGACCTGCTCCGCGCGTACGCCACTGCCCAGGCCCGCACCCACGACTCCGACACCGACCGGAACGCGGCGCGGCAGCGGGTGCTGGATCACTACCTGCGCACCGCACACCTTGCCTGGCACCTCTCGTACCCCTACCTGCAGCACTCCATCACCCCGACGCCCTCTCTGCCTGGGGTGACACCTGAGGAACTCGCCGACTACCAGGCCGCCTGGGCATGGTTCACCGTCGAATACCCGGTGCTGCTGGCTGCTATCAAACTGGCAGCTACCGCCGGGCACCACACTCACGCGTGGCAGCTCACTCATGCTCTGACGCCGTTCTTCGAACGGAAAGGACACTGGCACGACTTCACAGCCACCCACCACGCCGCACTAGCCGCCGCACAGCACGACGCCGACCGGCAGGGGCAGGCCCACACTCACCTCGGGATCGGTCATGGCTGCGCCCGGATCGGCCCCCTCGACGAGGGCCGCCCCCACTTGGAGGCCGCCCTCCGCCTATTTGAAGAACTCGGCGACCCAGCAGGCCAGTCCGATGCCCACCACTGGCTAGGCATGACCTTCCAGAAGCAAGAGCACCGTGACGAGGCGCTCGCCCGTCTGGAGCAAGCCGTCACTTCGGCCCGCATCGGCGGCTACCGGCGAGGGCTCGCCGCATCTCTAAACGGTCTGGGCTACTGCCATGCTCTGTTCGGAAACGCTCAGCAGGCGCTTACCTACTGTCAGCAGTCACTTTCCTTGTTCCAGGATCTCGGTGACCGGTGGGGCGAATCCGCCGTGCTTGACAGCATCGGCTACGCCCACCATCATCTCGGCCACCATCAACAGGCCGTCAGCTACTTTGAACAGGCCCTCAGTATCTGCCGGGAACTCGGCGACCTCCACTACCAGGAGACCGTCTACGACCATCTCGGCGATGCCCTCCACGATGCTGGCAACACTCCTCAAGCCCGTCGCGCCTGGCAGCAAGCCCTCAGCATCCTCGACCAACTCGGCGATGCCCCGCATATGGGCTTCGGTTACGCCGACCCGGACGCGATCCGCACCAAACTCCACTGCAGTACCGGCTCTACTGATGCCTCCGCTCGCGGCGGGTCAGAGGCCTGATGCTGCCTCGCGCAGCTCAGTGAGGACCGCCAGGCGGTTCCCGGCTTCGATGCGGGCGGTGGTCACGCGGTCGGGGTAGCAGCGCATGAACATGTTGGTGAAGTGGGTGCCGTAGTGGATGGACTCCCCAGGCCCGATGCCGTCGAGGGGGCGGGCGATGGCTGTGAAGGACGGCTCGTGGAAGTAGGCCAGGGTGTAGCGTTCCCGGTCGGCCAGGCGCACCTTGTGCGGGGTGGACAGCAGTGCCCCACCGGTAATGAACTGCATGATGTCGCCGGGGAACGCGGTGAACACGGCGGGGGCCGGGGTGACGAAGGTCCAGGGCTCCTCGTTTTCGTACCGCCCGGCCATGGACTCCTCTGGCAGCCAGTTGCGGCCGCGTTCCTCGCCGGGCACGGGCGGGCGGATGTAGAGGCCGCCAACGTCGTCTTGGGCGGCGATCACGAGCAGGCCGTAGTCGGTGTGGGAGCCGATGCCGCGCTCGGAGGTGGCATCGGCCGGCGGGAAGCGCAGGACACGCATGTGGTGCCAGCCGTCTTCGGTCAGCCGGGTGAAGGTGTCCATGTCGGCCAGCCCGAGGCCCAGGGCAGTCAACTGGAGCAGGCGGTGGCCAATGTCACCTACAGCCGACATGTATGCCTTCATGGCAGCCGCGTAGTGGTCAGACGGCCAGGGGACCGGGCCGTGGCATGGCCACTCCTGGAGGACTCGCGCGTCGTCTTCGGCGATGTCCGGGCAGACCGTGAAGATCTCTGAGCCGTCCTTCTCGCCAGCCGTCTCTTCCTCGCCGGAGGCGACGTACCCGCTGTAGGTGAGGTCGGAGACGTGGGCGGCCTTCACCTGCAGGGGCAGACGGAAGAACCCCCGGGAGGCGTCCAGGGCACGTGTGGTGGCGGCCTGCTGTTGCCCGGTGGCCTGGACCTGGAAGATGCCATCTGCCTGCCAGGCAGCGATGAGCGCCCGGCCCAGCGACCTGTCGGCGTCGCTGCCCACGACCTGCGCAGGCAGCCGGAAGGTTTGGAGAATCGTCATAACCGAGTTGTACGAGGACCGCGGCGGGCCTGTCATCGGCCGATCGGCTATGTCTGGCCAGGTTATTGTGGCAATAAGTACCGTCGCCATTGCCATCGCATAGGAAATATGTCGCAAGCCCGCAGTTCAGCCCAGTGAGCCGGAGCCGCCGGGCGCTGGCCGCCGATCAGGCCCGCTCCGATGAGCAGGCGCACCGGCACGTGCGCGGAAGCGCGCCCGGCTATCCCGGTGATCGCGCCCCAGATGCCACCCCGCTGAGCCCTCTGCCTGCTGCGCCGGCTGGTCACTACACTGCCGGTCATGATCTGCCGCGTGTGGCGAGGCCCCGCTGACCAAGCACCGACATCTGACATCCGGTTGGTCACCCACCGGTGCCGCGTGTGGTTGGCGGGCCGCTCCAGCGGAACTATGCTGAACCGCTCCGGACTCACCGGGGCGGTTCACCGTGCCGCTTTCGCGGCCAAGGGTGCAGCCAGAAACGTCCCGGGCCGAGCCCGTGCGGCGGATCGTGATCCCCGATCACCGCGGTGTCGCCTGCACTCACCAAGTGCTTCCCCTTGAGCAGCGACCACGCACGCTGCAGCGACACAATCAGCGTGACGGAAACGATGATGGACAAGTTGATCAGTTGCTCGCTGTCATGTGAATCAACTAGTAGCAGCACACCGAATCCGAACTGGGCCGCGTAGACAAGCAACGTGATGGCCAGCACAATCGGGTTTCTGCCGGTGTGCAGCCGACGCTGGAGCCTGACGATCGCGACGATGCTGATCACGGCCATGATCACGGCGGGCTCGCCGATATTGACCTTGGGGATGAGCCCAAGCAGGGAAACCACGAACGTGTTCACCAGACCAGTGAAAGCGGTGATCGCCAGCGCTTCGCCGCCCGGCATGGCATTCGGCCCGAAGATCGTGTCATCGCGGACCGAAACAGCCACAAACAACAGGCCGATGAGCGCTGCAGCAGCCGTGGCCAGCGTGGCAAAGTAGGCGTCATACACGCCAGGCACCATGCGAACAGAAGCTGGCATGGCCAGTCTGTGATGTCAATCAGGTGGACCGCCGTTTGCCAGCATGCAGGGCTCTGGGTGCTGCGGGCGCGAGCGGCCGCGTTCGTGATCATCGTCGTCTCGCCTCACCCAGCGGCCCGCCGGGCACACCGGCCAGTAACCAAGAACCAGTGACCCGCTCGCCACGGGCCGGCGCAGGCGCCCGCGCGCCCCTTCTACCTACCCAGGGCCGCCCGGTTCGTCCGGCGCAGTGGGCCCGGCAAGCTGCAGGCGGTGCGCCCGCCGGAACACCAGAATCCGCTGAAAGCCCAGGGTGATGGCCAAGTAGAGGACGATGGTGGCGGTCCCCAGGCTCCGGGCTCCCGGGCCATGCACCACCAGGACGTCATAACCGAGGTGCGCGACCAGCGAGGCAATCCACAAGGCGGCGGTCAGCCAGTTGCCCTGGGACCAGGGCTGGCCGTCTTGGAGCCAGACCCGGACCGTGCCGGCCCGCAGCGCGCCGAAAACCGCCGCGAGCACCAGGCTGCCCCCAAGCGCGGCGAAGGTCAGCGGGTGATCATGACCTTTGCTCAGAAACTGGTAGGTCTGGATCAAGCCGATGATCACCAAGATCGCGATGAGGCGCAGCGCTGAGGCACTGACCGGGCGAGCGGCCAGCTGCCGGTAGATCAGCAGGGCCAAAACCGCGATACCCAGAATGACATCGAGAACGATCACGTGTACCACCCTCTTGGGGGTGCGGCCCCCGATGGCGCACCACAGGGCCACATCGTGCAGGCAAGACCCATTCCACGGTACGACCGCACACTCCATCTGGAGACGCCGCGCCTGGCTGGATGTGCCCGCCGGGCAAGGACCGCTGCGTTCGCCTCGCTGGGTCAGTAGCGGGCGCCGGTGACCTGGGCGGCGAGAGGGTCCAGTTGGGCCAGTTCGCCGGGGGTGAGCGTGACGTCGAGGGCGGCGACGTTCTGCTCCAGCCACTTGATCCGCTTGGTGCCCGGAATGGGGGCAAGCGGGACACCGAGCCGCTCCTGCTGGGCGTAGACCCAGGCCAGCGCGATCTGTGCCGGGGCCGCACCCCTGGCGTCGGCCAGCGAGCGCACCGCGTCGGCGATGGCCTGGTTGGCCTGGCCGGCCTCGCCGGTGAAGCGTGGATTGCGGCTGCGGAAGTCCTTGTCATCCAGGGCTCCCAGGTCGACGGTGCCGGTGAGGAAGCCGCGGCCGAGCGGGGAGTAGGGCACGAGGCCGACCCCGAGTTCGCGCATGGCGCTGATCGCGTCGGTTTCCACGTCGCGGGTCCACAGCGAGTATTCGCTCTGCACTGCGGTGATCGGATGCACCGCGTGCGCGCGGCCAAGCAGGCTGTCGGTGACCTCTGACAGGCCGAGGTAACGGACCTTGCCCTCGGCGACCAGTTCGGCCATGGCGCCCACGGTCTCCTCGATCTCGGCAGTCTGCGGCGGGCGGTGCAGGTAGTACAGGTCGATCACCTCGACGCCGAGCCTGGTCAGTGATGCCTCGCAGGAGCGCTTGACATAGTCGCGCTCGCCGCGGACCGTGCGGTTCGGGTCACCGGCCGACCGGTCTACGCCGAACTTGGTGGCTAGCTGCACCTCGTCCCTGCGCCCGGCGATCGCCCGGCCGACCAGCACCTCGTTGTGGCCGGCGCCATAGATGTCCGCGGTGTCGAGGAACGTCACGCCCAGGTCCAGGGCACGGTGGATGGTGGCGATCGACTCGTCCCAGTCGGTGGCGCCGTACCACTCGCTCATCCCCATGCAGCCTAGGCCCTGGGCGGACACGCGGAGGTCGCCGAGTGTGGTGGTGCGCATATGGTTACCTGCTCCTATTCAGGGCTGACTGGGCTTCGTCCCAGCCAGGCAGCTTCCGTAGTAAGTGATCTTCGTGTCGAGCAGTTCCAGGCACTCCCGCTGGGTGGCGAGGTTCCGGCGGACCTGCTCGCGGTGCCGCTCCAGCAACTCGAGGCGTTCGGCCTGGCCGCTGTCCGATCTGACCAGCTCGGCGTAGCGCTGCATGTCGCGCACCGGCATCCCGGTGGCGCGCAGTCTGGTCAGCAGCGACAGCCAGTCCAGGTCACTGTCACTGAACCTGCGCCGGCCGTCGCTGCCGCGTTCGATGGGAGTGAGCAGCCCGATCCGCTCATACCAGCGCAGTGTGTGCTGGGACAGGCCGCACTTCTCCGCGGCCTCGCCGATGGTCCAGCTCGTCACGCACCGAGCCTACGAGTTAGAGCACGCTCTAACGCAAGTCTCGCCCGAGTCCTTTCTGAGGTGGGCTTTCCGCTATCACCTGAGTTCGGCGATGGGAGATGATCAGCCTCATGAGTGGGGGGTGTGTGGGTCGCGACGAGCAGTTGCAGGCCCTGGAGGCCTTCCTGGACGACTCGCGCCCGGTAGGTTGCCTGGTGCTGGTGGGGGACGCGGGGATCGGGAAGACCACGGTATGGGAGGCAGGGCTGCGACTCGCCGGCGAGCTTGGCTGTCGTGTCCTGTCCACTAGGGCCAGCCAGGCCGAAACAGGGCTGCCGTTCGCTGCGCTGGCTGATCTGGTGGAGGGCGTGGAGGCGGATGTTGCCACGGTCCTGCCTGGCCCGCAACGGCACGCGCTGGATGTGGCGACCCGGCGGGCCGATCCGGGCGGGATGGCGCCCGATCCATTGGCGATCTCGGCGGGTTTCCTGAATCTGTTGCGCGCGGCCGCTGAATCGGAGCCCCTGCTCGTCGCGGTCGACGATGTTCAATGGCTAGATCCCTCATCGGCCGGCTCGCTGCTGTTCGCTGCGCGCCGCGTGGCGAACCATGGTGACGGGCGGATCCGGTTCCTGCTATGTAAGCGGCCCGGCCGCCAGACTGCTCTGGAAGGGGCCTTCCGGAATGGACTGGAGCGCATCGCGCTCGGCCCGCTGAGTATCGGCGCGATCCAGCATTTGCTATCGGCACGGTTGCGCCTGGTGCTGCCGCACCGTGTGCTCCGCCAGGTTTTCGAGGTATCACAGGGTAATCCGCTGTTCGCGCTGGAACTCGGGCGGACAATGGCACAGCGCGGGGTACCTGAGCCCGGTGCCGAGCTGCCTATTCCAGACATCGCTGAAGACCTCTTCGGCGAGCGGATCCGAGGGCTGGCCGCCCCCGCGCGCCGGGTGCTTCTCGCCACGGCGCTGAGCGCCGATGTCGGCTGGCTGGAGCTGTCCCGGCTGGCGGATCCGTTCGCCCTTGACCAGGCCCTTTCCGATGGGCTGATCACCGTGGAGCGATCGCGGGTGCGGCCGTCACATCCGCTGCTGGGTGCCGCGGTACGACGTGTCGCCAGCGTTCGTGAACGACGAGAGTTGCATGCGGCGCTCGCGTCGGCGGTCGATGATCTGATCCTGCGAGCCCGGCACCTGGCGATGGCTGCGGCGGGTCCGGATGAAGGGCTCGCCGAGACCGTCGCAGGAGCCGCCGCTGCCGCGTTGGAGCGTGCTGCGCTCCATGAAGCTGAGCAGCTTGCTGCGCAGGCGCTGCGGCTCTCCCCGGCCGGCTCCGCCGGGTACCCGGACCGGCTGCTGGCACTAGCACGCTGCCATCTGGTGGTTGGCGATTCCACCCGGACACGTAACCTGCTGGGTCATCGGCTGGAGGACCTTCCGCCAGGATCCCTCCGTGCACAAGCCCACCTGTTGCTCGCTGAGGCGCTCGCCGGGGTTGCTGATGGGGAAGTTCACCTCGGTCTAGCTCTGGCCGAAGCCGGGGAGGATGCCGAGATCCGCGCCCGGGCGCTGGCGGGGAGGGCGACGCTGCTAACGGTGAGCCGCGTCCGGCAGCTCAATGATGCTGAGCGGATTGCCCGCGACGCATTGCGCGCAGCGGACCGCGCCGGGGCAGAGGCGCGGCATCGCGCGCTCACGGCCCTCGCCTGGACCCGGATCATGCGCGGTCGGCCTATCGATGACCTGCGCCGGTCCGCGCCCCCGAGCCCAGACAAGGTGAGCTTCTACGGGAGCAGCATGGATCGGCCCCATGGTGTCCGGCTCGTCTTCCGAGGCGAGATGGAGCGGGCCCGGACCGTGTTCCAGCACATCAGGGATCTCACCGAAGAGTACGGCGACATCCGTGACAGTATCGCGATCACCGTCCAGAGATGCGAGCTGGAGTTGCGTGCCGGTGACGTTGTCCAGGCGGCACGCTTGCTCGACGAGATCGGGCAGTGGGAGTCACTGGAACCCATGCCCTTGCTGAGCGCGAGGCTGCACGCCATGGCCGCCGCTGTGGCTGGCTTTCCGGCTGAGGCAGCGAAGTGGGCCACGGTCGTATTGCGGGACACCAACATGGTGGACGACTCCTGGAATTGGCTGGAGGTGACGCGCGCGCTTGGGATCGCCGCCATCTTCGACCGTGACCCGCAGCGGGCAGCCGAGCAGTTGCGCGTTGTATGGGAGCACACCCAGCGAGAGAAGGTGGGCGATCCGGGGGCGTTCCCGGTAGCAGGGGATCTTGTGGAGGCCCTGGTGCTGTGTGGCGACATCGATGCTGGCCGCGTGGTGACCGGTCGGCTGAGCCTGCTCGCGGCTCGCCAAAAGCATCCGTGGGGACGGGTGACGGCCAGGCGATGCTCGGCACTGCTGCGCCTGGCCGACGGCGGCGACGACGATGCAGCAGCCGAACTGGCCGACGCGGCCGGGGCCTATGCCCGGCTCGGGCTGCGCTACGAGCAGGGCCGGACTCTGCTGTCCCTCGGGTGCCTTCAGCGCCGGTACAACAAGCGCGGCGCGGCGCGGGATTCCCTCACGGAGGCTCACGTGGCGTTCGACGCGCTCGGCTGTGCAGGCTGGTCGGCGCGGGCGGCGGACGAGCTGAGCCGGGTCAGCGGCCGACGGACCGCCGGCGATGCGCTGACGGTCAGTGAGAGGCGGGCCGCCGAGCTGGCGGCCGAAGGCCTGTCCAACAAGGAAATCGCTGGTCAGTTGTATGTGAGCGTGTACACGGTCGAGGCGCACCTCTCCCATGCCTACGCCAAACTCGGCGTCCGCTCCCGCGGCCAGCTCGCCGCCCGCCTCACCAGGACCCAGTAGGCCGGGCCACGACCTGGCAGTCATTGTTTCCAGGTTTCCGGAATACCGGTAGCCGCGTGGCGCGGCCTACCGTCGCTGCGTGCCTGAGTTCCTCGCTGAGGCCTATGTCGCCCGGTCCGTCGGTGCGGCTGGCGGGCTGAACGCGCGGGACCTCGTCCGGGCTGCAGGCCGGTTGAGTCGGCAGGGCCGGACGGTGCGGCTCACCGGCTGCATCTTCGTCCCCGAGGACGAAATCGGCCTGTACCTGTTCCAGGCGCAGTCCGCGGATGCCGTCCGCGACGCCGCCGCAAGCTGCGGGGTGCGGTTCGAGCGGGTCGTCGAGGCCGTGTCCGGCTGGCAGTCAGAAACAAGCTAACGGCAAACATGGGGAGATCAACAATGAGACTCAAAAGACTAGCCATCGTCACTGCGGTCACCGTGGCCGCGGTTGGGGCAGGAACCGGCATCGCCTCCGCGGTCTGGACCGTCTCCGGCAGCGGCAGCGGGTCAGGAGCCGCTACAGTCGCCAGCAGCCTGGGTGTCACTCCCGTCACCCCCACCGGTGCTGCGGCCACGCTCTACCCCGGAGGGCCGGCCGGATCGGTCTACTTCAATGTGACCAACCCGAACCCCTTCGCGGTGACCATCACCAGCGTGCAGTGGGGAACGCCAGTGTCGACCAATACGACTATCTGCGCCAGCTCGAACGTCACCTTGGACTCCAGCGCGCCGACCACGGTCAACATCAGCATTCCCGCGAACTCCAACAACGGGGTGACCGTCTCGGTACCCGGCGTCCTCGACCTGGCACACGCGGCACCCAACGGCTGTCAGGGCGTGGCTTTCGACATCTCGATGACCGTGACCGGCGCCCAGCAGTGACCACGACGGCCTGACTTACCGGGAAGGAGACCAACGATGTCGGTTATGCGCGGGCATGCTGTTCGCAGCGTGCTGCGCGCTGGCACCTGGGCCGCCGTGACGCTCCTTATCGGCACGGCAGCCCTCGCCTCGGAATCCGGATTCCATGGCCGGATAGATCACATAGCTCTATCCGGCCGCGGAACCGCGTCCGGGCCAGCAAAGCCAGGACCTTCAGCCGTCAGCAATGCTGCGTTCACCATCTCCGGCAAAGTTGGCGGCCTGTACCCGGGCGCGCAGCGGCACCTCACCCTGACCGTGACCAACCACCAGCTCTACGCCATCGTCGTGACCTCGCTGACCACCACGGTCAGCGCCGCAAGCGCCGCCTGCGGCGCGTCGAACCTGACTGTCGCGTCGTTCTCCGGCCAGCTATCCGTTCCCGCCAACGGAAAGGCGAGCACCACGGTGCAGGTCAGCATGGCTCACTCAGCTCCGAACGCCTGCCAGGGCGCGGTCTTCCGGCTGCACTACAGCGGCCAGGCAGTGAGGGCATAGATGGCACGGACAACCCAGTGGCTGACCCGCTGGGGACGGCGGACCCTCGTCCCGGCCACCCTCACCCTGTGCCTGCTGTCCGCTGCCGCCGGCCCCGCGCTGGCGGTCTGGTCGGCCTCGGGTAACGGCAACGCTGGTGCGGCCGCGACCACCATGCCCGCTGGCAACGCACCCACCGTGACCACATCGGGCAACAACATCACCGTCCAGTGGACAGTGGCGACCCTCCCCGGCGGAGTTGGCGTCGAGGGATACATCATCCGGCGCTACAACGCCATCAACGGTGCGGCGGCCACCGTCGGCGCGGCCTGCTCGGGGGTGGTCACCTCCACGAGCTGCACCGAATCAGGCGTGCCATCCGGCAGCTGGATTTACACGGACACCCCCGTCCAGGGGAACTGGACCGGACCGGAAAGCCGACCCAGTTCACCGGCCACCGTCGGTACGCCCGCCGTAAGTCCCCAGCCCGTTGCTAGCCCATCGCCGACGGCCAGCCGGTCACCGACTGGCAGGCCGTCGCCCACCGCAAGTCCGTCTGCGTTATCCGCAGATACGAATGTTGAGGGCGGGAGCTTGGCGTGGCCGTGCTCCCGCCCCTCGGTGCGGTGACAGTTGTCAGACGCTGGCGCCCGGTGCGGTAAGGGCGAAGGCGCCGGAGCCGGACAGGAAGGCCCCATTCATCCCCGAACCATCCACCGCGGCAGGCGGGGCGGATGTCCAGCCCGGCCTGCCGCGGCCCCGTCTCAGCCGTGGTGGATGGAGTTGTCGCCGGTGGGCAGGCGGTGGCCTGCGGCGTTGTAGGCGGCGAGCTTGGTGACGTCCGTCCTCAGTCCCAGCGGGAACCAGAAGATCACGACCTGCCGGTCAATGCTCCAGTGGGCCTGGGCGGCTTGGAGGGTCTTCCCAGCCGCGACACCGATGATCTTCGCGGCGGGGCCTACGTAGTACCCGAACTCGGGTATGGACTGGCCATTGACGCCGAGGGCACTTTCCACAGCATGGAAACCCGGCGAGAGGTCCGAGCCATTGGTCTCGTTGGTCTCCACATCCGAGGTGAGATTCCCCCCCTTCCGGTACCCGCCCGTGACCCCGAACGTGGTCCCCGGCAACTCATGGAGGTGGACCTTGACCCCGTAGAACACGAGTTCCCCGGCGGAGTTCCGGACGCCTGTCGAGATCACCGCACCGTACGGGTGAACGGTCGCGGACCGCCAGGGTGACGGCGCGGTGTGGGTGGCGTGATGAGCGGTGGCAGCACTGGCGACTGCTACGACGCCCCCGGTGATGCCTGTGACGGCCAGGGCCACCGCGGTCCCCATGCCCGCGGCCAGCATCCGCCGGCTCCCCGGCCGCTCGTGCGATGGATTCCGCGTTGCCGGGTCATCGTGGCGATGTGAGTGAGTGGACTGCACGGCTCCTCCTCATTGACTGACGGTCTTGCGCCTTGTTACGGTCACGAGCCGCTTCCTGGTGCGGCAGGCACAGAAAGGAGTACGTGCGGCCCGCCGGAAAGTTCTGCCGTCGCGGCAGCAACCTTTGGCGCCACCCGGACGTATTGGGAGGGGTGAGGGTAGCTGGGCAGCGCATGAGCCGTGATGACGAGGAGTTCGCCGAGTTCGCCCGGGCCTTCTCGCCGCGGTTGCTCCACGCTGCGTACCTGCTCACCGGCAACCGGCACGCTGCCGAGGACGCCGCTCAGACCGCTCTGGTGCGCACTTATGCGGCCTGGCCACGGGTGCGCCGTGAGGATGCCTTCGCCTATGCCCGCCGGATTCTTGTCAACCATGTCACTGACAGGTGGCGGCGCCGGCTGCGCGAGTATGCCAGCGAGGAACTGCCTGACCTGGCCGCGGCTGGTGACATGGCGGAGGAGGTCACATTACGGCAGTGGCTACTCAGTGAGCTCGCCTCGCTCACTCCGCGCGAACGTGCGGTCGTCGTCATGCGCTATTTCTTCGACCTTCCCGAGGCACGCGTGGCGGACGAGCTCAGCGTCTCCATCGGAACCGTGAAGAGCACCGGTTCCCGTGCCCTCGCGAAGCTGCGGGTCTCAGCCGAAGCAGCCACGAAGACCCCCTCTGCAGCGATGCCCACGACCACGGATAACGGGGACAGGCGATGACAGACCTCGACTCGCTGCGCCAGGCGCTCCAAGCTCCCCTCACCCACAACCCTGGCGGGCTGGACATCGGGCAGATCATCACCAAGGGCAGACGGGCCCGCCGCCGCCGGCGGGTGTTCGTCATCGGCGGCTGGTCCGCCTGCCTGACCGCCGCGCTGCTGGCCGCTGTGACCAGCGGGGGCCTGGCCCGGCAGTCGCCTGGGCCACACCCCTCCGTGCGGCCCGCTCCTCCGGCCACAGGTCAATGTCACGACGGGCCGGGCACCCTGTGCGGCCTCGTGATCCGGACGACGATCAAGAATGCTTCCGGTTGGCTGGTGTTGTACGTGGTCAAGGTTGGCGGGGTGCCGGGGACCACGTTCGGGGTCATGGTCACGTACCAGAAGGGCGGGAAGCTGGCCCCGGGCGTGGAGACCAATGAGACCAATGGCTCGGACCTCTCGCCGGGTTTCCACGCTGTGGAAAGTGCGCTCAGCGTCAATGGCCAGTCCATGCCCGAGTTCGGGTACTACGTAGGCCCCGCCGCGAAGATCATCGGTGTCGCAGCCGGGAAGACCCTCCAGGCCAGCATGGCCCACTGGAGCATTGACCGGCAGGTCGTGATCTTCTGGTTCCCGCTGGGGCTGAGGATGGTCACCAAGCTCGCCGCCTACAACGCCGCAGGCCACCGCCTGCCCACCGGCGACCACTCCATCCACCACTGAGGAGGCCCCCCAGGGGCGGCTGACCGACCCCGGGGGACCGAGCGCCGGAGGCGGGCCGGGACCGCGGCGACCCAGTCACCCGGCATGGCCCGGTGTGGCTCAGCCTGCGGGCGCTGGCTGCTTCGGCGGGCCGCTGAACTGCTGGATGCACCGCATCAGGCTCTTGGCGAAGTACGCCCGGAACCGTTCCGGTGTCGCGGTGTCACGGGGCTCGGACAGGTACGGCTTCAGCGCTTCCTCGATGCTGTGCACGCCTGGGTGCTCAGACATGTGCCGGCCGACGTCCTCGATCTCGCCGTCGTAGTCGATGAACCGCACGAGCACACCGTCGCGGATGAACACCCCGGTGCCCTTGAGCTTGCCGACCTCCCGGCCCGCCTCGTCCTTCAGCACCGGCGAGGTGACCCGCTGGAAACGGGCGAAGACCTCGGCGATCTCGTCCTCGAAACCGGGCTTGATGTTGTAAGTGATCGCCGCATAGGGCATGGACGTCTCCGTTCGCTTGGGTCACGGGTACTGGGTTCGGGCATGCCTCAGCCGGTAGCGCCGTGGCCGAGGTCGTAGACGACGGTCATCGTCGACATCGAGCCGCCGCTGCGGAACGGGTGCAGCGTGGCGCGGTGCGTGAGGTGCTCGGGGCTGTCCTCGTAGCGCCGGAACGAGGCCTCGTCGGGTAGCTGGCGTCGTCGCTGACCAGGAACCGGACCGCGGCAGCGACCTCCTCGCCCCGTCCCAGGCGGCCAAGCGCGGTCAGCGCCCGATAGCGCTGCTCGATCTCCTCGGCGACCTGCCCGTCCTCAGGTGCGATGACGCCGGGCGCCACCACGTTGACCCGGATGCCCTGGCCGCCGAGTTCTTTGGCCATCGACCGTGCCAGGCCGACCAGGCCGTCGCGTCGTTCGCCGTGCTCCGCTTGGCGGACTGGTGGGCCATGGGTGCCCAGGGCCAGGACTCGGACGGTTAAGAATCCTTATTACATGTCTGCCGCAATTAAGCGGCAATGTTTGTGATCGAATCAGCCGCTACCGGCGCATCACCAATTCGATAAGAGCGGGGGTCCATCGCCGGGCAAATATGCACTTACGTCCTCACCGTGCTCACAGGAGTCGCAGGGGCTGTCCATGCTACCTGGCGTACGCTGTGGTTACTTGGAGTGGCCGGGTGCCGGAAGCGTGCGGTGGGGCTGTCGTGGCGTGCGGCTTCCGGTGATGTTTGCCCATGCGGCAGCCTCGCCAGCTGAAAATTGAGTACAGGCCATTCCGGGTATGACGGTACCATCTCACCGTGGAACGGCTTGATTTTGGGATTCTGGGCCCGCTCGAGGCGAGGTACAGGGCTATTCCGCTTCCCTTGCGCGGGTCATGCGAACGTTCGGTGTTGGCAATGTTGCTCCTCGATGCCAATCGTGTGGTGTCGGTGGGTCGGCTGGTGGAGGCCGCCTGGGACAGCGGTCCGCCAGCGGGCGCGGAGAAGGCGGTACGGAACAGCGTGTCCGCGCTGCGGCGCAGGTTCACTGAGGCTGGCGTGCCTGAGACGGTCATCATCACCGAGTCGGCTGGCTACCGGCTGCACTTGGGCAACGCACACCTGGACGCTGAAGAGTTCAAGCACGGGGTGGCTGAGGCCGGGAGGCTGGCCGGGACCGGCAAGGTGGCAGACGCTGTCGACACGCTGCACCATGCACTTGGGCTGTGGCGGGGCCTGGCGCTGACCGGCGTTGACGGTCCGGTCATCAGGGCGGGCGCGGACCGGCTCAACGAACAGCGGCTGACCGCGACCGAACAGTGCCTCAACCTCGAACTCACCCTTGGCTGTCACCGCGAAGTGGTCAGCGAACTGCAGGCCCTGGTGGGCGAGTGGCCGCTGCGTGAGCAGCTGGCCTGCCAGCTCATGCTCGCCCTGTACCGGTCGGGCCGCCAGGCCGAGGCGCTCGACGCGTACCACCGGTTGAGGGACCGACTCGCTAATGACCTTGGGATCGACCCGTCGGGCGACGCTGTCCGGTTGCACGAGGCGATCCTCCGCCAGGATCCCTGGCTGAACTGCCAGTCCGGCCGCCCCAGCCCGACCAACGGTGCGGGGGACGGTGTGCTGAGAGCTAGCCGCCAATCCGTGTCGGCTGCTGCCCAGAACGGCGCTGCCCACACCGCCGTGGTGGACAGTGAAAGCCGTGAGGACCAGCCATCAGGTGCTCCGCCGCTTCCCGTGCACTCTCCCAGTAACGTCGTCTCTTTCGCTTCGCGCGCCCACCGGCGACGCTGGTGGCTCGTGGCCGCCGTCGCTACGGTCGTGGTCGTCGCAGTCGCAGCCGTGCTGGCCTTTGCCGGTCAGCGCAACGCGCTGGCGCTTGCCCGGGACGGTTCAGACCCCTACGTCGATGGTTGCGGCCCTGACCAGAAAGCCATGGCCTGGGAGCCGATTGCCTTCCCAGACCACAAGCCCTACGGCATCCTGACCATGTTCTACTCGGCTGCCTGCCAGGCGACATGGGGATACGTGTACGGGCCGAACTCACCGTCATGGACGGTGCACATCGCCGCAGTGCGCGGTGCCGACAAGATGACAGCCCCCTCCGCGTACTCCGGGAAAGCCAAACCGAACTCATGGGGGAATGTCTTGTCGACCCGCCCTGGGTGTGTGTTCATCGAAGCGTTCATCACCAACGCGGCAGGGAAGGGGCCTGTGGCCACGACACCCTGTGTCCAAGGCAGCGGGATCTTGCGTCACGGCACCTGAGCCCCGTGGAGGGGACGTAGGCGGCGGCCGCAACGCACGCTGCCACGGGGTGGCTGGCGGGCACTTCCACGTCGGCCTTTCGGCATGCGCCCACCGACGGAGCGTCACCGGTAATGGTGCCGCGTGGAATAGCGCCTTCGGTGGCAGCGAGGGAGACTCCGCAGGTCACGGGGTCGAAGAACTCGAGAGTTGCCGTCAAAGGACGGTTTGAGGACGGCCGGAGGACGGCCGGAGGACGCCATTCCCGATCCTGATGGCCTCTCATGGCGTCAGGAAACACGGGAACGGGGATCATGACCAATTGGAAGATGGCCGCGTGCGCACTCGGCGCCGTGGCCGGGCTGGCTTCGCTGACCTGGCTGGCATGGCCGTCGCAGCCACCGGACGCGGCGGCCCCCACCCGTCAGTACCTGAACGCCAGCGCATGCCTGCTGACCGGGGCGCAAGGGCTTGCTGGTAACCCACAAGCCGCTGCCTGGCAGGGCATGGAGAACACGACACTGGCCACGCACGTGCGGGTGGAATACCTGGCGGTGCGTGGCCCGGCCACGGAGGCCAACGCCCTCCCCTACCTGGCGAGCCTGTTGCAGCGCCGCTGCGATGTCGTGCTCGCGGTCGGGCCCCCGCAGGTCGCGGCCGTCGCAGCAGAGGCTCCCAGGTTCTCCTCGGTGCGTTTCATCACGGTCGGGCGGGCCAATGGCCTGGCGGCCGCCACGTTGACGACCGTGCCGGCTTCGCCGGCCGGTGAGGTCAGAGCTGCTGTCAGCGGCGCGGTCGCTGCTGCCTTGAGCCAGGAAGGCCTGTAATGCGTACTCTTCCCAGGGCCGTGGCAACGGCTGCGGCGACCACTCTCCTGGTGACGCTCACCACGGCGGCAGCCCCAGCCAGGCCGGCCACGGTCTCGTGGTCACGGATCCTGGACTGGCTGACCGGCCACACGACCTCGCTGTCGCTGCCGGTGCAGCAGTCCGGCACCGCAGCGGGCAAGGCGCACTATGTCTCCGCCGCGGCGACGCGGGCGGGCCGTGGTGCCGGCACGGCTCCGGGCAAGGCTGCCGGCCAGCTTCCCCTCTTCACCCCGCACCGCCAAACGGTCAAGCCAACGTCCACCGGGCCCGGTTCCGGCAACGGGTCGCACAGCTTCAACCCGCGCACTTCCGTGCCGGTCCCCGCGCGGTCGGACGCCATGTCCACGATGTTCCACAACGCAGACGGGACCTACACCCGGAGGGTGTACACACAGCCGGTCAACTACCAGGCACCGGATGGCACCTGGCGGCCCATTGACACGGCGCTGCGGCAAGGCGCCGACGGCAGGTACCGCGAGACGGCCAACTCGCTGCCGGTGAGCATCGCGGCCACCTCGGGCGGGGGCGACCTGGTCACTGCCGGGTTTGGCAAGGGCAGCGTGTCCTACGGCCTGCAGGGGTCGGCGGCTGTCCCGGTGCAGGTCAGTGGCTCGACAGCCCGGTATCCGGGTGTGCTGCCGGATACCGGCCTGGTGCTGTCCGCGCTGGCCAGTGGGCTCAAGGATTCGCTCGTCCTGCGCAACGGCTCCGCCCCCACCTCATGGGTGTTCCCGCTGCGGCTGAACGGGCTGACCCCGCGGCTCGCGGGCGACGGCTCGGTGGAGTTCACCGACACGACGGGCGCGGTGGTGGCCAGGCTGCCGCGCGGTTACATGCACGACGCCAGCTTCAACCGGCGTTCGGGCAGCCCTGCCTCCTCGACCGCGATCGCCTACCAGCTCGTGGCTGTCGGCGGCCAGCCGGCGCTGCGGATGAGTGCGGCCTCCGCCTGGGTGCACGCACCGGGGCGCGTGTTTCCGGTCACCGTGGACCCGAACTTCACCGCGACAGGCACGACCGAGGTCGACAACCTCTACCCCTCTGACCAGTCTTCCGAGCCTTACGTGGACATCGGCACCTACAACAATGGCGGGGAGAAGGCGCGGTCCTTCCTCGCCTTCGACGGGCTGGGCTCGGCGCTGGCCGGGGAGCACATCAGCTCCGCATCGCTCAACTTGTTTGACTTCTGGGCCGCCACCTGTACTCCGGAACCGTTCTCTGTGGCGCCGATCACCCAGTCCTGGTCGGTGACGGGTGCCAAGCCGTGGCCGGGACCGTCCATCGGTGGCTCGATCGGCTCGGTGACCGCCGACCCTGGAACAGCGGCGTGTAAGAACTACGGCGGGGACGAGACCAGCGGGACGTGGATGTCCGTCCCCCTGTCCACTAACACGTTCAACTCGTGGACAACCGGCGGCACCAACAATGGGCTGGCGGTCTACGCGGACGAGACCGGCGTTGTGTCGTGGAAGCAGTTCAGCTCCGACAACGGCCCTAACCCGCCGTACCTGCAGCTCAACTACACAGGAGACGTGCCGCCGCAGATCGACTCGATGTACCCGCCGGACAACCTCACCTCGCCAACGCTCACCCCGGAGCTGATCGCCAGCGGCCACGACCCGGACAACTGGCCGGACCCGCTGCAGTACGACTTCACCGTCTACAACTCCTCGGGTGCCGTGGTCGCCGACTCGGGCAAGGTCTCATCTCCTGACTGGGTGGTCCCGTCCGGGAAACTGTCCTGGTCACAGGGTTATCTCTGGTCGGTCCAGGACTTCGACGGATACAGCTGGAGCAATTCCAGGACCGTCAATTCCTTCACCACCGTGGTGCCGCAGCCGCTGATCACGTCCTCGCTGTCGCAGAACAACGGCGGTCACGGGTTCGACCCGAGTGTCGGGAACTACACGACCTCGGCGACCGACGCGAACGTCCAGACCGCGGGCCCGTCACTGTCGGTTCAGCGTGACTACAACAGCCTCGACCAGCGCACCACCGGAGCGTTCGGTGCGGGCTGGTCGAGCCTGTTCGACATGAAGGCCACCGAGGTAGACGACTCCAGCGGCAATGTCACCAGCGTGGTCATCACCTACCCGGACGGGTCCGAGGTCGGGTTCGGCAAGAACAGCAACGGCACCTTCTCGCCGCCGCAGGGCCGCTTCGCCACGCTCACCGCCCTGGCGAACCACGGCGGATACACCCTCACCGACAAGAACAGCACGACCTACACGTTTTCCCAGTCCATGTCGGCGAGTAATGTCTTCGCGATCTCCTCGGTCGCCGACTTCATGAAGCGCACCGAGACGTTCAGCTACAACAGCAGCGGCGAGTTGACCACCGCCCAGAACAACGTGTCCGGCCGGGCCCTGCACTTCGCCTGGACGACACCAGCCGGGGCGCAGAGCCCGCACGTCACCTCGGTGACCACCGACCCCGCCACGCCCGGCGACGCCACCACGGCACTGACCTGGGCCTACACCTACAACGGCGACGAACTGTCCGGGGTCTGCCCACCGACCTCGCCCACTGCGTGCACCCAGTACTCGTACACGACCGGCTCGCACTTCCCGACCGCTGTCCTCGACGCCGGGCCCGCAGCCTACTGGCGGCTGAACGAGGCCTCGGGCACGGTCGCGGCCGACTCGGTCGCGGCCAACGAGGGCCTGTACAACGGCACCTACTCGAACGTGACCCTCGGCCAGCCGGGCCCACTGCCCGGGTCCACCTCGACCGCGGCCTCGTTCAACGGCACCTCCTCCACCATGGCGCTGCCCGCGAGCCTCGCCAGCAATGCGAGCTACCTGGCTGGTGGCTACCTGACGGTGGCCATGTGGTTCAAGACCACGTCGGACAATGGCGTGCTGTTCAGCTCCAACTCCGCGCCGATCACGCAGGGCACCGTCAGCGGTGGCTACATCCCCAGCCTGTATGTGGGCAACGACGGCAAGCTGCAAGGTGAGCTCTGGGGCAGCACCACGCCGATCTCATCGGCCACCTCGGTGGCCGACGGCAACTGGCACTATGCCGTGCTGACCGCGGGTGGCAACACCGAGTCGCTCTACCTGGACGGCCACCTGCAAGGCAGCCAGAACACCCAGGTGGGGGCGACCGGCCAGCCCGACGTCTACGTGGGGGCCGGCTACCTCGGCGGCGGCTGGCCAGACGAACCGCACCAGCACCAGAACGGCAACACCGGCTACGCCACCTACTTCAACGGCGACATCTCAGACGTGGCGATGTACAGCCACTACTTCACCGCATCCACGGCGTCCCAGCTCTACGCGGCCGGGCGCACCTCCACTGGCCTGCTCAACACCCTCACCACACCGATGGGCAACACCCAGGCACAGGTGAACTACGACAGCGTGACCGGCCGGGTCACCTCAGTGCAGGACGCGGCGGGCGGCCAGTGGTCCATCGGGGCCCCATCGGTGGCCGGTTCCTCCCAGGTCTTCCGGTCGGCGGTGCTCGGCGCGCAGCCCGAGGGGTACTGGCGGCTGGGGGACACCGGTTCCGCGACACAGGCCAACGACGAGGTCAACGGCGGGTACGGCCAGTACTCCAACGTCACGCTCGGCGTCGGCGGCCCGTTCCAGGACGAGACCGCTGCGTCCTTCAACGGCACCAGCTCTTCGGTCAGCCTGCCCGACCTGGTGGACGGCCAGAGCCATATGAGCGTCGGGCTCTGGTTCAAGACCACCTCGGACAATGGCGTGCTGTTCGGTTCCGGCTCCGCGCCGATCTCCCAGGGCAGCGTCAGCGGCGGCTACGTCCCCAGCCTGTATGTGGGCAGCGACGGCAAGCTGCAAGGCGAGTTCTACGGCTTCTCCGCCCCGATGTCGTCAGCCAACGCGGTGACCGACGGCAAGTGGCACCATGCCGTACTGACCGCGGCCGGCAACACCGAGTCGCTGTACCTGGACGGCAGCCTGATAGGCACCCAGAACATCGCGGTGGGCGTGACCGGCCAGCCCTACGTCTATGTGGGGACCGGGTTCCTCGGCGGCAACTGGCCAGACGAACCGCACCAGCACCAGAACGGCAACACCGGCTACGCCACCTACTTCAACGGCTCGATCGGCGAGGTCGCCTTCTACCGGTCGGCACTGTCGGCCGCCCAGGTGGCCACGCAGTGGACGGCGTACAAGTCGTCCTCGGGGGCCGCACCGGTCGAGACCGTCAACGTCACCGACCCGGGCGGCAAGACGCTGACCTACCGGTACGACCCGCGCTTCGGGAACCGGATCCTGTCCGAGACCGACGGCCTGGGCAACACCACCAGCTACGGGTACGACACCTCCGGCTTCCTGGACACGCTCACCGACCCGGACGGCAACGTGACCACCACCGGGCACGACGTGCGGGGGAACATCGTCTCCCAGACGACCTGCCAGGACCAGGCGGCCAACAAGTGCTCCACGGACTACTACACCTACTTCCCTGACGACACGTCGGCGACGCTGTCCCCCGACCCCCGCAACGACCTCGTGCTGACCATGCGCGACGGCCGCTCCGCCAGTTCCACGGACCCGGCCTACGAGAGCAGCTACACCTACGACACCAACGGCAATGAGATAGCGCTCACCACGCCGCCGGTCGCTGGGTTCCCGAACGGGCGCACCACCAAGCTCACCTACACCACGAGCAGCACACCCGCCGCGGGCACCGGCACTGCTCCCGCCGGGCTGCTCGCCTCGGCGACCTCACCCGGCGGAGGTACCGAGACCCTCTCCTACTACGCCGACGGCGACGTGGCCACGATCACCGACCCGGCGGGCGAGGTGACCAGGTACACCTACGACGGGCTCGGCCGGGTGCTCACCAAGACCGTGGTCAGCAACAGCTACCCGAACGGCCTGACCACCCACTACACCTACAACGGCCAGAACCAGGTGCTGACCCAGACCGACCCCGGCGTCACCGACCACGTCACAGGCGCCATCCACACCGCCAAGACCACGAACGTCTACAACACGGACGGCAACCTGACCAGCGTGTCCGTAGCCGACCAGACCGGCGGCGACAGTTCGCGTACCACCACCTACGGCTACAACAGCAACGACGAGCAGACCTCGGCCACCGACCCGATGGGCGCGGTCACCAAGTACGCGTACGACGCCTACGGCAACAAGGTCAAGGAGTTCGACCCGGCGGGCAACGAGACCGACTACAGCTATGACCCGAACGGGCACCTGCTCACCAAGACGCTCGTGAACTACACGGGCGACCCCGCGAACCCCTTGCCCGCGGTGAACCTGGTTGAGGAATCCCGCGCGTATGACCCGGCGGGCAGGCTCGCATCGGTCACCGACTCGATGGGGGACGTGACCGCCTACACCTACACGGACAACGGGCTGCTGGCCTCGGTGACCCGGAAGAACCCGGCATCCGGGCAGTCGTTCGTGCAGCAGTCCAACTCCTACGACCAGGCGGGCAACCTCGTCAAGAGGGTCACCAACAACGGGTACACGGAGACCGACTACGTGATCGATGCCGCGGGCCGCACGACGTCGTCGACCCTGGACCCGACGGGTGTTGACCGGACCACGACATACGCCTACAGTCCTACCGACCAGGTGCTCAACGTCCGGCGCACAGACCCTCATGGCAATGCCACAGCCACCGACTACACCTACGACCCGCTGGGCCGCAGGACCTCGCAGAGCGTGCACGACGAACAAGGCTCGAACCCGGCGGGCTGGTGGCCGCTGACCGACGGCGCCGTCACCTCGGCGAACTACTCGCCCACCTTCGCAGTCGACAGGTCCGGCTCAGGCAATACAGCGTTCATGTCCCCCGGCGCCACCTGGGCATCCGGCGCTGCCAGCTTCAATGGCCACAGCGGCCTGCTCGCAACCTCAGGGCCCGCGCTGGACTCGGCCATCTCCTTCTCGGTCTCCGCCTGGGTCAACCTGGCTTCCACTTCTACGAGCCAGGGCTTTGACGCGGTTTCTCAGGGCGGCGTCAACATGGGGTCGTTCCAGTTGCAGTATTCGGGCGGGTACGGCGGCTGGGCGTTCACGCTGCCCGGCTCAGACTCTGCCAACCCGGTGTACTACTCGGCACACACGTCTGCGGCGCCGACGCTGAACACCTGGACGCACCTGGTCGGTGTGTACTCAGTCGTCTCCAACACGATCAGCTTGTACGTCAACGGCTCGCTCGTGGCGACGGGCACCGATCCTGTCGGCCCGTGGACCGGCAAGGGCCCGCTCACCATCGGCGGCATGCAGACCGCGGGCGGCGCCGCGTCCCAGGTATTCAACGGCCAGGTCGCCGGTGTCCAGGTGTACCAGAGGGCGCTGACCGCGGACGACGTCGCCCGCCTGTACTCACAGGGCAGGACCGGTGGCCCACTCAACGCCAAGTCGCTGACCACCACCTGGGCGCTCGACCAGCGTGGCCTGCCCACCTCGATGACCGATCCCAACGGCAACACCACCTACTACCAGAACGACGAGGCCGGGAAGCTCGCCGAGGTGACACAGCCAGCCGTCAGCACCGAGGTGCGTGGCGGAAACCCCGTCACCGCGGTCCCGGTGACGACCTACGGGTACGACACGTTCGGTGACAAGGTCACCACCGAAGACCCGAACGGCAACGTCACCACGGTGGGATACGACGCCGACGGCCGCCCGGTCACCAAGACGCTGCCGTCCTACACCCCGCCCGGCTCCTCGTCGCCCATCACCGCGACGTCAAGCACCGCCTACAACGGCCTCGGGCAGGTGGTATCCACCACAGACCCGCTGGGAAACCAGACCACCTACGGCTACGACCAGCTCGGCGACACCGCCAGCGTGACCAACCCCATGGGCGGGGTCAGCCACTACACCTACGACACCAACGGCGACCTCCTGTCTGCAACGAACCCGGCTGGTGCGGAGAACGCCGCCACCTACGACTACCTGGGCAGGAAGGTGACCACCACACAGGTGGAGCGGTCCCCGTCGCAGGCCGCGTACACCACGGCGTACCAGTACAACGACACGCCGGGCCTGCTGTCGTCGGTGACCACACCGGCCGGAGTGACCACCTCCTACGCCTACGACGCGGCCGGCGAGCGGACCAGGATGACCGATGGGGCCGGCAACGTCACCACATACGGGTATGACCTGCTCGGCCGCCGGACCACGGTGACTCTGCCCGACGGCACCAGCTCACACCAGGTGTATGACGAGGCCGGGAACGTGGTGCAGTCCTATCAGTCGGACTCCCTGGGCGACATCGTGCGGACCACGTCGGCCACCTATGACGCGAACGGCAACATGACGTCGGCGACCGACGCCATGGGCAACACCGCCACGTTCACCTACGACGCGACCAGCCTGCTCAGGTCGGAGACCCAGCCCGTTAGCGCCTCGTCGTCGATCACCACGTCGTTCGGCTACGACGCGGCGGGCAACATGACCCGTTACACCAACGGCAACGGCAACAACACCATCTACACCTACAACCCGTGGAACCTGCGCGAGTCCACGACCGTGCCGGCCACGTCGGCATACCCGAACCTGGCCGACCGGACGTTCACCGTTGTCTACAACGCCGACGGCCAGGTCGCGTCGAAGACCTCACCTGGTGGGGTGACCGTGACCAACAGCTACGACGCGTTGGGACGGCTCACCGGCCAGTCGGGGAGCGGCGCGGACGCGCCGACCGCTGCACGGTCGTTCGGCTATGACGCGGTGGGGAACCTGACCTCTGCGAGCACGTCTTCGGGTTCTTCGGACAGCTTCACCTATGACGACCGTGGGCTGCTGCTGTCCGCATCCGGGTCGTCCGGGACGACGTCGTTCACCTACAACGCCGACGGGCAGATGGCCTCCCGCACCGACACCGCTGGTACGGCCTCATACACCTACGACGCGGCCGGGCGTCTCTCCACAGTCGCCGATCCGCTGACCGGCACGGCGCTGACCTACGGTTACAACACCCTCTCGCAGGTCAGCTCGGTCCAGTACGGTGCCGCAGGCGCGAGCCAGGCCCTCGGATACAACAGCCTGCACGAGCTGACCGGGGACACACTCACCTCGGCCTCCGGGCAGACCCTGGCGTCGATCAACTACGGCTACAACGCCAACGGCGACGAGACGTCCAAGACCACGGCCGGGGTCGCTGGGACGTCGACGAACACCTACAACTACGACGAGGCCAACCGGCTCACCTCGTGGAACAACGGCACCACCACGGCGACCTACGGCTACGACGCCAACGGCAACCGGACCCAGGTCGGGTCGCAGAGCTACTCCTACGACGCGCGGGACGAGCTGACCTCGGCTGGCGGCATGAGCTACAGCTACACGGCCCGCGGCACGCTCTCGTCGGTCACCTCGGCTACCGGCGTCACGAACCAGTCCACCTCGGACGCGTTCAACCAGGTGGTCACCGACGGCCAGCAGACCTACAGCTACGACGCGCTCGGCCGGGTGCTGGCCGCCTCCGGCCACACGATGTCCTACTCGGGGATGTCGAACGACGTCGCCTCCGACGGCACCGCCACCTATAGCCGCGACCCCTCGGGAGGCATCGTCGGGATCTCCTCCGGCGGCAACTCAGTCCTGGCCTTCACCGACCAGCACCGGGACGTGGTCGCGGAGTTCACCGCCACCGGGACGACGCTGGCCGGGTCACAGACCTTTGATCCGTTCGGCAACGTGACGGCGGGGACGGGCATGGCCGGGAACCTCGGCTATCAGTCCGGCTGGACCGACCCATCGACGGGAAAGGTCAACATGGGCTCGCGCTGGTACAGCCCTGGCACCGGCCAGTTCACCAGCCGTGACGCGGCGTCGAACAGCCCGATCCCGAACTCGGTCACCGCGAACACGTTCGCCTACGGCGACGACAACCCGCTCACCGCCTACGACCCGCTCGGCACCTGCGCCTGGTTCGACTTGGGCTGCGACGTAGCCAGTTTGGGCGAGTCGGCATTCAACTGGGCCTACAGCACCGGGAGCACCTTGTGGCACGACTTCGGTGGGCGGTTGGACCCCGTAACCCAACAGGAGATCAACTGGGGAGCCAACAACATCCTCGTCCCGTTGGCCAGGAGTGTGGTGAGCACGGCGATCCACAATATCCAGCAGGTGATCACCCAAGTCCAGGACGCCTGGAACTCCAGCCCATTCGGCCAGCACGTTAACCAGGTCGTTAACCAGACCATTCAATACGTCCACAAGGTGTACAACGGGCAAGCGGGACCAGCCTGGCTCCAGACCACCCTTCACGTCGCGTATCAGAGCTACCAGGCTGTGAAGCAGGTCGCCCACTCGGCCGGCCAGTGGATCAGTGCCCACCGGGCGGACATCGCCTCGTTCGCCGCTGGCACCGCGGTCTTCATCGGCTGCAATGCCGTGCTCGACGTGGAGACCTTCGGCGTAGCCTCAGTCGGCTGCGCCGCGCTGGCCGGCGCTGTCGGCAACGCGGTCAGCTACTCGATGTCCACCCCGATGAACAAGCAGTCGCTGGGCGGCTTCGGCGTAGCAGTGGGCATCGGTGCGCTCACAGGTGCGGCGGGTGCCGTCCTCGGCGAGCTCGGCGGCAAGCTGATCAGCACGTTCGGCAGCAAGTTGATCGGTCCAGTGATCGACAACGTCATGTCCCGCCTCGGCCCCGCCATCACCGACGACGCCGCCAGCGCCGGCACCGACGCCCTCACCAACACCCTCGATACCACTACCACCGACGCGACATCCGGCCTCACCGACGCAACCTCGACCACCACCGACGCAACTACTAGCACGACAGATGCGACCACCAGCACAACCGACGCAACTACCAGCACAACGGACGCAGCCACCGGTACAACCGATGCCACCACCAGCACCAACGAGGCGGTGTCTTGTGGCGGGCAGAGTTTCGCCGCCGGCACCAAGGTTCTGCTCGCTACTGGTGCCGCCGTCTCCATCAGCCACTTGAAGCTAGGCGACAAGGTTCTGGCCACCAACGTCAAGACAGGGAGAACCTCAGCGGAGGCTGTCTCAAGAGTTCTGATCCACTACGACTCGGACCTGTACAACCTTGAAGTCGAGGCTGGGCGTCGGACTGCGGTCATTGACACGACACGGAGCCACCTCTTCTGGGACGGAGGCAGTCACCGATGGGTAAAGGCCGCCGCCCTCCACTACGGTGCCTACCTGCGTACGCCCGCCGGTGGTGTGGCCAAGGCCGTTGGCGGCTATACCCCCAAGACTCACGCAGGCTGGATGTGGGATCTCACCGTAGCTACTCTCCACGCGTTCTACGTAGTTGCTGGAAATACTTCGGTAGTCGTTCACAATGACAGTTGCTTCGACGCGGCCAAAGAGGGGGCCTCGCTTCCTCAATTTGTGGAAAATGGTGAAACGCGCGGGCGCGGTATGGCTGCAGATGGTCGTACATATGATTTGAGGAGCGGTCAGAGGGTGGCCGATGCCGACTTGATATCGATTGTTAACGGCAGGCTTAACGAAGCAGGCCTGTTGCAAGGTTCTTCGACTTCAGTTAACGCCGATCACGTTGAGCAGAAATTCGTCGCCATTATGCTGCGCGACAACATTAACGAGGCGGATTTGGTCATAAACCATCCGGGGGGCCCATGTCCGGCCGCCATCCTCGGATGTATGGATGCGCTGGACCCTCTACTTGGTAAAGGTCGTATTCTCACCGTGCACTGGCCAAATGGGAGCGGCGGCTACTGGTCGGTGCCGTTTGGGGACGTACCCCCTGATCCGAATTGGTGACGTGTCCTTGGCCGGGGCGAACAAGGCCCGCCATAGCGATGGCAACCGAATGACTCATGTCGAGGACACCTTCCAGATCACGTTTCCAGCCGAGGAGAAGGGCCACCAGGCCAGGGTGATCATTCCGGATGTGGTTGCCAAGTCGCATGACCGGCTCTGCACGGTCAGACGCACCGTAGAGCTGGGACAGGTCCGTCAGTACCAAGATCGACTAAGGCGTACTCAGCTCCAGATTTCCCGGACCTCACGCCCGTCAGGAGTGGCTGGGCGTGGGCGTGGCTGGACCGCCGTGCCCGTGATGGTGGTAGGGCAAAGGTCCGGGCAGGTTGGGTACAGCCGATGTTGTTTGGAGCAGGTGGGGAGCGACTTGAGTGTTGCGGCGAACGCGGCCTTGTACTCCGAACCCCGGCGTTGAGGGCCTGCTGGTTGGCGTTGACGAACTGCTGCTCGTATTAGGCCTGGACGGCGAAGTAGATCCCGGCGAGGTCCCCTGCTCAGCGTGCAGTTTGCGTCAGATACGGCCTGCTCACGTCACCAAACCGCATGGGGGCCGCATCCGCGCTGCCTCGACTGCCGAGCGCTCGCCGCGACTGGCACCGAGTGACTCCTCACCCGGGTCGCGTTGTCGGCGGCGTGCTGGGCAGGCGGCGCAGGCCGGCGGCCACCCGGGCCAGGATCGCAGGGTCACGTAGCGCGGTTATGGGCCGGGCGGGCCGGTGGCCGGTCTGGCCAGGGTCACGGCGGCCCGTGGGGGCGGTCTCCCGCGGGGCTCGGACGGGCCCGTGCTCACCGCGCACCTTCCCACGTGGTGACCGCCCGGTCCAGTTCTGCGGCGCTGCGGGCCTGCAACACGACCTTGTGGTCGGCGCGCAGTCCTGCGCACCACAAGGCGCCACCAACCACTCTCGGCACCCACCAGAACTTCCACAGCCCGCAGTGGGCGTGGCGTAATGCCTCAAGCTGGTCCGTCTGGGCGGTGGTGTAGCTCATGGGACCAAGTCCAACTGTTCCCTGAGCAGGTCGGCCAAGATCTTCAGGTCCAAGTCGCTGACGGCCGAGTCCAGCGCGGTACGCAGGCTGCCCGTGACGGCGTGCACCCTGCCGTTGAGTGCGGGGTCACTGGGCGGCAGGCTCAGCGCGTCGGCCACGACGGCCAGCAGTGCCCGGACGCCGGGGTCCAGGGACCGGCACGGCCCGGAGATCCAGCCACCACGGTCAATCCACACGTTGGTTGCCCGCCTTCCTTGCGGGACCAGCATCAGAACACTGCCCAGGGTCACCGTCTGTGGTGTGGGTCTGGGGTGACCCGGGGCACCGTGCTGGCCCCACGGCTGAGTTGGCACCTGTTCTTTATCCGTGGGCGAAGCATCACTCACGGTGGCCGGGCAGGCCGGACATTGGTACGCCACCCATAAGTACGCAATAGACGTTCTCGGCTATAGTCGAAGAAACGTCCAGAGCGTCCCCCCGGAAGGGTTGTGACGGTGGCTAACGTGGCTCTGCGGCAGGCGATGTCCGACGCGAAGATGTCCGCCCAGGCGCTCGCACGCCGGGTAGGGGTGGACGAGAAGACAGTCACCCGGTGGGTTGCGCAGGACGGCCGCACCCCGCACCCCCGCCACCGCTGGGCCACCTCTGAGGCCCTTGGAGTTGATGAAGCCGTGCTATGGCCAGAAGCGGTACGGGCGGCGGTCAAGACCGGCCCTGACCGTGAGATCGCCGCCGTCTACCCCCACCGCTCAGCCTGCCCCGCGTCCCTGTGGCGCAAGCTGATCACCACCGCCACGCGTGAGGTCACGCTGGCCGGCTACACAAACTACTTCCTGTGGATCGAGCAGCCCAACCTCGCCGCCGCACTACGCCGCAAAGCGGGCCAGGGCTGCCGGGTGCGGTTCCTGGTGGGCGACCCAGACAGCGAGGTCACCCGCCGCCGCGAGGAGATCGAGGCGACCTCCCTCACCGTCTCCACCCGCATCGCGGTCACCATGGAGCAACTGGAGAGGCTGCGCGGCACCGAAGGCATCGAGGCACGGTTCTCAGACCGCCACATCGCCCTGTCGGTGTTCACCTTCGACCACGACATGATCGTGACCCCGCACCTGTCCAGCCTCCTCGGCCACGACTCACCCGCGTTCCACCTGCGCCGCCACCAAGACGACGGAGTCTTCGACCGGTTCGCCGGCCACGTCCAAGCCCTCTGGGACGGCGGACGTGACGTGTGGGAGGCGGCGGCCGCGAACAGCCAGTGAGCAGGTGCCTCGTGGTTGAGGCGTGTACCAGAGCGGACTGCGTGAGTCTTCGCCAGACTTGAGCGGGCCGAGGATTGGCGGAACTCGCCGCCGACCAACTCCGGGTCGAACTCCACGCAGTCTGTGGCCGTGACGCTGACCGGCGCTACACGCTGCGCGTGAGAGCTATCCGGATCCACTAACTGCGGAAAACTTCGGGTAGGCTCCTGGTAATTGCAGATTTCTTCGGGGGAGGCGAAGGAAATCGTGGATACGAGTGTTGTCTTCGCGGCAGACCTGCCGGCAGCGACGATCTCGGACCGCGTGCGCAGGGGGGAACTGTCCAGGCTCGCCGTTGGCGTGTACACCAGCGATGTCAAGTCCGACCCGGCTGCTGTGGTGGCTCGGGAGTGGCACACGATCTTTGGCCGCATGTTTCCGGGTGCCGTCATAACTGACCGTTCGGCGCTCACGGGCGGGCCGACGGAGGGCGTGCTCTACCTCGCTCATGAGGGGCGCGGTCGGGAAGCCGGCCTGCCGGGCCTGACAGCGCTAGTGAGGACCGGCGCGGGCCCGCAGGAGGGGGACATCGCCCTTCCCGGGGGGCTCTACCAGGCGAGCAAGGGCCGCTCGCTTGCCGAGAACACCCGGCCGTCCCGCTCGCGAAACGGGCGGGTCCGCCGGACGCTCGACTGGGCTGAGCTGGGCGACTGGGTTGACAGGTTGCGCCAGGTCGACGGAGCGCAGAAGCTCGCCGCTTACCGGGTGAAGGCGGAAGAGGTTGCGAGTGTTGTGGGTGCTCCGAGCGAAGGGGTAAGGAAGCTCTCGCAGATGATCGGAGGGGCACTCGGTACGCAGCAGGTTCGGACTCCTTCCAGGGCGCTGACGGCACGCCAGGCCTCGCTGCCCTATGACCAGGAACGGATCCGCCGGTTCGATCGGCTCGTGAGCGGCCTGCGCCAGTCCGCACCGCAGAACCGGCCTGTGCATGACCCCCGCGATGTCCGTTACGCTCACCTGCCATTCTTCGAGGCCTACTTCTCCAACTTCATCGAAGGCACTGAGTTCGAGTTGGACGAGGCCATCGCCGTGGTCTACGGGGACAAAAAGATCCTTGGCCGTTCAGACGACAGCCACGACCTGGTCGGCACTTACAGAGTTGTCTCTGACCTGGATGAAATGACCACGCTCGCATCAACGCCTGATGAGTTCCTCCAGGTACTGCGGTCCAGGCATGCGACCATCCTGGGAGGCCGTCCAGAAAGGCGGCCCGGGCTCTTCAAGGAATCCGTCAACCGGGCCGGAGACTCGGTATTCGTGCTGCCGGGGCTGGTGGCCGGAACCCTGCGCGCTGGCTGGGAACGGCTTGCCACCCTGGACACCTCATTCGAGCGGGCTGTCTACATGATGTCCCTGGTCTCAGAAGTCCACCCGTTCGACGATGGGAACGGCAGACTGGCACGCGTCATGATGAACGCCGAACTCGTCACCGGCATGCAGTCGAGGATCATCGTCCCGACGGTATTCCGAGACGACTATCTCGGGGCGCTCCGCCGGATGACGCGGCAGGACGACCCGGGTGTCCTCATCAAGGCGCTGCGCTACGCCCACGACTACACCGCTGCGATCAACTTCTCGGACCTGACGGAAGCGACCGGGACTCTGCGCGCGACGAACGCCTTCGCCGAACCCGAGAGCGACCACCGCCTGGTCCTCCCCACCAGCCTAGGTCTGTAGACGCACCACCGCTCACCCAACTGTTGTGCTGCCTGTCACGGGACACAGCACCAGGCATGCGCAACCGTAAGGGGCTGTTGCGCGGAGCCGAGCCCGACGTGCGTTCGGGCATCTCGGTGCCCATGCCGTGTTTGGGTCACGCGACCGGTGTGCTCCAGATGGCCTTGGTGTAGGCCAGGCGCAGGCCACTGCGTTCCATCGCCCGCTGGCTCACGCTGCCCGCCGCGGTATGGCCCGCGGTCAGGTCGCATCCGGCATCGTCGGCGGCGTAGAGCCGGTGACGGATGAGCGCGCTCTGAATACCCCGGCCGCGGTAGTCGGGCAGAGTGGCGGCCGTGGCTAGATAGCCTATGTTTTCACCAAGGAACAGCAGGGCGACCCCTGCGGTGCTCGCGCCTATCCGGGCGCGGTAGAAGCGTACGTCTGCCCGTCCCGCGAGTACCTGTACTGAGACGGCCATTGCGTTGCAGTGTGCGCTGGGAAAGCCGAAGCCCTCTACGTAGATCCGGGCGAACTCTTGTGGATCTGCGGGCTCGACCTGGATCGGGCCGTCCGCCTCGCGCGCGGCGTGCGGCCGGGCGTCGGCGTATAAGGCGGCGTAGAACCCGCTCTGGGACAACCCCTGCCCAGCCAGCGCGGTGAACAGTTCGCGGCTGGACTGCGCCGGGGTCACATCCACTCGCGTTGTCTTGCCGTGCCGGGCATACCACTGGGCCAGCTCCGGGAGTTCGCTCACCGCATTCGCGGTCAAGCCCATGACGTGGTTGAACAGTGGATTGGGCACAGCCTGGACCATGAAAGCGCGGGCACTCCCGGCGCGGCGTATCGCGGCGCCGTAGGGGTTGCCCGTGACCTGTGCCAGCGCGACGATCCGCGCCTCTAGATAGTCGATGTCAACCTGCTCGACACGCGCAGCGGCGTCCTGCGAGAGGATCACTGGGCAAGTGTGTCATCCCAGCGACGAAGAAGCCCAGTCGGTTGCGCGGTCGCCGTGTGGTCCAGATCGACCTGCCGCAGGGGATTGCTACCGTTACCGATCCTCGGCATGACCGCATTCGTGCATCCTGGCACGGACCTGCACCGCGTCGGGGTGCCCTAGGTCGTCGAGGATGGCCAGCGCCTCCCGCCACGCCTCATGCGCCTCGTCCGGCTTCGCCGCCGCGACAAGGGTCTCACCGAGGTCAGCGAGTGTGTACGCCTGCTGATACCGATAACCGGATTCATGGAGGATGGCGAGGGCGCGGCGGTAGCAGTCGGTAGCCTCAGCGTGCTGGCCGAGATGGTGATATGCGTAGCCCATGGTGTGCAGCGTGATGCCTGCTCCGCTTCGACTGCCGACCTCGCGATGCAGTTCCAGGGCTTGCTGACACAGCTCTAATGCCTCGTGGTAGTCGCCAAGCTGGCCATGCGCCCAGCCCACCTGGTTGAGCCCAAATGCCTCTCCGGCCTTCGATCCAATTGCACGGTACAACTCCAGTGCCATGCTGGCTTCGCTGAGTTCTTCGTGCCACCGCTTCTGCAGCGCCAAGAGTTCTGCGAAGAGGGCGTGCGCCAGCGCCTCACCGTGGCGGTCACCGGCGATCCGGCAGAAGTCGAGTGCCTGGGTGAGGTGCGCCTGTGCTTCTTCCAACTGGCCGAGTTGTATGTATGCAGTGGCCAGGCCGTCGTGTGAGCGTGCCAGCGCCAGTGGATCACCGAGTTGCTGTGCGGCAGCGAGGGCGGAGTGATGGGTGACTACCCAGTCTCGCCACTGGCCCAGATACCTGAAGTAGTCGCCCATAGCCCACGGAAGCTGCCAGGCATGGACGTGGTGCCCACTGTCGGCGGCGAGGGCGATGACCGCGAGGAGCACGTGGTAATCGGCATCGAACCAGGCCATCGCCTGACTCGCGCTGGTGATGTCTTCGGGAATGGTCCCGCGAGCCGGCCGGGCGAGGGTGAGCGGACGGCGGTAATGGGAGCTCACTAGCGTCGCGGTGTGCGCGGTGTGCAGATAGTGGTCGAGCATCCGGTCGATGGCCGCATCGCGGGCTTCGGGGCTGTCGTCGGCCTGGGCTCGTTCGGTGGCGTAGGCGCGGAGCAGGTCGTGGAACGCGAACCGGCCGGGGACCGGCTCGGTCAGCAGGCTGGCCCGGGTCAGCTCACCGAGCGCGACGCGGGCCGCTTCCCGGGAGATGCCGGCGAGGCTGGCGGCGGCGGGCAGCGAGATGTCCGGGCCTGGGTGGATGCCGAGCAGCCGGAACATAGCGGCGGCCTGGGGCGTGAGCTGCCGGTGGGACCAGCCGAGTACGGCCGGGACGCTAGCGGTCGAGTCTCCGGTGTCGAGGGTGTTGAGCCGGTCATTGGCGTCGCCGAGTTCGGCTGCGAGCGCGGCGATCGGGATGTGCGGGCGGGCGGCGGCCCGCGCGGCGGTGACTGCCAGTGCGAGTGGCAGGTTGGCGCAGAGTCTGGTCAGTTCGGTGATGGCTGTCGGCTCGGCGCTGGCGCGGTCGTGCCCGAGGCGTGTGGCCAGGAGTTGGCAGGCGTCGTGTTCGGGCAGTACGTCCAGGCAGTGCAGGTGTGCGCCTTCGGTGGCGACCAGGCCGGTGAGCTGGCTGCGGCTGGTGATGAGGACCAGGCATCCTGGTGCGCCTGGCAGGAGTGGGCGGACTTGGTCGGCGTCGTGGGCGTTGTCGAGCAGGACCAGCATGCGTTTGCCTGCCAGCAGGCTGCGGTACAGCCCGGCCTGTGCGGTGAGGTCGGCGGGGGTGCGCTCGGGTGACACGCTGAGTGCGTCGAGAAACCCGCGGATGGCCTGCGCGGGGGTGAGCGGTGTCACGGAGGGGCCGAACCCGTGGAGGTTGGCATAGAGCTGCCCGTCGGGGAACAGGTGGGCTGCCTGGTGCGCCCAGTGCACCGCGAGGGCGGTCTTGCCTACGCCTGCGGTCCCGGCAAGAACAGAGACCACTACCGTGCTGGGAGTGTCAGCGTCTGGGTCAAGCAGGGCTGTGAGCGCTTTCAGTTCGCTGGAGCGGCCAGTGAAGTGCGGGACGGCTGGGGGGAGCTGCCTTGGGACCACGGTCGGTGTGGGGCTGTCCGCGGCTCGTGTTCCCCTCCCAGCCGGATGGGGTGGGGTGACGGGTGGGTCACCAGCGGGGTGGGTGATTGACCGCTCGCTGGCTGGGCGGGACGGGGTGAGCGCGGGGTCGCCGGTGAGGATCTGCTGGTGCAGTTGCTGCAGTTCCGGACAGGGGTCAAGCCCCAGTTCGTCCGCCAGCACCCGCCGCGTGTCCTGGTAGAGGGCTAGTGCTTCGGCCCGCTGGCCGTCCCGGTGGAGCGCCAGCATGAGCTGGGCGGCGGCCTTTTCCCGCAACGGATGACTAGCCACCAGTGGGCCGAGTTCAGCCGCTGCGTCCCGGTCACATCCCAGCGAGAGCAGGTGGTCGCAGTAGGTTTCGGTCACTGCCAGCCGCTGCTGCTCCAGAGCGGCTGCCGCCGCCTCGATCGCCTGGCCGGTCAGGCCAGCCAGGGCGGGCCCGCGCCAAAGGCCGAGAGCCGATTGGAGCAGACGTGTGGCCTCACCTGTGTGCCCCGCTGCCGCCGCGGCGGCGGCTTGCGCTATCTGGGTCTCGAACACCTGGGCGTCCAGGGATGCCCCGCCGAGGGCTAGCCGGTAACCAGCGCCGTCGGTGGCGATCACCGGCCCGGACCCGTCATCAGCCAGTAACTGGCGGAGCTTGGAGACCGAGTTGCGGGCCTGCTTGGCCGCTGACTCTGGTGGGTCGTCGTCCCACACCACGTCCACCAGTCGCGGCAACGTCACCAGCCTGCCCGCGTCCAGCAGCAGCGCCGCCAGCACCTTCTGCTCGCGGGGCCCCAGCACCAGCCGCCGTCCCCCCGCGTGGACTTCCAGGCTGCCCAGGATCCGGAACTCCATTGGCCCGCCGCTCTACCCGTCATGGCCAGCACCCGGCTGCATTTCAAAACCAGGACATACTGCATCGTACGTTGCCTCGAAGGGCCGAGGACAGACGAGGGACGGATGCGGGACGGCCTCCCACAGACTGGACGGAGCAGACCGCCGGAATAGCGGCGGCTCTGGTCACCACGGGGATTCTTACAAGGGGCGAAGTATGAAGACCAGCACAGTCCTGGCCGT
>DASYYE010000151.1:0-52013 GCA_035946955.1 Streptosporangiaceae bacterium | reverse complement strand
AACCGGCCGCCGCGATATGGCCTGCATGTGGGCCTTGGTGCCCTTGTACCAATCGGGCTTGCCTGACCCCGGCCGCGGCCGGGCGATTGCACAGATCGCCCTGCTGGGGTGATGAGCCAGGCTAGGTACTGCTCCTAGGTTGGCCGGGAAGGTCAGCGAGGTACACGATGTCTGGGGGGATTGCCGTGACCAAAGCGGACAGCACGTTCATCTATGTGGCTACGTACCCGAACGAGTCAGCAGCGCTCGATGACTACCAGGTCGTCAAGGATCTGCACGCGGGTGGCCTGGTCGGCTCCTACGACGCGGCCGTGATCACCAAGGACGCCAGTGGCAAGGTCCACGAGAACAAGGACGAGACCGCCACGCGGCACGGCGCCTGGTGGGGTGTGGCCGCAGGCGCGGCTGTCGGGCTCATTTTCCCGCCGTCGATCCTGGGCGCGGCCGCGGCTGGCGGGGTGATCGGGGGCGTCAGCGGCCATCTGGCCAAGGGAATGTCCAGGTCGCAGGCCAAGCAGCTGGGCGACTTCATCGACCCTGGTGAGGCTGGCCTGGTTGTGGTCGGTGAGAGCCAGGTCGAGGACGCCGTCCAGGACGCGGTGACCAGAGCCGAGAAGGAAACCGCCACGGAACTCGGCGTCAGCCCCAGGGAAATCGACAAGACACTGCAGCAGACCATCAAAGAGATGTGAATGCGATAAGCCTCATGTGGCTGACCGGTCGGCGGAGCCCGTTCCGTTACGGTGCTCCGGGCCACCGGACGTAGCTGGCCTGGACCTGCGCTGACGGTGGCACCGAAGCATAGGCCAGGCAGCTAACGTCGGCCGTCTCCCTGTCACTTTGTCTCTGTCTTTCGGCCCTGGCTGCCAGATCGGCTTGCCTGGGTGGGCTTCTTCGCCGTTGAGTCATCGGCCGCGTACTGTTCCAGGGCCTTGATCAGCCGGGCTGCTATCTGCTCAGCAAGCGCGGGCGCCAGCGCGTTGGCCAGCTCGGACGCGAATGCCTCGGCCAAGAAGAGCCTTTCGAACACCGACATGCGGGATGATCCGCGAGTAGCACCGATCGCGCTCTCGAGCAGGGAAGCCGCTTTGGTCATGCCGCGAGCCGAGGTCTCGGATCTGCCGGGGTCGTCGAATATGTCGCTGATGAGCTCGTCGATTAGCGAATCGACCTGGTCTTGGGTTGTTTCCTCAGAGGACTCGCCCGCCATGTTTTTTCCTTAGCTGTGGTCGGCTAAGGCAAGCCTGGTAGGCGATCACCTACCAGGCTTGCCGATGCCCTGCTACTGCCTACCCGGTCGGCTGCGTGGCCGCGGGGTCAGGCACCCGTCGTGAACCAGCGGCCTGGCGCTATCGCGAGAGCGCCGCGAGCAGGACGGGATGGTCCATGAGGCCGTCCCCTTCCTCGCGGCGGCGGCGCACCAGCGCTGCCAGGAGCAGCGGGTGCTCGATGGCGCGCTCGCCACGGTCCCTGCGCCGGCGCAGGAGCGCTGCCATGAGCAGCGGGTGCTCGATGACCGGCTCTTCCTCTTCGTCTTCCCGCCGGCGCAGCAGGGCCGCGAGGAGCAGTGGGTGCTCGATGCCGCGCTCGCCACGTTCCCTGCGACGGCGCAGCAGGGCCGCGAGGAGCAGCGGGTGCTCGATGCCGCGCTCACTACGTTCCCTGCGCCGGCGCAGGAGCGCTGCCAGGAGCAGCGGGTGCTCCATGATCGGCTCATCTTCCTCCTCGCGATGGCCCATCAGCGCGCTCAGTAGTTCTTCTTCGGCGATATCGCCTATCGGGCTCCGCTCCGCGGTAGTTGTCATCAATCCCTCCTTGGGATTTGCACTGAAGTACCGAAGCTCCTCAGGAAGCCGGGTATAGCTGTCACCCGCCTGCGCCTCATGCCATGCCCCAGATAGGAGGCACATGGCTCACCCGTACGGGGTGAACTCTGGCTCACGCCCTGTGTCCCGCTGCCGGGTCCCTGAGTAGTGCTGCCCGGCGGAAATGAGTAGCCGTTACTCACGCGCCTGCGAGGGCGCGTCGCTTACAAATGTGACATGACGGGGGCCGCGCCGCGGTCCGCCACCTAACCTCCGGGCCATTCGCCTGGAGTGCCGCAAGCCCGGCGGGCCACCCGCCGGTCGAGGTGAGGAGAACACCGTGACCATCTGTTCGAGGTGGTCTACGGGTCTCATGGCGGATTCGTCGGTACAACGAAGCGGGGAGGGGGTGACGATGGTGATCGCAGCGATCCGGCGCACGCTTGGCATGCAGCGCGCGCAACTGCCGGGCAGGTATGTCCCGCACCTTTATTACTGGTAAGGAACCAACTGGTTTCCCTTCGGGGGCGGTGCCGGCGTCGTCTCGGCACCGCCCCCGAGTAGCGAGCAAGGCGGTGCAGTGATGACGACGAGCGTGGTACCGATGGGGATCCCCGGTCTGCAAGGCGGGCAACGCCGCCAGTGGCGCAAGGCGTACGAGGCCGACCCGATCGGATATCTGGCCCGCTGCCGGCAAGAGCACGGCGATGTCTTCATGCTCGAAGACAGCCTGGTGGTGATCACCGATCCGGCTCTGGTGCAGCGGGTGCTGGTACGCACCAACCGCGAGTTGGTGCCCAATCCGAAGCTGCTCGACGGCGGAGGCTTGCCAGACGCCGACGAAGTCAAGGCCTGGATGCACGTTCGTGATCTGGCAGGCCAGATCCTCAAGCCCGCCGCGCTGCGGGCCCACCTGCCGGGTATCGACCAGGCCGTCACCGCAGGCCTGCACCAGCTCTCTGGCCGACAGTTCGATCCGGTCGCTGTCGCCGGTGAAACCTGCCTGCGCGCTTCCCTGCCGATCTGGGTACCGCACGACCCGCCTGGGCTGGTGCCTGCCCTGTTGCCGTCGGTGACCGCCGGCCTGGCCCTATCAGACGTCGCTGTGCGCATACCGCGGTGGTGGCCCAGCCTGATGCGCCGCCGGATCCGTGCCGCGCGGCACGCGGTGGACGCCCAACTGCACGCCCTGCTCGACAGTTCCCCGCCACCACCCGCACCTGGTCAGCCGCCGACGCTGCTGCGTCGTCTCGTTGCCACCGCGGGCCAGATCCCCACCGAGGTCGCCATGAAAGCGCTGGGTAACGCTCTGACCAGTGGCATTGCGACCATGGGTGGGGCGTGGTGCTGGCTGCTGTACCACCTCGCCAGCCATCCGGGGGACCTGGACCAGATCCGGTGCGAAGCCGCCGGCGCTGCCGGGGATCCCACCGCCTCTCTGCCCTACACCACCGCGTTCGTCCGCGAGGTATTGCGCGTGCACCCACCAGCATGGCTGCTGGGCCGCGACACGACCGTCCCGGTAACCCTCGACGAGCACTACACCGTGCCGCCCCACACCGCGGTGCTGTTCAGCCCCTACCTGCTGCACCATGACCCCCGATGGTGGGACCGCCCGGGCCGCTTCGATGCCCAACGCTGGCTCGGCAGCCGTCCGCCGCACGCACCCTATGCCTACCTTCCTTTCGGCGCGGGGCCTCGGGTCTGCCTGGGCCTGCACCTTGGCCAACTGCTCCTCGTGCGGACCGCTGCCCACATCGCCACAGCGTTCGACCTGCACCTGACCCGCCATCCGCCCGCAGTCCCGCCGAGGCTGGCCACCCTCCTCTTGCCCACCGGACTGACCTGCACGCTCACCCCACGGGGGAGAGCGGCCCGGCCCCGGGCGAATTCAATCCGGGTTTGTACCCATTGAGACACAGGCGCGGTCAAAGGCCTGAATCTCTGCGTCGGAGCAAACACAGCGCCACATCATTTGCCGCCGAGCGGCGTCCCATCGCCGAGCATAAAGTGGCACAAATCCAACGCTGGCCCTTGCCGCGGCGAACGTAAGGGACAACACTTGGTACACGGCCCCGTTGTGCCCACCAAGGAAGAGATCCCGGAAGATGACCGCCACCCCAGGCAGTAATGGGGAAACAATTCCAAAGCAGCCCTCTAGGTTTGGCCGCCTTTCGCATGTCACGACGTGGCTCTCACTGCTAGCCCTAGGCTTGCCGCTGGCCGGTGCCGTGTGGATCTGGGTATACGCCTTCAGCACTACCGGCTCTCATTGGACATATGTGGGAGTCGGCATGCTCGTCGCCCTCGCCGCGCTGCTGGCAGGCTTGCTGGCGGGGTTCCTTGTGGGCATCCCCAAGATTGTCTCATCTGGCCAGATCCACCTGTCAGCCGGCTTGTTCTCGCCGAGCACAAACCTGGCCGAGATCAGTGACTGGCTGACCAAGCTATTACTGGGCGCCGGACTGGTCTCGCTGGGCCATCTCGGCGATCCCATCGGGCGGCTGATCGACAACGTGGCTGGGGGACTGCACGCGGCCAACAGCGACCCTGGCAGTGTCCAAGCCGCAAAGGTACTAGCTGGCGCCATCCTCATCGGCTTCACAGTGCTGGGAGTGCTGGAGGGTTACATCATCACCTCTACCTGGTATCAAAAGAAGATCAACGACGTGGCCGCCGAGATCGAAGCAGGCAGGCGGCATTAAACATGTCCGGCTCGCTGAGCTAAGCGGCGAAAAGTGACGAAACACGATTTAGCTCACGCCGCGCCATCAGGCTTCTCACTCCGAGGCGTCCTATCGGCCGAGGAACCGTGTCACGTCGGCGGCGTCGGTGTCCAGGGCTGCTTGGGTCTCGGCCTCCAGGGGGGCGAACGGTGCGAGCACGACCTGACCACGCGCGATGTTCCAGGTCGCCACGGCCCGGCCGCCGGCCAGCGCGAACGGCCGGAACAGGCCGTTAATCGTGATGATCTGCTTGTGGGGGCCGACGATAGGTTCCCGGGAGGCCCAGCCGAGCAGCAGCGGATCGAACGCGCCCAGCAGCAGTGGCGGCGGCACGGCGGCACCTGCGCGGTGCGGGCTGCCCGGTAGCTCAGCCAAGCCATCCGTTCGCTGCACCGCTCCACATTGGGTCAGGCCGAGCCGGGCATCTCGCAGCCCGATGCCCGCCCACTGGGAGAGGTCGCGGTCAGCCGCCGGGGCATGCCCGGCGAGATAACGCCGGGCCAGTTCACCAAGTGCCGCCTCGCGGCCCACCGCCGGCGGTGGTGCGCCCAGCCAGTCCTGTACCAGCACGAACGCCTGGTCCCGTCCAGCCACCGGGCCCCGCACGACAAGCCCCCGGATGCTGGCCAGCGCCAGGATGTGCACCATCGCCTGACCTTCGGTCCGCACTCCGGCGGCGGCGACCCGCTCACGGAGCTGATCCCGGGTCAGCGGGCCGTCGGCCAGCGCGGCCCGCACGGTGGCCACCGCCCGCTCCGCATCCTCCGGCGGCACGCCCTCCTGTGCCAGCCGACGGGAGTTCCCGGTGCGCAACTGCGGGTTGGTCAGGGGATGAAGCCACCAGTAGTCCTCGGCGCGTACCAGGTGCAGGGTGCCACGGTTCAGCCAGGTGACGATCAGCGAACGCCGCTGCGTAATAGCGGAGTCGACATCGGAGGCTGACAGTCGCGCTGAACGTGCCCGGATCGTCAGCCGAGCACCACGCGGGTCTTGCGCCTGGATGGCCAGCAGCCGCGCAGCTACCTCTTCGGGGGTGCTTGCGGGGTCGCCGCAGAGCAGTTGTGCCGCGCACCGCTGCACGGTCACCGCCTGATCACCGGGGCTCGTGGCCCCCGCTGCCTCTGCAATGCTCACCAGCGGCGACTCTACAGCCGGAGACCGGATGGTGCGCCGCGACCGCAGTGGCGGCCGGGCCGCCCAGGAGACTGTCGCGGAGGTCCGCCGGATGCGCGAAACCTCGTGATCGTCGTCGGCTCTTCGGCGATGGGCGCTCTTGTCGGCGACCCGCGAACATTAAATCCCCCCTAAACGGCTGCGACGCCCCAGCGCCAGGGTTATACGCTCGTGATCTGCTTCTGTGCGTGATGTGTTATCTGCACGTGATTTGTTACCGTCCGTAATTCGTTACTGTCCGTGGTCTGTTACTGTCCGTGGTCTATTTGCGGAGGGCCTGATGCAGATACTCCCTGGCAGGTGGGTAACGGGTGGCGGCAGGCCGCCCGGCGCTCGCGTGGCCGCGCTGCTGCCGGTGGTGGCCGCCTGCCTGTCCGCTGCCTTGGCGCTTTCCCTGGGCCCGATGGGTGGCGGTGTGGGCAGCGCTGCTGTGCGTGGCCTGGTGGCTGCCGGGCCGGCGGAGAAAAGCGGTGCCCCGCCAACGTCATTCTGGGGTGACACCAAGGCGATCCCAGCTGCGCACGACGTGCTGGAGTTCTCGATCGTGAACCGGACGGAAGGCGCGTATCCCAACAGCAGGGTGTACTGGAGCTTCGACGGCCAGGAGAAGTCGCTCGCCCAGCAGCACTACTTTGACATGCCGGTCAACTCAGCCGGGCGAATGTACTTCTACCTGGGCTCCCCGGCCAGCAAGTACTCCGACTTCATCGAATTCACTGTCGGTCCGTCATCGGTCAACATCGACACCACCCGAGTGATCGACTGGGGGCTGCCGCTGGCCATCCTGCTGCACGCCCACAGCGGCTCCAACCAGGAGATCGGCGACTCCTACCAGGTGTTCACGCAGTCCCGCACGGCGCTGTTCCGGAAGTTCAAAGACACCGCACCGGCCCCGTTCAAGCAGCTGGCCACCGTCGACGCGCCCTATGGCATCGCCGCGCCCTGGACCGATCCCGCGTTCCAGCCGGGAGGAGCGGATGCAAAATACTTCACCAAATACGCGGCGGCCCACGGCGCGGGCAGCGACACCACGGCCGACGTCTTCGGCTGCGCGGGCACCCTGGCCAGCAACCCCCAGCTGTGCGCCGCGCTGAACCGCCACGTCGCGCAGCTGCCGCTGGGCCAGCAGACGGACAGTGCCAACTTCTATAAAGCCGCACCAGCGAACTACTACGCGTGGTTCTGGCATCAGAACGCTATCAACGGGCTGCAGTACGGCTTCCCCTACGACGACTACGGCGGCCAGTCCTCAGACATCTCAGCCGCCAACCCCAAGTACGCAGTTGTCGCGGTCGGCTTCTAACCGGCCTGAAGCAAGGAGCTTCCGTGAGGAAAATCTTCCGTTCCGCGTACCCATGGTGTGCCCTGCTGGCCACCGCCGCCGTCGGCGCCACGTTCCTGCTGCCGGGGTCCCTCCCCATGGCCTCCGGCGCGGTCACGCCCCCGCCAACCCCGAAAGACTTGAAGGTCGACGCTAACTACAATTCATCGATCACGGTGACCTGGAAAGCGAGCCCGGGGGCGGCCAGCTACGACATCTACCGGGCCACGACTTCCGGCGGGGAAGGCAACACCCCCTACGCCACGACGACGAATACGCATTTCAATGACCCCCACCTCAGCAACTCGCCTGTCTACTTCTATGAGGTGAGCGCGGTCAATTCGTCCGGCCAGTCGGCCCGTACGCCGGAAGACGCCTCCAAGACCCCGCCGCCGCCCGTCACCGGGGGGACTACGCCGGGCGTGCGCTCGGGCAATAGCTGGGTCTTCTACTGTGAGGACGCACAACTGGCCGGGTTCGACTGGTTCGAAGCACTGACTGGCTGGTTCCCCCAGGTGCTCGGTCAACCGGGTTCGAACTCACCCGGGCAACAGGTCGTCGACATGGCCTACTCGACCGACGGCACCCTGACGTTCAAGAACGTCCGCGTCCCGAGCAGTGGCCTGTACACGGTCGACTGGCGTTACGCCTTCCAGGGCGGCCTCTTCCCCGCCGTGAACGACCGGCAGATGGGCCTCGAGGTCAACGGGCAGGTGATCACCCGTACCGAGCGCTTCCCGATCACTGGCAGCTTCGGCACCTTCGAGGACTCCTTCCTCCAGGTCCACCTGAATGCGGGCGTGAACTCCATCAGCATGCTGGCCGTTTCCGACCACGGTGTCTCCCGGGTCGATGAGATGACCGTGACCCCGGCGACAGCCTCCATCCCGTCCGCACCGACCAACCTGCAGAAGAAGGGCGGGAATGGCAAGGTGACGCTGACCTGGACGGCCAGCAGACAAGGTGCCCCGACGTCCTACAGCATCTACCGCGGCACGAACGCCGAGGGCGAGGCCATCACCCCGATCGCCACTGTCAACGGGACCACCACGACGTTTACTGACACCGGCCTCACCAATGGCACGAGGTACTTCTACCAGGTCGCTGCCAACAACGCTGTCGGCATATCACCTGACTCGAACGAGGTGGCCGCGACACCCAGTGCTGGATAGGGCGACGTCCAAGGGATTCAGATGACCTTATTCGTAGGGGGAGGCATAATGCGCAACAAGCGCAGGGCGCGCATGCGCCTCACTGTTATGGCATCGGGCCTTGCGATGACCCTAGGCCCGGTGGCCGTGGGCGGTAGCTTCCTTCCGCACGCCGCCGCGAGCCAGCTGCCGCACAGTGCCGCTGGGGGTAACGTCGCAGTAACGCAATACCGCAATGGAAACGCACACACCGGGCAGTACACGCACGAGACCATACTGAACCAGTCGGACGTCACAGTATCGAAGTTCGGCAAGCGCGTCTCCTACCCGGTCGACGGGCAAATGTACGCACAGCCGGTGTATGTACCGCACCTCACCATCCGCGGCAAAGTGCGCAACGTCGTCTTCGCGGCTACCGAAAACGACACCGTCTATGCGTTCAACGCAGACGCGACCAAGACCATAGCGCCATTGTGGGAGACCAGCCTGCTGCCGGCCGGTGCGGCCGCGGTCCCCGGCCCGTGCGGGGACCTGCTGCCGGTGGTCGGCATCACCAGCACGCCGGTCATTGACCTGAAGACGCAGACCATGTTTGTCGTAACCTACGACCTCGAACACGGGATAGACGTCTACCGCCTGCACGCACTCAACATCGTGACCGGGAAGGACAGGAGCAGTCCGATCGTCATCCGGGGATCGGCACCAGGCACGGGTGCTGGCAGCTCCAACGGCAGGATCACATTCAACGCGCAATTGGAGCGCCAGCGCGACGCACTGGTGCTCGCGAACGGGCAGGTCTACATTGCCTTTTCCTCATTCTGTGACATCGGCAACTACCACGGCTTCATCTTCAGCTACAGCTACAGCGGCTCCGCGTTCACGAGGGTAAAAATCTACGACGACACCCCCAACGGCAGCCAGGGAGGAATTTGGGGCTCCGGCGGCGCCTTGGCCGCCAACAGCACAGGCACCCTGTACTACATGAGCGGCAACGGCACCTTCGACGCCAACACCGGCGGTAAGGACATGGGCGACAGCTTCGTACAGCTCAATGCCTCGCTCCAGCGGACGGAATACTTCACTCCTTTCAACCAGCTCTGCCTCGCTCAAGGCGACGTGGACCTCGGTTCGGGCGACCCCCTGGTGCTCCAGTCGGCGAACGTGCTGATCGGAGCGGGTAAAGAGGGACGGCCCTACGTGGTCAGCACGGCTCACATGGGTGGGTACACCAGCGACCCCCAGCTCCAGTGCGGCACCTCCTCGGCGGACGTCACGAACATCGACAAAGTCCAGCAGGAACTGCCGCCCGGGACTGTCGCGCCGTGTTTCATGACCCCGGGGTACTGGAACGGCGGTGCCAGCGGGCAGTCCGTCTACTTCACGGGACAGGGCAGCCCGACGCAGGCATTCGCCTGGAGTAACGGGAAACTCTCGGCCAAACCCACCTCCACGACATCCGATGCGAATGGCGGCGACCCGATCGTCTCCAGCGACGGGACCACAGCTGGCACCGCGGTCCTCTGGGTCCTCGACGGCGGCGCGGTCCTGCACGCCTACGACCCAGCCAACCTGTCCAAGGAGTTTTGGAACAGCAACCAGGACCCCAGCCGCGACGGCGTGAGTGGCTACGTGAAGTTCACCTCGCCCGTCGTGGCGCACGGCAGAGTGTTCACCGGGCTCTCCTCGAGTCTGGCCATCTTCGGCCTGCTGCCGAAGTGACAGCCAGAGCGGAAACCCGGCGGCATCTGCTCTCCCCGGATGCCCATGCCGCCGGGTTCTATCCGGTTGTGCTCAGTTGTAGCTGGTCAGGTCGGCCACTGTATTGCCTGAGTCGACTGTGGCTCCGTTGCCGTCAACGATGTGCCTGATGGTTCCGGTGCCGCCCAGCGAGACGGTGACCATGTCGTGCCACTGGACTCCGGACGAGGTCGGTGAGGTGAGCGCGTTCGCGCTGACCACGCTCGGGTTCACGTCGAAGAAGCAGTACACACCCAGGCCGTAGGCCCGGAAGCTGGTCACGCTGCTGGCGACCTGGATCGACGGATAGCCGTCGGAGGCCCCGTCCATCCAGGAGGACTGGCTGGGCGGGTCGTAGGGCATCTCGCTCTGGTAGAAGTAGTCGGCCCCGCCGTTGCCGTTCCACTTGACCTGCACCTTCTGGTAATGCTCGACCGCCAGTCCGTACATGGTCACGTCGGTGCCGTTGACGACCAGGCCGTTGGCGGCGGTGTTGGTGTTCCAGCCGACCGTGCCGCCTCTGCCGTGGTCCGCCCGCCATAGCCACAGGTCGTCGCCAACGACGTTGTCACTGTTGACCTGCAACGTCTGCGTGGCCTTACCGACCGTGGCCCCGCCGATGCGGGCGAACACATCGGACAAGACGGTCGGGTCGGAGGCGTGGCTGGCGCTGGAGCCGGACGGGCCGATCTGGACGAGGACGGGGCTCTTCGTGGTGCCCGCGTCGAAGATCAGCCCGCCGATGCGGATGCCGTTGACGTCAGCGGTCTGCAGGATCGTGTCGCCGCCGTTGGACACCAGCGTTGCCAGGCCGAGGCCGAGCACCACGGTGTCTGGGTTGGTGACGTCGATGGTGCCGTTGATCTGGTAGATGCCGGGGGTGAACAGCAGGTCCTTTCCGCCCGCCAGCGCGGCGTTGATCTGCGCGACCGTGCTGCCGGGTGTCGCGATGTAGAAGTCGCTTACCGGCAGCGAGGTCCCCGGCGTGTTCCCGCCCGCCCAGGAGACACCCTGAGAGCCGGTCCTGTTCGAGGGCACGAACACGTCCCAGTTCCCGGAGGAGTCAACATACAGGTACGGCTTCTCGTCGACCGTCGGGGTCTGGTTCACCGTCGTGTACGGCGGGTTCGGGAAGCTCTGGCTCGGGACTCCAGTGTCGCCCACGAACACCATGTTCCAGTTCGAGCTGGTCCAGCTCCCGAGTTGGTCGTTGCGCATCAGGAACTGCTGCTGGGTACCGGAGTTGACCTGACCGGTGACGACCGAGTCGCCGATGAAGCCGCCCGAGGACCAGTTGCTCGAATTGTTGCCCGAGGTGTCGTCGTCGAGCACCATGTTGCCGTCGATCTTCACCCGGCGCATCGGGTCGGCCTGCGACACGGCCCACTCGGTGCTGCCGGAAGACGGGTCGATGGTGATGTTCTCCACGCCCCGCCAGAAGTTCGTCGTAGCGTTGCCACCGTTCCAGGCGGCGTTGGCGTAGATCCCACCGCCGGTGATCACTGTCTGGGACGGGTTCTGGCCGAGCCCGACGACCTCGGTGTAGAAGCCGACCGGGACGCTGACGTTGTAGGTGCCTGGCTCGAACATGAGCTCGTAGCGGCGCGTACCGAACTGGTTCGACTGCTGTGCTGAGTAGACCTGGTTGATGTCGCTCTGGATCGCCGAGGTCGGCATCGAGGTGTTGAACACGTAGACGTTCGGGCCGAAATTGGGCGTGTTGCCCCCGGGCGGCCCGCCGGGCAGGGTCCATTGCTGGTTGGCGTTGCCGGAGCAGCCCCAGATCTGCCCCTGTGTGCCCGGGCCGCCATAGCCGGTGTCATCCAGGCACTTGCCGGACGCGAGGTTCAGCAGCGCGCCGTCCGATTGCGGCACCCAGGTCTGGGCCCCGGTGCCGTTGCAGGTGTGCAGGTCGACGGGGGTGCCGTCTGCCGTGCCGGCCCCGGCGGCGTCCAGGCACTTGCCGAGCACCTGCAAGGTGTTGCCCGATGCGGCCGTCCACTGCTGTGCGGCCGTCCCGTTGCAGGTGTACACCTGGATCGGGTTGCCGTCCGCGGTGCTGGCCGAGCGGTCGTCCAGGCACAGGCCCTGGTAACCGATGACCGGCCCCGTGGCCCCGCCGGTCGCGGCCTGCGCGAGGTGGGCGACGGCCGTACCCAGGCTGCCTATCAAGGGCACCGCCGCCAGGACGGTGAGGAGTCGCCGTTTCACGGCAGGCTCCATCGCTGGTTGGCATTTCCGGTGCAGGCCCAGATCTGGGCCTGGGTGCCTGGAGTGGTGGACCAGTTGGTGTCGTCGAGGCACTTGCCGGACTGTGGGTTCAGGTATGCGCCATCGGACTGGTGCTGCCAGACCTGGGCACCGGTGCCATTGCACGGGTAGAGGTCCACGGTGGTGCCGTTGGCCGTGCCGCCGTACTTGATGTCGAGGCAGTTCCCGAGCGCGGACAGGGTGTTGCCGGAGTAGGTCCACCGCTGGGCTCCGGTGCCGTTGCAGGTGTAGACCTGCACGGGGTTGAGCGGCGCGGTGCTGGCGGAGCGGTCATCCAGGCACAGGCCCACGTATCCGGTGACCGGCCCAGTGGCGCCACCGCCACCGCTCCCTGTGATCTTGTTGAAGATCGACGAGTACTGGTAGCCGGTCGGCTTGTCGTAGCCGTCGACCTCCCAGAAAGACAGCTCCGCGACGCCGTGCGAGGCGGCGAAGCTCTCCAGCGTCGAGGCGTTGGAGGTGGAGAAGAACTCGTTGTCGTCGTTCTGGCCGGCGATGGGCGTCAGGCCCATCATCCCGTAGGCCGCCGAGGTGGAAATCCCGTACAGGCCCGAGAGTTGGCCCGCGGCGCCCTGCGCGGCGGACTCGGCGTCGGCGAGCGGGTTCTGGCCGTTGCCGAAGTCCATGGTCATGAGGTTGACGACAGACACCCTCACCCCCTTGGCCTTGGCGTCCTGAAGCAGCGCGTACTCCGAGCCGGTGCCGGTGGGCAGCCCTTGCGGGGAGACGGCGAGGGTGAAGTCGACCTGCACCGACGGATCCTGCGTTTGCAGCGCGGCGAGCGCCTGGTCACGCCGTGAGGTGGCGGCGGTGTCCGACAGCACGCCACCCTCGATGTCGAAGTCCAGCCGGGTGACGCCGTAGGTGTTCACCACGTTCTGGTAGGCGGCGGTGAGTTGCGAAACGTTCGTGCAGGTCTGGGCCAGCTCACCACCGGACGCGCCGCCGAAGGAGATGATCACATTGCCACCGGCAGCCTGGATGGCGCTGATCTGCGAGGCGAAGGCGCCGACTCCGGAGCCGTCGTCCTCCCACAGCGGGGTACAGCCGGACTGGGGGATGAGGAAGGCCAGGGTGTAGTACTTCAGGCCGGTCGCGGCCTGGTCGGCGGCCATGTCCCCGGCGTCCGATGAGGCGATCTGGAGGTAGGGCGCGGCGAAGTGGGCCGGGAAGGCTGAGCCAGCGGCGGCGGACGGAGCAGCGGCGGCGAGCGCCAGGCCGCCAGATGTGAGCGCGGAGGCGGTGGCCAGGGCCAGCGCGGCCCGCCACGGTTTCATGGGTTCCTCAGTAGACGCATAGCGGCGGGGCGATCCCTTCGTGCGCCCGGCGGGGAGCAGGGTGACCCGCCGGGTGGGGCTACAGCCTGAATGTTTCTGAAACAATCTGGAAACCATTCTGCCGAGATTGGAGCAGCACGCCTGGACCGAGTCAAGCCATGTGCATGTGATGTTGATGTCTTGTTAATCTTTGGGTGCGAGCCGTTATGGAGAAGCGATGAAACATGACTTTGTTTCAGATCTTGTTACCGGCACAGGCCGGGTGACTGTGCGTGCCATAGCCGCAGAGACCGGGTTGTCGATCGCAACCGTCTCCCGGGTGCTCAACGGCGGCGCTAACGTCGCGTCGGACACCCGTGAGCGGGTGCGCCAGGTGGTCGAACGGCTTGGCGACCGGGCACCCGAGCCGCGCCGGCGCCCGCAGGCGCGAGCCACCCGTCCGCCCGTGTTCGTGCGCTGCCCCTACCTGCTCACCGACTACTTCGGGCACATCGTCACGTCGATCGCCGAGACGCTGGCACTATACGAGCAGCGCATGCTGCTCGACGCGGGCAACGCGGTGGTCAGGTCCACCGTGGTGCGTGAGTTGCCGCGTCGCGGCGACGCGTTCGGTGCGGTGCTGATCCTTCCTCCAGAACCCCGCGCCGATCTCGAGGCACTGGCCACGCGCAGCTACCCGTTAGTGGTGGTGGACCCACGTACGGCCGTGCCACGCGGCATGGTGTCGATCTCGGCGGCGCACTTCTCCGGTGCCCGGGCCATCACCCGGCACCTGATTGAGCTCGGTCACCGCCGGATCGGGGTGATCACCGGCCCACCGGACTGGCACACCCGGGACGAGCGGGTCGGCGGGCACCTCGCCGCGCTGGCCGAAGCCGGTGTACTAGGCGACCCGGAGCTGATGCGGCACGGCGAGCCTGCCGCCAAGACCGGGGTCTGGGCCGGCGCGGAACTGCTCGACCTGCGGCCGCGGCCGAGCGCCGTGACGTGTTTCAACGACAAGGTCGCGGTGGGTGTGATGGAGGCGGCCGCAGCGCGTGGGCTGCGGGTACCCGAGGACCTGTCCGTCACCGGCTTCGACGATATCGACGTCAGCCGGGCCACCACCCCCCGCCTCACCACCGTCCGCCAGCCGCTTCAGGAGATGGGCCGCACCGCCGTCACGATGCTGATGCGCCAACTCGACGGGCACGCCCACGAGGCGCTGAGCATGGAACTCGAGACACGCCTGGTCGTACGCGAGAGCACCGGCCCGGCAGCCAGGTCAGACTAGACACCCCTGCCCAGGCCGTTGCAAAAGACGCCCCGCGAAGCCGCTCTGGCCCCCTGTCCGGCTTCTTGCCTCTGACCTGCCATTTCATGATGCCTTACTCACTGTGGTGATCTCCCTTGCCGCCGGGTCCAGGCCACCTCGACGCGGCCGATCCTAAGGAGGGGGCGAACCATTATGAAGAATTGTTAACGGTTTTTTCCTGGACCCACATCTAGCCTGCCACATTCCGCAAACCCTATGTTGTCCGGCAAGCCTGCCCAAGGAGGAACCATGGCTCGTTTCCGCATGCCATTCGCACCCCCTAGGCCGTCCAAATCGGCCAAATGGCGCGCCACCGCAGCAGCCACCACGCTCGCAGCAGCCTCGCTGACCGCGGCGCTCGGCGCGGCCCCCCAATCAGCCGCCGCCATCACCGCCTGCCCCTGGGTCGGTTCGAGCGCGCCGATCAGCCAGCGGGTTAGCCAGCTGATGGGCCAGATGAGCCTGACCCAGAAGGTCAACCTGCTCACCGGGTCCAGTGGCTCCAGCTACGTGGGGTTCATCCCAGCCGTCGGGTCGCTGTGCATTCCGGCGATGAACCTGCAGGACGGCCCGGCCGGGGTAGGCGACGGCCTGACCAACGTCACCCAGCTGCCCGCGCCGACCGACGTCGCGGCGACCTGGGACACCTCGGCTGAGCAGAGCTACGGCCAGGTGATCGGAAACGAGCAGGCCGCCAAGGGCAGCACCGTTGACCTCGGCCCGACCATCAACATCGTGCGCGACCCGCGCTGGGGACGCGCCTTCGAGTCGATCGGCGAGGATCCGTACCTGGTCGGGAAGCTGGCCGCGGCTGACATCCGGGGTGTCCAGTCCACCGGGGTGATGGCCCAGGTCAAGCACTTGGCGGTGTACAACCAGGAGACCAACCGCAACACCCCGTCCGACAACGCGGTCATCAGCACCCGCGCCGAGCAGGAGATTTACCTGCCGGCCTTCCAGAACTCGGTGCAGCAGGGCGCGGCGTCCTCGGTGATGTGCTCTTACAGCACGATCAACGGCACCTACGCCTGCCAGAACCCCTCACTGCTGACCAATGTGCTGCGTCAGCAGGACGGTTACGGCGGGTTCGTCACTTCCGACTGGGGCGCCACCCACTCCACGGTTCCCTCGGCCAACGCCGGCCTGGACATGGACATGCCAGGCAACGACGGCTTCTATGGCAGCGCGCTGGCCAGTGCGGTGTCCTCGGGCCAGGTCAGTACGGCCACGCTGAACTCCATGGTGTCCAGCGTGCTCACCGAGATGTTCGCCTTCGGCCTGTTCGACGAGCCGCCCGCCGGCTCCCCAGCGGAACCGGCCACCAGTGGCACGGACCAGGCGGACGCGCTGAAGCTCGCCGAGGAAGGAACGGTGCTGCTGAAGAACAGTGGCAGCGTGCTCCCGCTGACCTCGTCGGACAGCTCGATCGCTGTCATCGGGTCAGATGCCTCCAGCGGCGCGCTGACCGTCGGCGGCGGCAGCGCGGGAGTCGACTCCAGTGGGACGATCACGCCGCTGCAGGGTATCACCGCGGCCGCCCCCAGTGGGGTCACGGTGAACTTCAACGACGGATCGTCAGACAGTTCCGCTGCCGCGCTCGCCGCCTCCTCGACCGTCGCGGTGGTCTTCGTCAGCAACTCCGAGTCTGAGGGCTCCGACCTGTCCAGCATCGACCTGTCGGGCGCGGACAACTCGCTGATCTCCGCCGTCGCTGCTGCCAACCCGAACACGATCGTCGTGATCAACAGCGGCTCCGCGGTCACCATGCCGTGGCTGTCGTCAGTCGCCGGGGTGATGGAGGCCTGGTACCCGGGCCAGGAGGACGGCACGGCCATCGCGGCGCTGCTGTTCGGCACGGTCGACCCGTCGGGTCACCTGACCGTGACCTTCCCGACGTCGCTGTCCCAGGTTCCGGCCAGCACCCCGCAGCAGTGGCCAGGCCAGAACGGGACCGTGCAGTACTCCGAAGGTATCCGCGTCGGCTACCGCTGGTACGACTCACAGGGCCTGACCCCACTGTTCCCGTTCGGCTACGGCTTGTCCTACACCAGCTTCGCGTTTAGCAACCTGAAGGTCGGCACGCTGGTCAGGGGCGGCGCGGCGACGGTCTCGGCCACCGTGGCGAACACCGGCTCCCGGGCGGGAGCCGACGTCGTACAGCTTTACGTCGCCGACCCGGCCGCCTCCGGCGAGCCACCACGCCAGCTCGAAGGATTCGCCCGGGTGAACCTGGCTGCCGGTGCCAGCAAGACCGTCAGGTTCCAGCTCACCCAGCGCAACCTGCAGTACTGGAATTCCACCAGCAACAACTGGGCGACCAGCACTGGTACATACGGCATCGAGGTCGGCGACTCCGACGCCCACCTGCCGCTGTCCGGAACGCTCTCGGTCACCTCGGCGCAGCTCGGTCAGCCGGTGACAATCACCAACCCGGGCCCACAGGAGGAACTCGCGGGCGCGTCGGTGTCCGTGCCGGTGCCGGCCAGCGACACCAACACCGGCCAGACACTGAGCTTCTCCGCGACCGGCCTGCCGGCGGGCACTTCGGTCTCCAGCTCAGGCACGATCACCGGCACCCCGACGAAGGCCGGAACCTCCACCGTGACGGTCCAGGCAAAGGACGGCACGGGAGCCGCCGCCACCACCTCGTTCACCTGGACGGTCGCTCCGGGCGGTGACGGCATCCCGACGACGTCGCTGGTCGGTTACCAGGGCCTGTGCCTGGACGTGGCCGACGACAACAACACCGATGGCACCAAGGTGCAGATCTACACCTGCAACGGAACCAACGGCCAGCAGTGGACCGAGGAGCCGAACGGCACCATCCACGCCGACGGCAAGTGCCTCGACGTGGTCGGCGGCGGCACCGCCAACGGCACACTGGTGGACCTCTACACGTGCAACGGCACGGGCGCCCAGGTCTGGCAGCCGCAGTCCGACGGCGCACTGCTCAACCCGCAGTCCAACGCCTGCCTGGACGACACCAACTACTCCACGAACCCGGGTACACAGGTCCAGATCTGGAGCTGCAGCGGCAACGCCAACCAGGTCTGGGTTTCCCCCGCCTGACGCGGCTGGCTCGCTCGCCGGGCATGCGCTAGCGCGGTCGGCGCCAGCCCGCGACCGGTCCCGGTGCAGGTTCAGACCCGCACCGGGACCAACACCTTGGGTGGAGCGCATCACGCCATCAAGCCCGCCTGACCGATAGCCGCTGGTCCCCGGCCGGCTTCGGACACCCGTTAGGTGTGGAAGATCTTGCTCTCTGGTGGAGTGGTCGGCTTAGGCGCACTATTCCACTGGCTGAAGTCGAATTGAGAGCCGTGGATGGCCAGTTCCAGCGGGAAAGGCGTGCCCTTGCTGGACACCAGCAGTTTCCCGCCCCCAGTGAGGTTCAGCTCCCAGGCCGACTGACCAGCCACGGTGGCCGGACCCGCGTAGCTCAGCGCTGTGCGGGATAGCGCGCGGGTAAGGGGAGCCATCAGGTTCCCCCAACGTGCTTGACCAAAGGTGGTCCGCAAAGAACTCGGAGCATTGATCCACTTCCCGCATATGAGCCTGCACACAGACGCTGGGGCGCCTTGCTGCCTGAGCAGGCGGGGGGTCGCCTCAACATAGGCGCGCCCACGCACCACCAGCAACCGAACCCTGGTCCGCCCGGCGGCCATGGTCCCTGACACATCGCCTGACCGTGTCAGGTTCACCTGCCATGAGACGCGCTGGCCCTTATCCCTGACCGATCCTGCAGCGTGAACGCTGTCCGCATGGTTCACTGCCGCGTTGATGCTTGAGCGCAAGGCTGGCATAGCAGGGTGGCCCGGCGTAGTGCTTGCGTCCGTGGGACTGATGGCCGGACCCTTTGCGGCGCCGCAGCCCGCGCTCAGCGCCAAGACCCCCACCGCTCCCAGTTTGGCGAGCCGTGTCACAGTGCTCAATGAATGTCCTCCAGACGATTAGTGGTGAGTCGCACGGCAAGCATTGCCGTCGCACAGAAATTGCACCCTTCCAGCACGCGGAGAGCCCGACCCAGGGAGAGTCTGAGCGGAAGGTCATTCGCGTGGCGTACAAACCTGCCATGTTTGAATGCAGATGGCAACAGCTCGTTGTTCGAAAATGCGCAGTTGCGGCGAAGGGGCATGACGTATGGCGAGGACGCCTGGCTCGCGACCCCATTATGACGATGTCAAGACCGTGCTCTCCGACCTCTATTCTCATGGGCTGAGTCGCTCAACCGGGATGTTCCTGCGCCACTCCCGATGTCATCACCGGAGGCATTATGACGATGGATCCCCCGATCACACGAAGGGTCCGTTCTCTGGCCAGCCGGACATTCACTAACGGTAGTTTGGCGGCGGGTCGAGGAATTCAGGAAGCGCGCAGCCAGATCGCCACCTCACCGCCCAGCCACGATGGTCGCGCGTCGGGAACGGTAGCGGCTCGAAGCCCAGCGATGGATGCGCCGCCTGCTCACTGCCACGAACAGGCGTACGTGGGCGACTCGACCCACCGCCGTCCCAGTCCGGGAACGCCGCTTCCCAGGACACCGCGACGCCCGCCACGAAGGCCTCGGCGGCCCACCGGTACAACCGCGCCAGCCCGCCCTCACCGCGACGCAGCGAACCCACCGTTACCCCGGCGGCACCGGGGGTGGCACCGAGCATCTCCCGGATGTTCATCATGAGCACCGGGTGCGCGCTGACTTCGATGAACGCGCCATGCCCCTGTTCAAGCAGGCGCCTAATGGTGGCTTGGAACTGGACCGGTTCGCGCAGGTTACGGAACCAGTAGTCCGCGTCCAGCTCTTCGGTGCCGATCAGCCCACCGGTCACCGTGGAGTAGAACGCCACCGGCGAGGACACGGGTGTGACCCGGCCCAGCTCCTCCCGGAAGTGGGCCTCGAACTGGTCCATCAGCGGCGAGTGCCCGGCAACGCTCGCCGGGACCCACCGTGTGCGAACGCGCTCGGATTCACAGGCCGCCACCAGGTCCCTGACCGCTGAAGCCTTCCCAGAGACCGTTGTCGAGTTCGGTCCGTTGACCGCCGCGATCACAGCCTGTGAACCGATCCGCTCCAGGAGCTCCCGCACCCGGTGTTCGGGCAGCATGATCCCGGCCATGCCGCCATCCTGGGTGACCGTGGCCAGCAGCCGGGACCGCAGGGCCACGATCTTGGCCGCGTCTGGCAGTGTCAGTGCCCCTGCGGCGCAGGCCGCAGCGATCTCACCCTGGGAGTGGCCGATCACCGCGTCAGGTGTCACCCCCAGTGAACGCCACACCCGCGCCAGCGACACCATCATCGCGAACAGCACCGGCTGTACGACGTCAACCCGGTCCAGGTCTGCCGCCTCCGGCCCGCCACACACGGTGTCGATCAGCGACCAGGACACCCACGGCGCCAGCGCTGCTGCGCACCCACGCATCTGCTCGGCGAACACCGGGCACGACTCCCACAGCTCACGCCCCATCCCCGCCCACTGCCACCCCTGGCCCGGGAACACCAACACCGTCCCGCCCACCGGCTTCGCGACGCCAGAAACCACACCAGCGGGACTCTCGTCCCCCTCGGCAATGGCGGCCAGGCCGGCGAGCAACTCGTCCCGACCCGCACCGATCACTACCTGACGGTGCTCGAACAGCGATCGCGTCGTCACCAGCGAATACCCCACCTCCGCGACCGGCAGATCCGCGTCCCCGGCCACGCTGTCCCGCAACCGCAGCGCCTGCTCACGCAACGCCTCCGCCGACCGCCCCGACAGCACCCACGGCACCGCCCCGAGGACACCGGTGGATACCTGACCGGTGGCGGAGTGCACTGCCGGACGAGCAGCGGCCTCCTTCCCCGGGCCGCGCGGGGCCTGCGCATCGCCGACGGCGCGTAGCAAGCGGGACCGGAGCTTCTCGGCGTCCTTCATCAGGGCCTCCCCGAACGTAGTCGAAACGACTATCCGCCATCCCTGTGGACGGGTTTTCGCTAGGGGAGCAAAAAGGCAGGCCGGGATGCCTCCTGGCTAACCCCTTTCTCGGCAGCCGGGGCATTGGCGGCCCACCGCAGCAGCAAACGGCCCGCGGTTACTCCGGCACCAAACGCGATCATTAGGATCGTATCCCCTCGTCGCACGCGCCCCGCGCGCACGGCCAGGTCGAGCCCGATGGGAATAGAGGCGCCTCCTGTGTTGCCGAGGCGGTCGCCAGTGATCATGACCTGCTCCGGGGAGAACCCAACGGCATAAGCGCACTCGCGGATAAGTACTGGATTCGCTTGATGACAAATAAGGTGATCGATGTCTTCTACCGTAAGGCCCGCCTCCTTCAGGGAGTCGGTGACGAGCTCAGGGAACAAACGTCGTACCAATTCACTAATTTCCCGGCCACGCAGTCGCACATAATGGCCTGTTGGATCCGGGCACTGCCCCTGCACCGGCAGCTTCGGGCCGCCGGAACAGTAATGCTCCAGCCTGCCGTCGGTGCTGACTTTAACATTCAGCACACCAACGCCCGGAGACACGCTTCCCAATACGACGGCCCCCGCTCCGTCTCCGAACAGCGGGTACGTACGCCTGTCTGAAGTATCCAGGCAACGCGAAAGCACGTCGCTGCCGATAATCAGTGCATAAGAGGCTTGAGAGCCGCTGGACAAGATCGTTTGGCCCAGCTCACAGGCGAGCAGGAACCCCGCGCATCCCGCGTTGATGTCAAACGCGACGGAGTTGCAGGCCCCGATGATTCCCTGGACTTTCGGCGCTATCCCGGGTATCGCCTGATCAGGCGTTGACGTGGCCACGATAATGGTACCGATGTCGGCCGGGCTGACCTGCGCCGACTTCAATGCGGAACGTGCTGCGGAAACGGCGAACTGCAGGTTGGTCTCCGTCACATCAGCGACCCGCCTTTCCAGCACGCCGGTTGCCTTGGCGACCCATCCTTCGCCAACATCGAGCGTCTCAGCCACTTCTCGGTTAGAGACGCGTCGACGGGGAAGGCCTGAGCCGGTTCCGAGGATCCCCAGCCTAGATGGCGCCGGACAGGCTGACGGCCGCTGCGCATTCACCTCGATATCTGCCATGCTCAGTTCACTCCGTCGCCGCTTGCTGGCGGCTTCATGGCCGAGACGACGATGTAATCAGTTTGAGCCATTGACTGGCCCGCAACCCGGCCACCGACATCATCCAGCAGCCCCTTGCGGAACGGCCGGTATACCAGCCTGCTGAGCCGCGCCCTGAAGGCGGGATCGTCGATCCGGCTTCGCATGTACCGGGACCATGGCTCATAGACGTCGTCGCGGATCGAGCGTGCTTTCACATCAGTGAAGCCGAGGCGCTGCAGTGTCTGGCAGTACTCCTGTGCTGGCACCCAGTTCTCTATCGGCGTGGCGCCGAACCAGCGGTCACTCTTCCACTTGCGCCTGGCGCCCGACGGCGATCCGCCGTCTGCGGCGTCCAGGGGGAGGATCTCGACGGCCGCGAAACGCCCACCGGGACGCAGCACGCGGTAGGCATGCTCGAGGAAAGCCTCGCGCGGCTCGAACTGGATCGGCGACTCCAGTGAGATCACCTTGTCGAAGGTGCCAGGCTCGAACGCAAGATCGGTCGCGGACATCTCCAGGAACTCCACCCGCTCTTCGACGCCCTTCAGCCGCGCTTGCCTGCGAGCCTCGCGAATCTGCAACGGCGTGATATTGATACCGACGATGCGAGCGACGCCGGTCGTCTCCAGCCACCGGAAGTCCTGGTCCCCATACCCGAAGCCCGCATCGAGGACGTGGTCGCCAGTGCCCAGCTCGGCTGCTTCGCCGAGCAGGTCCACCATGGCCTCGCAGGCGTCGTCATAGCTTTCGCAGTCAGCCGCCCAATAGCCGAAGTTCAGGTAACGGCTCCGATCGGTAAGCACCATGTAGTCATACAGCTCGCATATCCGGCGGACACGCCGCGTACCGGAAGAAAACTCAAGCTGCAGCAGCTTGACGAAAAGCCCAAATTCCTTCCGTACCGGAAATGTTGCTTCTGCCATGCATATCATCCAATCAGTATCGCCCGCACGGGCGGCGCCGGGATTCACATATGTCTGTGCTGGGATTCAGTAGACGCCTTCCAGGGCTGGCCGAGCGCTTGCCAGCGGCTGGACATTGGCGACACCATCGCACGGCCAACCAGAGCCGGGGTCGTACCGGATGGCCTGATCTCGTTCCAGGATGTTCGGCAAGAACAGGTCTTCATGCAGGACTGTGAGGCTGACCTGCCCCATCTCGCCGTAAGGCACCTGCCTGCGCCAGCCCCTGGGATCGACGACGTTCATTGTGACCTGGGGATAATTGGGCATGTACGGCAGCAGTTCCCCCTCATTCTCCGGCGGCAGGGCGGCAGCGTTACCGAAGGTGTTCCCGTAGGTGCCGCCGCAAAGGCCGCCATCCAGCGCATCGACGAACTCGCGACGCATCGCAGGCGTCAGCTGGGTACCGCTGAGCCGGACCCCGCTGAGCCGGGCCACGAGCTGCGGCTCCCGGCGCACCAGGTGCCGCAGCAGCGCGGGCGTGGTGCTGAGGTAGTCAATATCCTGGGTCCGCAGCACCGCTGCGATCTCGTCGAGCAGATGCTCGGTGTACTCCTGCGCCGCCCCGAGGTTCCCGTTGCGGAGCAGCCTCTTCACCCATCTCGGATCCATGTCTATCGCGTACACCCGGCCGCCGAGCAACTCCGAGACTTCCCAGCTCCCGTTGCCGATCAGGTGCGGGCCAGTCGGTGTCGCCTGCAGCCAGGCCCGGTTCGGACGGAACCCGTCGGCTGCTACCGACCACATGCGCCACATACCGCGGTGGTGCAGCATCCGCGGTGTGTAGAACACGCGACAGGGGGATCCTGTCGTGCCGCCTGTCTCCCAGACCTGGCCGCTCAGCGGGCGGGGCACTGATGCAGGCACGAGTTCCGCCGGATCGAGCGAACGCAGTAGATCCAGCGGCATTGGCCCGAACGCCTCGAGGTCCGCGTAGCAGGTGATGTCACCCGGGCCGATACCCAGCTCTTTGGCACGAGCCAGCCAGTATTGACTTCCTCCTTCTGCGTCAAGGTGCAGGCTCGCTATTCGGCTGACCCACTCATCCAGGTCCTTCGACAACCATTCGTCACACCACTGGTCCAGGGCGCCCGCCTGTCCTAGGGGCCTAGTCGTCATTTCAGCTGCCCCGTTTCAAGGGTGATTCCAAGGTCATGCAATGAGTACATCAACCGTTCGATGTCATCAGCAGCGGCGACGTTGACGTTCATGAATGGGAAGCTGAACCAGTCGATCGGAATGGCCTGGCCAATCGTCGCCGCAATCTCGAGACCCTGGGATGACAGCCCGGCGACCATGTGCTGCGTGCGTGTCGTGATGGTCGTATTCAGCAAGAAGTCCTCCCGTACATCATCGGCGCTTTCCAATCGCTTGTGACGCAACGACGAGAACAGGGGTACCTCGGGGTCGCGGACCGTCATCTGCCGCACATAGGGCTCCAGGGCGTCGTGCACGAACTGTTGCAGTGGGCTGTGCCCTCCGTACAGGACGCCGAATACCACCACTGTTTCTTCTGGCGCCTCGGCCGCCAGCGCAAGCAGTTCGTCTCTGTATCCGGACAAGAGCACTACCCTGGCGCTTCCGTCGCGGAGCTTCCCGTGGTCGGCCGCCAAGTGCACATGTGGCCGGCTGGGCTCGCAGTACCAGTCGAGGTCAGTGCCTTCTGGTACGAATGCGAACGCGATTCCGCGCATGGGCTCGCCTGCCGGGGCGAGCGGGATTCCCGAGATGTACTCGAGCAGACCGAAGAGGCCGGACGCGTCTATCGCCCCCGCGACGGACGCGGCTATCATCCCGCCGAGGCTGGACCCCGTAACCGCCCTCGGTTTGACTCCGATGTCGTTGAGTATGCTTGCGACCCCCACGGAGTGGAATGCCTGCCGCATTGTGGCAATCCGGCGATATTTGAGCTGCGTCTCAATGTCATCTACGCTCAGCGGCGGCGTAAGGTCCTCGGACAGCGACGCGAGGATGTCGAGCTGTGTCCACTCGCTCACCTCGTGGCACAGCTGGCGCATCACCTCGTAACGGTCGTAGAGCTCTTGGCCAGGGGGTGTCAGCGCCGTGCCTCCCCCGAAAATGTATCCAAGTGACACAGTCATCTCCCAGAATGCTAATCGCTGCCCCTGTTTAATAGCTGCACAGAAAGGCAGCCACAGCGCCTTGGCTAGCTCGAGTGAGATTAACACGCTAATCGCCTGGTCGCGAGTAGCGCGGAAAACACGGCTCGTGGCGGTTGCCACAGTTCATGTGACCAGGCTTGTCACCATGTTCAACCAGCCAGGATGATGCAGTCGAACTGCTGAGGGCCCACCAGATAAAGCCAATCGAAATGCACTTGGAGCCGATGATGCCGACGTCATATGAACTCCCGCTGGAGCGTCCGGACCGTTTCCAGCCGCCGCCTGGCTACGCGGATCTGAGGCGGCGCGAACCCGTGACCAGAGTTTGCCTGCCGGACGGCGGCGAGGCTTGGCTGGTCACCAGTTATGACGCCGTGAAGACGGTGCTGACGGATGCGCGGTTCGGGGTGACAAAGCCCGACAGCCGTTTGGCCGATGACCTCTCGCCGATGGGTGAAGGCCGGAACCACCGGCGTTTCCGGCAGTTGGTATCAGGGGCGCTCACGTCGCAGCGCATCCATGCTTTCGAGCCGCGCATCGAGGCTATCGCCGAGCAGCTGATCACCCAGATGGTGCGCCACGGGGCACCGGCTGACCTGGTCACCCATCTCAGCCGGCCGTTGCCGTTGACAGTGATGTGCGAGCTGCTCGGCATCCAGATCGACGACGGCGAAAAGTTTCATCATTGGGTCGAGGCGGCCGTGGCCTTGGTGGTCCCACCGGACGATCCGGAGTTGATCGCGGAGTACGCGGCAACCGCCCAGCAATTGTGGGAGTACATGACGGCTGCCGTCGAAAGCAAACGCGGGAAGCCAGATGACGGACTGCTCTCCAAGACCCTGGCGGAAAGCAGCGCATTCAGCGAGGAGGAGCAGATAAACGTTGCCATCACCGTCCTCATCACCGGATACATAACGACCGCCAATGCTCTCTCCATAGGACTTGCCGACCTCGCGACGACCCGTGGCTTCGGGGGCCCCGCCAATGATGACGCCCGCGACAGCACGGTGGAGGAGATGCTCCGCAGGCAGAGCGGGCCGGGGAACGAGGCGCTGCCCCGATGGGCACGCGAGGACGTCGTGCTGGGAGAACAGCAGGTCTCCGCCGGAGATCTGGTGCTGGCACGACTGGAGGCCGCCAACCATGACCCCGCCGCGTTCCCCGAGCCCGGCACTTTCGACCATGCACGCACGGCAAACGGCCATCTCGCTTTCGGGTATGGCCGACACCAGTGCCTAGGGGCCGGCCTGGCCAGGGCCGAACTGCGCGCAGCGCTGAGGGCCATCCGCCAGCACTGCCCCGATCTGAGCCTCGCTCAGCCGCCGCAAGACATCCCGTGGACCGGCCATCCCTTCGAAGACGGGCCTGCCAGCATTCTCATCACCTGGTGAGAGGCTGGCCGACAACCGCAGGCGGCGGCTTATCCGGTCTCCTACCTGGCCCGCCGACAGGTCACATATGTCCAGTTGATCGGAAACTCAGCAGTACCGGAGAACAGCTTCTCCAGGCCATACCGGATCAGGAACAGCCGATCGGAGACAGCACCGGCGGCCGGGGGGGCGCCGTCGACCTTCTGCGTTCCGCCGACCCAGCCGAGCACGCTGTCGTGGTAGACCGACAGCGCTTCGCACCACTCATTCAGGTTGACAAAGATGGTCGAGTCGGTGACGTGCAGGATCTCGAACCCTGCCGTGGCGAGCGCGTCCAGATAGGTTTGCAGCGACCGGGCGGGCACGAACACCTTCCGCCGTGCACTGTGGTGCGCCGTCCAACTGGAACCGGTGATGGCTTGGCGATACCTGGCGAATGCCGGCTCGCTCAGCACGAGATCGACGATCACCTCGTTGACGCGCTCGACGGTTTCGTCCAGCAGCCAGTCCGCCGCTCTCGCGGCTGGGTTCCGCACACAGGCCGAGTTCAGCAGCACCAGCCCGCCCGGCCGGATCGCCGGGTACCAGGAGTCCAGCGCGCCCTGCAGGTCGGTGTAGGTGTGAATCGCGTTCGCGGCCACCAGGATGTCGGCTTTCCTGGCAAGCAGCGCAGGCCCGAGGACCTCACTGATTGTCCGCAACCGGTTTTCGGCTCTGATGAACTCCAGCAGCCTGAAGGCCACCCGCTCGTCGCTGGCGAACTTCTCCAGCGCGACCCTGAGGAACTTCGCCGACGGATCAACATTCACCACGCCGATCCGCGCGGGGACAGTGCCGAGGAGACGGCCGGTCAGCAGGCCGGTCCCGGCTGAGTAGTCAACCACGATCTGGCCGTCCCTTGCGGCCGCCGACACCTGCGCCACGAGCGGCTCGAGATTCTTGTAATACCCATGGCTCCCGATGCTGTCGTAACCGGTCCCGAATCCCTCCAGTGGGCGACGGGTCCACTCCTCGTCCGGGATTCGCGCGAACCCGTCGGGCCAGTCGAACCCGACTGACTGCGGGGCCCTGGCCAGCAACATCAGACCTCCCGTTTATATGCGCGTGTTATGCGTGCGTGGTCTCCCGCGCTTCCCTTTGCACGATCTCGGTCAGTCCCTCTAGCAGCTGGCTGATCGTCTCCGCCGAGATAAGCGGGGCGGTATGGACGAACGTGACGTGCATGTCGCCTCCCATCTCGACGAGCGCGACCTGGAAACCCATGATTCCGATGCGGTCGGGCGAACCTGGGCAGAACGACTTCAGACCTGCCGGGCCGCTCCGGTCAAGAAACTGGCGTCCCACGTTGGACACCGAGAAACCAAATGCGAAGCCGTCGAGTGGGTAGGCAGCCACCAATTTTATCTGCTGGATGGTTTCCTCGGCGCTGTTTTCCGCGAGCTGGGCCAGCCCGCGGTGCCGTTCCTCGACAATGATGCTGCTAACGCTCCTTGCCCTTTCCCACACGTCCAGCCCGTCCGCCTGCCATGCCGCGTCGAACAGTTGGATGTCCTTCATGAACAGCCCCATCTCATCCCGCGGTACAGACGGATCCATGAGAGTGCGCGCGTCGAACGTACTGAGGACCGGAAGCGAAAGGGCGGCAGGACTGGTATGTGCCAATGCCCCTTGAATGGAGGCGGTGAAGAAGCCCTCCACCTTCACGCCTTCAGCACGGCATCTCAGAAGGATGGGCTCGAAAACTTCCTTCCCGATGCGGCCGCGCACTATATTGGTCCGCCGCTGTCCGATGGGGGCAGATTCCGCGAAAGGCCATTGACCAGCCGCCGGTGGCACAGGAACCGCATCCTCGGATACAGCTGGCGGCAGGCCGCTTTCGAGCGGGGGCCGCACCTGGAACGGTTCAGCTCCGCGCGCCCGCCCGTTAACCGCCGCCAGCAGCTGTTGGAGGAAGGCGAAAACCGATACTCCATCCACGATCGCGTGCGCGAATGTCACGACGGCCAAGGTGACGCCACCGGCCCCGGATGACCCGTCAGTCCCTAGCAGGATCCGCCAGAGCGGGCCCCGCTCGAGGTCGAGGGGATTGTCGCACTCCGCCGCGAGCACCTCGTCGGCTGAGGCGCAGGACAAGTCCGTGGTACGAATGTCAAGGTCAGGGAACTGAACATCGAACACGAACCGCCAGCCTGGAGCTTGTCCTGCCAGCCTTGCCCGCAGCATTGGCTGGCGCCGGAACACCTCACGCAGCCCATCGGTAATCACCGGGGTCGGCATCGGCGAATCGAACTCCGCAGCGAACACGCTCTGGGTGCTCCCGCCTAGTTCGATATGCGTCGCAAGAAGCACTGCTTCGTACATCCCGGCTGGTCGTTCCTGCACCATCTGCTGCGCCCTTCGTCAGCTCAGACCGCGTCCGGTCCTGTCGTGGTCGATCGGTAATGCCCCTTCCGGGTGCAGGCCGGGCGGCCGCGGCGGCGTGGCTCGTTCGACCGTCGAATACGCGCCGTCGAACGCCCGGGCGGGACATGCAGGCCGGGATCGCGCGGGCCGCCATCCCAGCCTTCGTGACGGTGGCGGGACCTGTCAGCCGACGGCTTGGGGCAGGTGCTCGTGGAGGGCATTGCGGGGATGCCCGCCCTCATACAGCCCGAGCACCATCTCGACGGAGTAGCCGAGCAGGTCCTGAACATCTTCCGGCAGTCCGCTGGCGACCGCGGGCGGCACGCTGAGCGTGGTGTTCTCCACCTGCCGCAGCCATCCCACCTGATAGCCCAGTGACAGCATCCGCCGGGTATCGTTCTCGGTCGCGTTCGCCCCGCCGGCGTGGAACAGGTCTGACCGGAACAGCAGGGCGTCGCCCTTCTTCAGCTCGGCCTGGATGGCTTCGTCCCACGTCGGGCCGTCATTGTCGGCCCGCTGGTGGCTGCCGGGGACGATCCAGGTGGCGCCGTTGGCGGCGGTGAAGTCGCTCATTGCGCCCATGACGGTCACCGCAACCGGATCCTCGCGGACCGGCACGTGCGGCCAGGCGGCGGTGTCCCTGTGCAGCCCCTGGCACGGCTGGCCTGGCCTCCGCTCCATGTACTCCGCGATAGTCAGCAGCACGTTGTCTGTCATCGGCTCCAGCAGGCGGCGCGCGCAGCCGAGGATGTCCGGCTGGACCACCATTTCGGTGGCGGACGGGATGCGGCCCACCAGCCCGTGCAGGGTCACGCTGTGCGGGCCCTGGAAACCACCCAAGATGGACTGCGCCGCCTTCTCCCGGCTCTCCGGATTATCGGCGAAATAGGCTTCGATTTCCGCGACGAATCGATCGCAAAGCGTCGGCAGGAAAGCCTGGCTCAGGATGGCAGCTCCCTGCATCCGCACAGTTCGGTCAATTGCCGGTGCGTCATATGGCCGCGTGAACCTTGATACGTGAGCCGATTCGACCGCCACTGCGAGCGCCCGCCTTCCTGCCTGGACTGAATTCCACTGGACCGAGTAGATATCACCGAAGGCTACCGCCGCGCACTGGATAACGCTATGGCGTCAGATCACCAGTTGACTGGATACCGGCAGGCCGCCAGCATCGGTCGGGCCGGACCGCACATTGGAGCGTTAATGAAGAGGCCGGGAAGGGACTTCCAATTCAGCCGGCGGCTAATCGCCCACATTGAAACTTGCCGGCTTGTGACATCACTCGGACTCCCTTCGCAGTACTCGTTCGGGCTGGTCAAAGCGGGTTTACGCGGTACATGGGGAAGTACGACCCGATCCTGCCGCTGGCGTAGTCATCGGCTAGTTCGGGCACCCGGTCGAAGTCGTAGGTAACGTCTGACCCCCTCGGCGCCACCCACCCCTCGGCCTCCTGGAAGTCCCGGATGCCCGGCGAGTCCGGTAGTCGCCAGATGTGGGTGTTCACGTGGATGTGCCGGCTGATGCACTCGGCTCCGCGCAGGTGCGACAGGCGCATCCCCGCCTTCCAGCCGCACGTGGTGACGATCCCCTCGCGGGCCACGGCACTCAGGGTGACGTCGTAGAGGGGCTCGCCTATGTTGTCCACGAAGATGGCAACCCCGTAGCCGTCGCTGAGGCTCTTGACGACATCCAGGAAGTCCTCGACCGACGTCCGGCGCCGCTGGTGCCAGTCCCGGTCCGTCCGTTCCCGCCGGGTGGTCAGCGAGAGGTCAGGGAACCGGCGGCGATCCACCGGAATGATGCCATTGTCCCGCAGGAATGCGACACGCTCGTCCGAGCCTGCTGTCATCGCCACCCGGAACCCGGCCCGCTTGGCCAGCATCAGTTCGGCGAAGGCCACGCCGCCGCCCCACCCGAACACCAGGTGGTTCGCTGGATTGTCGTCGGCCACCTGCGTCCGCCAGCACGAGTACCCCTTGCGCCAGTTGTCCCAGGCGGTGAAGTACCGCCCGTACGTGGCCCACTGGGGCAGCGAGTACGCCGTGCCGTCCGGGACCGGCAGTAGCAGCCGTGCGTCCATCTTCGATCGCTTGGCCAGCAGGCCGATGGTCCCGGGGGCGTCGTAGGCGTAGGCAAGTTCGGCGTAGCCGAAGCGGTCGAGCTTGCCGAACGGCAGGAGCAGGCACAGGTCCCCTTCCCGGACCCGGACGTCCCGGCTCCCCGCGTTCACCGTGAGCACGCGCACCACGCCCAGGTTGCCGAGGACCACGGCGTCCTCACGGCGGCTGCTGCATACGTCGATCGGTGAACGTGCCAGCGCGTGGTCGATGTTGGCCTCCCAGGAGCCGAGGATCGGCTCCACCAGCGCCTCACCCTCAGCCAGCGGGCCGAAGGTGAACCGATCGCGCCGGAGCGCGCCGCCGGGTCCGCCGTCGCGCGGGCCGGCCACCACACCGGAGCGCAGGACCCAGGCTTCTGGTGAGTAGATGACAACCTCCAGCGATCGGGTACATCCCGGGCTCCCAGCGTGGTCAGGGGGCCGTGACGGTCGGCACTCGGTAGTCCACCGAGACACCGCCCCACGCCTCACCGGCGCCGTAGGCCACGGCCCCGAGCCGTCCCGCGGCGGGAAGGGAGCCGACGTTCAGCTCCTCGGCGAACGCCAGCGGGATCGAGGCTGACGCGGTATTCCCGGTGTTCTCGACCCGGTTCACGAAGGGCACGCCGAGATGGGCGGTGAAAGCGCGGACCTGCTCCAGGATGCGGCCGTTCGCCTGGTGGCCGACCAGGACAGTCGGCGCGGGGCCGTGGTCGAAGAGATACTGAGCCGACTCCGACATCCGGCGCACGGCGCGGTCATACACCTGCGTCCCGTCGAGATGGATGCCCCCCGCGTCCATCTCCCGCACGAGCGCCTCCTGGGAGCCGTCGCAGCCAGCGAGATGGCGGAAGCCCGCGAACTCCGCGCGGTCCTCCAGCAGGACGGCCGCGGAGCCATCGGCGAAGAGGCATGCCGTCTGCCGGTCCGCGCGGTCCACCAGCCGGGACATGGCCTCCACCGAGCACACCAGGACCGACCGCGCCTGTCCGGCGTCACACAGCGAGAGCCCGGCGACCAGCCCATAGACGAAACCGCAGCAGGCGGCGTTCATGTCCATGGCCAGCACCGAGTGCCTCAGCCCGGCGAGTTGTGCCACCTTCTGCGCGATCCCCGGGAGGCGCTGCCGGACCGAGGTGCTGACGACAACCAGGGCGTCAATCGAGGAGGGGGCCGCTATCGTGGTCACGATCGGCGCGCAGGCCTCCGCCGCCACCTCCGCCAGCGGGGTCTCGTCTGGCAGCCAGGGGCGGGCCGCGATGCCGCTACGGCGCCGGATCCACTCGTCGGTGAGACCCATCGGCGCGAAGTGGTCATTGCCGATCGTCCGGCCCGGCTTCGCGGTGGCGATATCGACGATGCCCGCGCTCATCCCCGGCTCGCCAGCTTCATGAAATAGGTGCTGAAGTCGTCGAGGAAGGCAAAGCCCGCGGTTTTCTCCAGGTCGCCTTCGACCTGGAGAACCCTCTCCAGCTGCTGGTGCAGCTCGACCAAGTCGAGCGAGTCGAGGTCGAACTCGGCGACCGGCCGGGTGAGGTCGTCGGGGCCGGCCGACAGGTCGCGCTCGCGCAGCTTGGCCAGGATGGTGTCCGAGATACGCTTTTCGATGTCGCTCATGTTCCTTCGCCGTTCAAGTGACTGGACCTTTGGATCTCAGGGCGCAGGGATGCTAGTCGGCCGCCAACTGGTACAGCACCTCACCGGACCTGAGGATCGTGCCGGCCGCCGCAGAGTGGGCCGTGACCCGTCCGCCGCGCTCCGCCACGATCTCCGTACTGGCCTTATCGGTCTCGACGACCGCGATGACATCCCCCTGCTCGACCCGGTCGCCGACACCGGCGACCCACTCGACCAGCAGGGCCTCGTCAAGGCCGTGCCCGAAGCCGGGAACATGTATGTCCACGAGGAGTCCCTCATTTCGTCATCACCAGCACTTCGTTCTTGATCTCCTGGACACCGATCAGGTAGTCCTTTTCGAAGTCCCCTGGGGGATAGGCACGACGGTCGGGCGCCAGCCGGCGAACAGGGCCCCGGAGCGCGTCAAAGCCGTGCTCGGCTACTGACGCGGCGACCTCGGCACCGATGCCGACGTCCTTCGACCCTTCGTGGACGATCAGCAGCCGCCCGGTGCGGGCGACGGACTCCAGGACCGTGCCCAGATCGAGCGGGGCTACCCAGCGCAGGTCCACCACCTCAGCGCCGACATCCGGGCTGAGCGCGTGCGCCGCTTCCAGCACCTCGTGGGTGATCGCCCCATACGTAGCGATCGTCAGGTCCGTGCCACGCCGCACGATCCGGGCCGCAGTCGGTGACCTGGCCGGCTCGGGGTCCCTGGCGGGCGTGTCCCGCCGCCAGTACAGGCGGATTGGCTCATACATAATCACTGGGGAGCCGAGTGTCACCGCGTAGCGCAGGATCTGGTCGGCGTCCTCGCCCGTGGAGGGGCACGCCACCGAGATTCCCGGGACACGGGCGAAGAGCGCCTCGTTGGATTCGCTGTGGTGCTCGACGCCCCGGAACCCGCCGCCGGTTGGAATCCGCACCACCAGGCTCGGGCTGACCTGTCCGTTCCACCGGCCGCTGATCCGGGCCGCCTGGGTCACCAGCTGGTTCACCGCAGGGTAGGTGAAACCGTCAAACTGGATCTCGCAGACTGGTATCAGCCCGCTCAGCGCCATGCCGACGGCCTGGCCGACGATAGCTGACTCGGCCAGCAGTGAGTCGCGCACCCGGTCCTCGCCGAAGCGTTTCCGCAGGCCCCGGGTCACCCGGAACACGCCCCCCAAACGGCCGATGTCCTCGCCGAGGAGCAGGAGTCTTGGATCCCGCTCGAGCAGGTCGGCAAGGGTCGCGTTGATCGACTCCGCCAAGCTGGCGGACCGGACGGTGCTCATTACGCGTACTCCTTCGTCAAGCGCTCGCGCAGCTCCCGCACTTCCGCGTCGATGGCGTCGAACCACGCGGTGTCCACCAGCCCTAGGTCGCTCAGCCGCGCCGCGTAGGCGGTCACCGGGTCCGCGGCCTTGACCCGCGCGATGTCGTCGCGCGTCCGGTACACCTCCTGGGCGTCGGAATTCGTGTGACCGTGGATGCGCCCCACCTGGATCTCGACGAGGTAGGGCGCTCGCTCCCCGCAGACATGCGCGGCGGCCCGGGAACAGGCCGCGAAGACGATTTCCGGATCCTGACCCGGGATCCGGACAGAATCGATCCCGAACCCCCGGGCGCGGTCAGCCACCGAGGTGCGCATCTGCTCCCCGGCCGGTTTCGAGATGGCCCAGCCGTTGTTCTGGCAGACGAACAGCACGGACGCCGACTCAACGGCGGCGAGGTTCATCGCCTCCGACATGTCGCCCTCGCTGGTGGCACCGTCGCCTACGTACACGACGACGAAGTCTTCCCGCCCCTGCAACCGCTGCCCGATCGAGTAGCCGACGCCGTGCAGCGTCTGAGCGGCCAGGACCAGCGTGTAGGGGAAGAACCGCAGTCGGCGCGGGTCCCATCCGCAGAACGTGCGGCCGGCCCACTGCGCGAACAGCTCGTCCGGTGCCACGCCACGCTGCAGGGCGACCGCGTGCTCCCGGTAACTGGGAAATACGGCCGGAGCCGGGCCTACGGCGAGCGCGGAGCTCACCTGCGCGGCCTCCTGCCCCTGGCAAGAGGGCCAGAGGTCGAGCGCGCCCTGCTTCTGGAGCCGGCAGGCTGCCTCGTCCACTCCCCTCGCCACCAGCATGTGGCGCAACATCGACCGCCGTACGTCGTCGCCTGGGTCTCTTTCGTACTCGGGTCCTGACTTCAACACCATTAATCACCAGTCGCAAGTTCGCCAGTGACGCCATCCGAACCGACCAACAACTTCGGAAAGCAAATCCATGGCCACACCCTTCTCCATATTCCCTCGGGATACCGATGGCGTGCCGTCATGCCACAGGCACCGCCACCCGAACTGGGATCGGCTACCAGGACACCGGTACGGTTTTTGGCCATTCGTCGCCGAAGAACTCGGACCGCTGCCACTCGAGCTCGTCGGTCTGGATAGCCAGGCGCAGCTCGGGGAGCTGAGTAGCCAGGATGGTAAAGACAACCTGGAGTTCCATTCGAGCGAGGGCAGCGCCAAGGCAGTGGTGGATGCCGTGACCGAAGGTCAGATGCGGGTTGTCGGCTCGGGTGATGTCAAAGCGGTCCGGGCTGGCGAAGCGGCGCTCGTCTCGGTTGGCGGAGGTGATCGATACCACGACGTTGTCTCCGGCTCGGATCTGCACACCGGCCAGCTCAAGATCTTCAAGAGCCACCCTGGCGAGGTCCATGCTCGCGCCTTGGAAGCGGAACACTTCGTCCACTGCGGTGGGTATCAGCGCGGGCTCGGCCGCGAGGCGGGCGAACTCGTCGTGGCTAGTGAGGAGGATGGTGCCCAGCCCGGTAGCCACGGCGGTGGTGGCATAGCCAGCCATGACCAGGGTGATGGCCATCATTACCAGCTCCGCCTCGCTCAGCTGGCCGTCAGTATCGGGCACGGCGATGAGCGCGGAGAGCAGATCGTCACCCGGCTGCTGGCGCTTGCTGGCGATCAAGCCACTGACCTGCTGAGCCAAGTTCTGCCATCCCGTGCCGGGATCGGCGGACGCGCCTTGGGATGCGCCCAGTACCAAAGCGTTCGACCACGCCTGGAAGCTCTCACGTTCGGCCTCTGGAATTCCGAGCAACTCGCTGATCACGGTAATCGGCAGCGGGAACGCGAATGCCTCCAGCAGGTCGACCGAGCGCTCGCCAGCCGCCATGCTGGCCACGAGTGTGTTCGCGATTTCCGTGGTCCGAGAGCGAAGATCGGTCACCCGGCGGGGCGTGAACGCCGCGGTGACCAGCCGGCGCAGGCGGGTGTGCCCGGGCGGGTCCTGGAACAGCGAGTCGTTCACGCCCCCAGGAGCACCAGGCAGGGCTAGCCCGAAGCGCCGGTCACTCATCACCTGGCGGGCATCCTCGTAGCGGGTTACCAGCCAGGCCGGCTCACCGGTGATCGAGCGAACCCGCGAGACTGGCGCCTCGGCGCGTAGCCAGGCCAACTCTGCCGGTGGTTCCAGCGGGGCGGGGCGCGGGAACGGCAACGATGGCAGAGAATCAACATTAGCAGTCATCGGTATTGGCTCCCCTACTCCACGAGATCATATTGCTGCAATGCGGTCGCATCATATCGGGTTCCGCTTGGTTGCATTCGAACGCTTGGAACGGGATGGGAATGCCCTAGTACCGAACCGGGCTCGCCGCGGCGGCGTGTTCGACCGTCGACTTCGCGCCGTCGAACACCGCGCGGCGCCCGGCGGGGAGGTGTCATCCGACGCCCTGCGGGACATGTCCGTCACATGGCTGTGTGAACCTGGGAGCACGGGCCGACTCGACCGCCACTGAGAACGCCTTCCTTCCTGGCTATCTCGGTTGGATTCCTTTGGACGGCGTCGGTATCGCCGTAGACCCTAACGCGGAATACCCGGTCTACGCCATGGCTGGGAAACTGGCCCGTGGTTTGACTAGATAGGCACGGTCTACCAGCATCGGCAGGGTCGTACCGCGCATTGGGGAGTAAATGGAAAGGACCAGGAAGGATCTCTGTACCCGGCGGCGGCTAATCGCCCACATGGAGACTTGCCGACTCGACTCAAGCTTCTATGCCGGGCTCGTGGGCGTCGCCGGCGCCTTGCTCGCCGACCCATCGGCACCGCCGTACCGGGTCATGGGCGCGTGGCTTGCCCCTACCCTGGGCTGGGTCGCCTCGCTGTACGGGGGTGACTACTTTGACCGGGATCTGGACGCCATCGGCAAGCGGCAGCGGCCCATCCCATCAGGCCGGATGAGTCCGTCCGAGGCGTTCGCAGGGATGATGACCGCCATCGTGCTCGGTACCGTCATCGCGGCCGCGCTCAGCCCTGTCAACCTCGTGTACGTCTTCCTCGCAGGGGCTTTGGGGCTGTCGTACAGTATGGCGCTAAAGGCTCGCGGAATCTTCGGCAACATTGCCCGTGGTGGCCCCACCGCATTGTCGTTGCTGCTTGGTGCGACTTCGGCCGGCGATACTGTCCCCGTCAAGCTGGCACCGATCGCCCTGATGTTCTGGCTGCACGACTCATCGTCTAATCTCGTGGGTACGCTCTGTGATCGTGAAAGCGACCGGAGGGGCGGCTACCGGACATTCCCGGTACGTCATGGTGATGTGGCGACGATTTGGCTGGTTGTCCTTCTCGACGTGTGCTGGATGGCGCTGGCCCTTGGAATCGCCGTCTGGTGGCGGCCCATCCTAGGCAGTGCGATCGACCTCGGCGGTTACGGCGCCATGGTCGGTTCGGCGGCCCTGCTGGCCATCATTTCGGTCCGTATTCTCATTCGGGCTGATAAGCCGGTGCCGCGGCTGGATTGCCTGAAGTCGCACAGGGTAATCGTCATCGAACGGCTGCTGCTGCCGTGCGCGCTGCTCGCTGGCGGCATCGGCCCTGCCGCCGCTATCTCGTTCCTGGTCCCGTCCCTGGCAATTACCTTGACCGCCCAGAAAGTGATGCAAGGCAGATACGAGCCGAGCCGTACGGCGAGGCCGGAAGGAGTCCGGTCATGAAGGCACAGGAGGCCGTGGTGGTCGGTGCCGGTATCGGCGGCCTCGGCACCGCCATAGGGCTGACCAGGGCCGGCTGGCACGTGACCGTTCTCGAACGGGCGCGCGAACTGCGCCCGGTCGGCGGCGGTCTCGGCCTGACGCCCAACGGCGTGCACGCGCTGAAGGCCCTGGGCGCCGGAGACCGGGTACGGGCCGCGGCGACCGAGCAATCCCACGGCGGCATCAGAACCCCCAGCGGCGACTGGATCTCACGCACGGATCTCAGCTTCATCCACGCCCGGTACGGCGAACCCGTCATGGCGATCCACCGGGCCAGGCTCATCGACATCCTGCGGGAACTGCTCCCGTCCGGCGCCCTGGTGACAGGAACGCCGGTGTCTTTCGTTGACCCTGGCGGCCCGCAAGGCCGCGCGCACGTGCACACCAAGGACGGGGTGCATGCCGCAGACCTGGTGGTGGCCGCCGACGGCATCCGTTCCGCCATCCGGGCGGAGCTGTTTCCTGCCCACCCCGGCCTCACGTACGCCGGATATACGAGCTGGCGAGTGGTGCTGAATGCACCTGAAGTGACGATTGCCGGCGAGACGTGGGGCCGGGGCAAGCGTTTCTCGATCCTGCCGCTGCCAGACGGGCTGGTGCATTGCTCGGCGCTCGCCGTGGCGCCACCCGGATGCCGCTCCGACAGTCTCAGCGAGCTTGCCGGGCGCTTCGGCACATGGCACTCGCCGATCCCCGAACTGATCGAGGCGTCCGGCGCCAGTGAGGTCGTGCATCGCGACATCGAAGAACTCGCCGTGCGGCTCCCCCGGTTCCACGCCGGCCGGGTCGCCCTTGTCGGCGACGCAGCCCACGCCATGACACCCAACCTCGGATCCGCCTGCCTCGCCCTGGAGGACGCGGTCACTCTGTCCCACCTCGTCACCGCCGCGCCGGATGACGGCATCACCGATGCCCTTGCCCGCTACAGCCGGTGGAGAGGGCCGCGCAGCGCGGCGCTGGCGAGAATGTCGCGACGGATCGGCGAGGCCGGCAAGCTGTCCTTCGCTCCCGCCGTGACCGTCAGGAACGCCGGCTTCCGGATTGCTGGCCTGATGCCGTCGCTCACCGTGCGAGCCCTCGACCAGATGATGGACTGGCGCCCGCCCACTGTTGTCAGCGGTCAGCCAGCAGCCTCCGCACGGTGATGGCCGCAGCCGGGCAATACTCGGCAGCCTCGGCCACGTCGTTGCCCGGCACTGCGTCCGCGCGAACCACTGCTGTCCCGTTGCTGCCGATCCAGAACACGTCTGGCGCGAGGCCGACGCACGTCCCAGATCCAGCGCAGGCGTCAGCGTCAACAGAGACAAGCCACCGCTCCTCACTCACACGACGGCCCGCAGCGCCCGGTCCCGGATGACGACTTTGGTCCCGAGCGCCGGAATCAAGGTTGGCCCGGAGGACCGCTGCCGCTCCGGCTGGGGGGTGACCGGCACCATGTCCAGTGCGCTGACCATGTAACGCAGCAGTGCGCGCATTTCCTCCATGGCGAAGCTCGCACCGAGGCACCGGTGCGGTCCGCCGCCAAACGGGAGGAAGTGGTGCGCGGGCGGCGCCGCATCCAGGAACCGTTCCGGGCGGAACTCCCGGGGCTGGTTGTAGAGCTCGGCAGACGAATGCAGCAATCCCAGCGGGATGACGATCATCGTGCCCGCCGGCACCCGGTAGCTGGCGATGTCGGTGTCCTCGGCCAGCGTCCTGGCGATGTCCATCGTTACCGGCCGGACCCGGAGCGTCTCGTGGATGACAGCATCGAGATAGCTGTCCCCACCGCCTGCCATATCCTCCCTGAGCCGGGCCAGCACGCTCGGGTGACGCACCAGCCGTTCGACGCACCAGGCCATCGCCGTGGCGGTTGTCTCGGGCCCCACAGCGAGCAGCGTGATCAGGTGGTCCCGCAGCTCCACCTGATCGAGTCCGCCGCCTCTCGCCCGGGATGCCCTGATCAGCAACGACAAGGCGTCCGACCCCTGGCCGGGATCCCGTTCACGTTCCGCGATCTGTTGGTAGAGGATCTGGTCGACCCGGTCGCGGACTCGCACGAACCTCCCCCATGGCGAGCGTGGCCCCAGGTCGATCCTCAGCTTCGGCACCAGGATCACCAGTGGGTCGAACCGGAACAGCCGTGGGACCAGCTGATGCAGCTCAGCCGCTGTATCGGCGTCCCGGACCCCAAGCACGACCTGGATCATCACGTCAAGCGCGATCCGGTGCAGCCGATGGTGCAGGCTGATCGGCTGGTCACGTGGCCAGCTATCGATCTCCGACGCCGCCGATTGGATCTGTGCGGCGTACCCGGCCAAGCTGTCGCCGTGGAACGCGGGCATCAGCGTCCGCCTGCTCGCAGTGTGACCAGGACCGTCAAGCAGCAACAGCGACCTGGAGCCGACCAGGAACTCCACCACTCGGTTCGCGTCACCTGCCCGGAACTTGCCGGCGGGCGCGGTCATGACCTCTTTGACCAGTGCCGGATCGGCGACGTACACGACCGGCCCGAACGGATAGATCCGGGTGGTGAACAGCGAACCGTAGCGACGCCGGTAGGTCTCGGCGAAGGCGAGCGGCCGCAGCGCCCACCAGATGGACTGGAGCACGGAGGGAAGGGCCGAGCCAGGCGGGAGACCGGTCATGGCTACACCGCTCCGACGCTCGTGCTGGTGGCCCGGCACCAGCGTCCCAGTGCGCGGAGCGTGTACGTGTGGGTGATCAGGTCGCTGGCGTAGCACAGATCGTCGAAGTACAGCCCGACCGGGCTCTCCGGCCAAGTCCCGTCACTGTCCTGGCGGTCGAGCAGCCACTCCACGGCCTCCGTAACCGGCGTGCTCCATGGATCTTCGCCGGCCGCCAGCAGGGCAAAGACGGCCCAAGACGTCTCCTCGACCGTGCCGCTTTCGGCCCCCACCACGACATCGACCGGCCATGCCCCGTCCGGGCGCTGCTGCTCCAGCAGGAACCTCCTGGCGTTCAGTGCCACCTGATCCCGTTTCCGGCCGATCGCGGCGTAGGCCTCCAGCACCTTGGCAGTGCCATGGGTGTCGTCGCGGAACCAGATGGACGGGGTTGCCCCATCGGGACGCTGTGCCCGCTCGAGGTAGCGCAGGGCCCGTTCCCCCGGTGACCGTCGGCCGAACGGTTCGCCGTGATCGTGCAGAGCCATCAGGACGTGGGCTGTCACGCCCGCGCAAGGGCGGTCGTTCAATAGGTTCGAGTTGCGCACCCATTCCGACCATGAGCCGTTGCGGTTCTGCCGTGTCCGCAGCCAGTCCAGTCCGCGGGCGATGGCCGGGTGGCCCTGCCGCAGGCCCAGGAGGCCGAGCGCCGAGAGGACGACCGCGGTGTCCTCTGACTCCGGCCATCCCGATGGCACGTTCCACGACCACGCGCCTGCTGGCATATCCAGCGGCAGGAAGGGCTCGGTCCATTGGGTGGACAGGAGCCACTCCCGGGTGGCTTCGAGCCGGGAGTCGAGCGCGACATCCTCGACCTCGGCCAAGCCGAGAATCGCGTACGCGGTCACCGCGATTTCCAGGTCACGGTCGACCGCCCATGACCCGTCGTCCCGCTGGGTCTCCAGCAGGTACGACAACGAGGCGCGCTGGATGTCCTCGGCGACACCGGCTTCCGCCAGGCCGATGTAGATGAACGCGGACAGCATCGGGCACTCTTCGACCCCACCGTTGGGTCCGAGGACCGAGCGCAGCCAGGCGAGCGCCTTGGGTTCGGCGGCCCGCTGCGCGATACGGCGCAGCGGGCCGGCCTTCATGGTCCTGGCCTGCATGATCCCGAGCGCTAGCACCCCGGGCAGTCCGATGCTGACCTTGTTGCGCAGCTTGGCGGGCAGCAGCATCACCTCGAATGGCTGGTACGGCTGCTGACTGGGGTCGCGCAGGCCAGCGAGGACGTACGCGATCGCCGCGGCGGCGGGCCAACTCCGTGGTCCCGGTCCCTGCATGCCAGGAATGACGCTCTCGCCCCCGTTAGCGGCGATGAACGCCTGGGCGCGGTCGATGCGGTCCCGGGTGGTGGTGGGCGCGAGCGCTTCGAACGCGGCGACCGCGAACGCCGTGGTGCCGGGACTGCTCGGCGGAAACGTGTCAGCCATGCTCCAGCCGCCGTCGGCGCGCTGGTTCCGTTCCAGCCAGGCGAGCCCGGCGGCGATGCGGTCGCGATGGGCCGCTGGGTCGGCACGGGCGAAGGCGAGGATGCCCATCGCGGTTGTCATGGGCGACGAGGAGAGACGGTCTGTCCACGCCCCATCTGCCCGCTGCCGATCGAAGAGATAGCCGACCGCAGCACGCACCGCCTCCGCTGACCGCTTGGCGAGTTTGTCCTTGTCCACGGCTGCTTCTCCTCTGCCAGGTGCCGTCAGCGGGTGCGGTTGATCGCGGCTTCGGCGTACCGGCCAAGCCGGTCGCGGTAGGGCGACGGCTGGAGCACGTCCAGAGCGGTGTGCGCCTGCCACGCCCATTCCGCAGCCCAGTCGGCCGTTCGCCGCAGCGCCCCGGTTCGCTCGATCACGTCGCGCAACTCGTCCAGCCCGCCCTCGCCCGGCTCAGACAGCAACTGCTCGAGTCGTTCGCGGTCCCCGGTCCGGCCCAGTCGGTGGGCCATGACGACCGGCGCGGTCATCCGGCCGTTCTTCAGGTCGCTGCCACCAGGTTTGCCTGCTGTCGCGTCATCGCTGACGAACACGAGCAGGTCGTCGTGGATCTGGAACGCCCGGCCAAGGTGTTCGCCGTAGGCCGCCAGCGCCGCCACCTCGGTGTCGTCTCCCTCGCCGAGGAGTGCACCGCTCTGGCATGTGCCACGGAAGAGTGCCGCGGTCTTCAACTCCGCTACGGCGAGGTATGAATCGACGGAGAACCTGCGTTCTGCCGAGACCTCCGCCTCGAGTACCTGGCCGCGGCACATGTCGACACCCGCGCGGGCTACCGCGCTGAGCGCCGAGACGATCCGGTGCTCGGGTACGCCGGTCTCCCGGCACTCGGCCAGGGCGGCGAACAGGTCGAAGATGAGTGCGTCGCCCGCGACGATCGCATTATCGACATTGAAAGCCCGGTGCACTGAGAGGCGGCCGCGCCGCATGTCGTCGTTGTCGATGATGTCGTCGTGGACCAGGCTCGCCACGTGACCGCACTCGGCACCGACGGCGGCGGGCAGCACGCGTTCGACGGTGCCGCCGACCGCACACGCCGACTCGATCAGCAGCATCGGGCGGAATAGTTTCCCCTTTCCCGATACCGCGTAGCAGCACATCTCGTCGAGCGTGCCAAGACCATCCCAGCGCTCGGTGAGCAGCGCCGAGACGTGCCCGGTCAGCTCGTGCCGGAAAAGTTCGTCCTCGTTCCGGTCGATGACTGCGGACCGTGATTCTTCCATATCCATTGCCCCAACTGCTGAGAAGGTCAACGCCGCCGCAAGCCGTGTCAGGACGCGCGGGGCCGGAGCTTTATCCATCCTTCGATCGCATCCGCTGCCGCTGACGGGCCGCCCGCCGACCGGACAGCGGCCCTCATCTCTCCCAATCGCTTGCGAATTTCGTTGCCGGACAGCACGCCCAGGACAGCGTCGCGCAATTCGCCGACTTTCGATACGCGCACACCCACGCCGAGCTCAACGACACGTTCGGCGTTTGCAATCTGTTCCATCCGGTCCGGGATCACCACCACTGGAACCGCGTAGTGAAGTGCCTCCATAACACCGTTGATGCCGCCATGCGTCACGAACACATCAGCACGCCCCAGCGTTGCGGCATAGTCGATCCACTCCTTTACCTCGACGTTTCCGGGCAGGTCCTGGAGTTCCGCGAGGTCAACACACCCTCCTGTCACCAGCAAGAGCCGTATCGGCAGATCGGCCATTGCCAGCGCGCAGGCGCGGAAGAACTGCGAACCCCGGTCATGCGCGGTGCCCATGGACATCAGGACCAGCGGCGGGCCCTCTCCGGACTTCGGCGGATCGGCCTGCACCAGGCCTGGTCCGACAAAAACAAATCGTTCATCAAAGGTGTCGCCGGCATATTGGAACACGCGAGGCATGAACACGATATTGCGGTCCCGGCTGGCGAAAATATATTCAGCCACACCGGGGGTTCTCACTTCATCGGCGAAGGCGGTCAGGTCAGTGTGGAACTCCTCGAGCAGCGAGAGGTCACCGAGCGAGGATTCGTACCGGTCCTCCAGCGAGAAGACCTCGTTCGAGGCGAAGAACAGCCACATCTGGATGTCCACGATGCCGTGCTTGTGGGCGAACACCGCGCCGCCCCAGGCCAGCACATCGGTCAGCACGCAGTCCGGCGCACGGGTGCCTAGCCTGCGTTCCATGACGGGCAGGACAGCCTTGGCCTCGCGGAGCAGGCGCGGCAGCACAGTCGACAGATCGTCGTCGCGGTTGGCTGCCGCAGCCTCATCCTCCATCGGCGAGCGGTACTCGATCGCTTCGGCGCCGAGTTCCCGTACCTGCCCGGCTCGTGTGGCGGTCGTCACGAAGGTCACCTCGTGCCCGCGTCGTACGAGCTCCGTCGCCACTCCATACAGCCGGTCCATATGGCCGGTGTGCGGAATCGATACGATCGCAATGTGCGCCATGTCAGCTCCTGGCCCCCCACGTCACCGGCAGCTTCTCGACGCCTCTGACCAGCGGATTGTTCTTCCAGCGGATATCCTCTTCGGCCACAGCCAGCCGCATGTCCGGGAACGCGGCACACAGCGCGGAGAGCCCTGCCTCTAGTTCAGTCTTTGCCAGCGCCACGCCCAGGCAGTAATGGGCGCCGGCGCCGAAACTCAGATGGGGATTGGGATTGCGCGTGAGGTCGATCGTCTCGGGGTCGGCGAACACCCGCGGATCCCGGTTCGCCGCCGTGGTGAACCCGATGACCGGCTCACCGGCGCGGATCCGCGTCCCGGACAGGACGATATCCTCGGCGGCGTACCGGGGCGGCGCACCGTGCACTTCCAGCGGTATCCAGCGGACCAGCTCGTCGACGGCGGTCGGAATGATCGCCGGGCTGTCCAGGATCTGACGGTGCAGTGACGGGTTCTTCAGCAGGATGTAGAACATCGTGGGCAGTTGGGTCGAGGCCGTCAGGTACCCGGCAATGAGCACTGTCATCGCAAGCATGGCCAGCTCGGTCTGGTCATATCCGCACCTCTGCCCCTCGGCCGCCACGTAGCTGAGCAGGTCCTCGGTGGGGTTCTTGTGCCGTTCCGCGATCAGGTCGATGTGGTACTGCCACAGTTTCACCGCCGAATCCTTGTCGGCTTCGTCAGCCATGCCCGCCTCGGTCCACTCACGGAACTGCGCACGGTCGGCGTGTGGCACACCCAGCACCTCGCAGATCAGCGTGAGCGTGAGCGGTACCGCGAAACTCTCTGCCAGGTCGACCGGCCCGGACCGGCCAGCCATCCCGGCGATCAGCTCGCCGACGATCTCCTCCACCCGGGCCCGCAGGCCGACGGCGGCGGCCCGGGTGAACGGTGCGCTCACCAGTGATCGCAGGGCAGTGTGCTGGGGCGGATCCATGCCGACAAGGCCGCCGTTGAAATCCTCCGCGACGGCACGGGGAACGTCCCGCCCGGCGGCCATAGCACGCGAGAACGACGGTGATGTGAGCACCGTCCGGACATCCTCATGCCTGGTCACCAGCCAGGCGTCCGCGCCGAACGCCAGCCGGATCCGGGAGACCGGCTCGTGCTCCCGCAGCCACGTGTACAGCGGGTCCACCGCGATGCCTGTCACACCGCCGAACGGGAAGTTACGCGGCTGCTCGATGGTGGCCGCCTCCGCTGCGTCCGTCATGCTGATGCCCTTTCATATGCCTATCGCTCGGAGTTTTCAGTCGAACGCGGCGGACACAGGGTCGGCCGATAGCTCACGGTCTTTTGAACAGCCTGCGAGGAGTTCGGTGTCAGGCTTTCCTATGTAGTAGATGATCTCTTCGTGGTTGGTGGAGGGAAAGCAGGCATCGACACCTACCTTATAAAGCATCGAGACCGTCGTTGGGCGCATGGTCTCACCCACAGTCTCACCGCGTTTGATCGCCGAAACCAACGCGGGAACGTCACAGCCGAAGCAAATGTCCCGCCAGAGATAGTAGTAATCCCCGTCGATCTCGACCTTCGGCAACCGCTCGCTCGGATAGCGGGTGGACGGTTTGTCGCCGGGGCGCGTGTACGCGGGCTGCGTCAGCAGGTCGTATTCGAATATCTGATCAAGCACCCAGCGGTGAGCGGACTGTACGAGCGGCCTGATCACCTCCCGCCACCACAGCCGCATAGCGTCCTTTGCCCGCTCCGCGCCATATAGGTATTCCATGGCCGGAGCGAGGGCCTGGGCGTCGGTGAATGAGTTTCGCGCGCCGGACCGTATGGGCTCCACATCGGCCGCTTTTGTCTGTTCACACCATTCCAAGAACGAGCGGATGATCTGGGACTGCGTCAGCCCGGCGAACTCAAGCAGCGGCCGCCAGATCCAGCGGAAGTAAAGGTTCTCCGCCAGGAGCCGGGCAGCGAATATGAACCTGTGCATATATTCGTTGTCGCTCGGCGACATCGTGTCGTGCCGCAACACGTATTCGAAGTCGTCGGTGTTTCCACGAACGGTCACCAGGCCGTAACTATGTTTGTTCTGGTGATAGGTGGTATTCGGCAGGACCAGCATGGGGTAGACAGCCACCCTTGACACGTGGGCGGCCAGCCGGTCATAACCACTCATGAAGCTCTCGACCGTCTCGCCAGGCGCGCCCCAGATTAGTTCCGCATAGCAGTCCAAGCCCTCGTGGTTCAGCCACTGGACAAGGCCCTCGAACTCGTTGATCTTCATGTTCCGCCGGTCCATCAGCTCCAGCGCCTTATCGTCGAGTGTCTGCAGCGCCAGGGTGAACGAGCTGTGCATACCGGCTTCTCGCAGCAGCTTCACGATCTTGTAAAACGTTGCGGACTTGTTCTTGGCCCACGACGTGTCAATGCTCTTCGGAAAGCCGTACTTCTCCTTGATCGCGACAACGTCCTCGACAAACTCAACGTCGATCGGCAGCATCCCGAAGTTCGCGTCGCACAGGACGATCGTGTGGACGCGGTGCTGCGCGAACAACTCGACCTCTTGCCGTAGCCGCTCCCTGGAGAACGCCCGGACCCGCTGGCCCACAGCGCCACCCCAGTAGCAGAAGGCGCATTTGTAGGGGCAACCCCTGTTCGTCTCCAGCAGAGCCACGTCGTACCGGAACTCACCGGCGCTGTTCAGCATCGGGAGCGCACCGGTCAGGAACGGTGATCCGATCAGGTCCAGGTTCTCGATCCTGGGTCGGTTGGCAGTGGTGACTGTCTTGCCCGCCGGGTCTTGGAACGATATCCCGTCGATGTCGTGCAGTTCACTCGGCGAGCGGCCGTCCAGGCGCGCGAGCAGCAGTTCGCGGAACGTGAACTCGCCTTCACCGTTGACCACGACATCGACGAACGGATACATCCGGAACACGCGGTCTGCCTGATGCGACACATGGTTGCCGCCGAATACCACCCAGCCGTCGGGGTTGAGTTGCTTGTAGGTTTCCCCCAGGGCAGCGAACTGGCGGAAGTTCCAGCCCAGCACCGAAAATGCGATGACGTCGGGTACGCCCTCGCGAAACAGGTCATTAGCCATGCCGAAGAGTGTTGCCGAGCCGTCGAAGTTCCTGATCTCGATATCTGCCGAACGGGCGATTCGAGGATGCTGCAGAGCGGAGGCCTTGAGATAGCCGGCAGCGAGCGGCATGGACTCCAATCCCATAGCCCAGACCCCCTGCTGCACCAGCTCAACCTGCAGTGGCCGTCCCATGGCCTGTTTCCCCTCAATATCCCTAGCGCTTCCACGCGGCCGCTCGCCCATCTCTCACCATGACACGGCAAAGAGAATCCAATGCATTAGGCTTTGTGTAATTGACAATATGGTTCCTTTAGCAGAAGCTAGCAGACCTTTATGTGTTCGACTATGAGGAGAGATGGCCCGCCGAATTCAGGTCATTCGACTGCACAGCCTGCGCACTCGAACATGCGTAGTGGCAGGACAGTGTGGCGGGATACCTCCAACCCACGCACGATGTCGTCGTGCCGCACGAAGCCAAATCATGTGCTGATTGTTGATTGCGAGGTGGCGGGATGGTAACCCGACGTAACGAATGCGTCCCTCAAAGCCCTGTTGGTGGACTCGTGACACGTGGACAAGCAACGGTGGTCGATCACTCACTTGAGGAGCCAGCTGAGCGCAAGGGATTCGTTCGGCGACGGTTGCGGCTGGTCATGGCGCGAAGCTTGCTCGCCGTCTGGGTCACGGCCCAAATTACCGCAGGCTTCCTCGTCCTTCCGTATACACGCCTGCTCTATCACGGGCTGGACCAGCTGACGAAGCATTTCCCAGGCACTCAGCGATGGCGCCTGCTCTCGGAAACGCGCCTGAGATACGAGCAGTGGCGGAGCTGGTGCCGGCAGCGCAGTGCCATAACACGCCTCGGCCTCTCCATCGTTGCGGTGGGCAGTTCGGCGTATATGTGGTGGCTGTGGGCCCGATGAAAGGGATCATCCTCGCCGGCGGCACCGGTAGCCGACTGCACCCGGCAACACTCACTGTTTCAAAGCAACTGCTGCCAGTCGGCGATAAACCTATGATCTACTACCCGCTGTCGGTGCTCATGCAGGCGGATATCAGAGACATCCTGGTCATCACGACAGCACCCGACCTGCCACAGTTCCACCGGCTCCTTGGCGACGGATCGCAGCTTGGGCTGCGCATCGAATACGCCGAACAGCCCAAACCACGTGGCATCGCAGAGGCCTTCATTATCGGCGCTGACCATATCGGCGACGACTCTGTGGCGCTGGCACTCGGCGACAACATCTTCCACGGGAGTTCCTTCTCCGAGCTGCTGGAGAGGGAGCGCCAGAACCTGCCGGGTTGCGTGCTATTCGGCTACACGGTCCACGACCCGGGACGTTATGGGGTGGGTGAGACTGACGCCGACGGCTGGTTGATATCTATTGAGGAAAAGCCCACCCGACCCCGTTCCAACCGTGCGATCACCGGTCTGTACTTCTACGACAATGACGTCATCGGCCTGGCCGCGGAACTCCGGCCCTCTGCCCGCGGCGAACTGGAGATCACTGACCTGAACCGTGCCTACATGGAACGTGGCCGGGCACGGGTAGTCGACCTCGGACGGGGCGTCGCTTGGCTGGACATCGGAACTCCTGAGTCTCTCTTCCAAGCGGCGCACTACGTGCGAACGCTGGAGGCACGGCAGGGGGTGCGGATCTCCTGCATCGAGGAGGTTGCACTGCGTAAAGGCTTCATCGGCCCCGATGACTGCTATCGGCTGGGCGCCCGGCTGATCAACTCCGACTATGGCCGCTATGTGATGGCCATTGCCGAGGAGGTGTCGGCCTCACTTTGAGGGGCCAGAGCCCTCAAAGGACGGCACCTCATCGGGCGGTGTGAGCAGGCTCTGCAGGCAGGCCACCAGGCTGCGGGCCTGGATGTTGAGGTAGTGGCTGTGGCGCAGCAGGTCGACGAGTTGGTGTACGGCCAGCCACCGGAAGTCGGGATCGTGGCGGGCGACCTCCTGGTCGGTCTCCACGATGAGGTGGCGGTTGCGTGCGTGGAAGAAGCGCCCGCCCTCATCCGAGAGAACCGCCTCGTACCTGACCTGCCCAGGCGCGGCTCGTTCAACCGTGTCGAGGAACCGGGGGCGTGCCGTTGGCGGCAGGTGCTCGTAGTTGGCGGGGATGCACTGAACGGTGGGCGCCAGCTCTACCACATCCACATACCCCCCTTCTATCCGCGCGTTCAGCAGCACGTGCAGCACCCCGTCGAACGGCTTGACGAGGAAGGCGACGATGCCCATGCCGCACGGCTCGATCATGGGCTGAGCCCACCGGCTGACCTCACGGCTGCCTGCCTCCACGCGCACCCCGATGACATCGAAAAACGCCCCGCTTTCGTGCGAGATCCGCCCGTCCGCCCGGCGCCAACCGGGCAGTCCGGCTAGCGACACCAGTCGCGTCCGCACCTCGGTACGGGCGCGGGCCTCGGTGATCCAGCTGAGGATGGCGGCGGTGGAGTGCAGGCTGCCCGCACTCGGGTCGCACGAGCGGATCAGCGTGGCGTGGAACTCGTCAGGAGGCGGTGCCAGGACACGCGCGAGCCGGGGATGCGCGAAAGGCAGGCAGGCCAGCACCGTCCGGGTATCCATGTTGATCAAGTCGTCCACCATGAGGAGCCGGTGGAGCTGGCCGAGCGTCAGCCAGCAGAACCCTTCGGCCACGGCGACATCTTCGGCGACTTCGACGACCATGTTCCGGTTCCGCTTGTGGTAGAAAGCCGATCCCTGCTCGGAGTGGCGGACGTCGGCCAGCACGCCGCACAGCTCCCGGGCCTGGAAGTACTCCAGGTACGGCACGGGCTTGCCACCGTGCACCCGGCTGTAGTTGCTGCGTGTCGCCTGCACCGTTGGAGAGATTTGGAACCCGTTGCAGTTGCCGGGCTCGACCTTGGCCTGCATCAGACAGTGCAGGATCCCATCGAATTCCTTGACCAGGATCCCGAGGATCCCCACCTCGGGCTGGTGGATGACCGGCTGGCTCCAACCGCCGATCGGCCCATCCGATACCCGCACCTCAAGGCCCTCGATCGTGAAGAACCGGCCGCTGCGATGCCGGATGTTCCCAGTGACTGGGTCGGTCTCCCAGCCACTGATGTCATCCAATGGCACCTGCTCCACCCTCATATAGGCGCGCCTGCCATAGTTGGCGTACCAGTCACGGAAGTCGGCCAGCTTGGTGACCCCGCTCTCTCGGGCGCGGTCGGACTCGGCGATGCGCAATGGCGTCACGTCAGGGTCCGGCGGTAGAAGTCGCAGCTGTGGGGCAGCGTCGGGCATCAGTGCTCCTATGGCTTCAGAAATCGGCGGACGCGTCCCACATGTCCTTCATCGAGTCAGGCATCCCGATCCGGGGCCTCCATCCCAGCACCTTCGCGGCCAGGCCTGTGTCGACGAGAGTCCAGTCGCCGCCCTTGGACTCCACCGGTGCCTCCCGCACTCGCACCACCTCGGCGGGCAGGCCGCTGACCGCGATGAGAAACGCGAGCAGGTCGCGCATCAGCACTGCCTCGCCGCTGCCGATGTTGATTACCCGGCCGGTGACCGGCGCGGCCGCGGCGCTGACGACCGCAGCCGCGAGGTCACGCACGTCCAGGAAGTCCCGCCGTGCCTGGCCGACGCTCAGTTCGGCCGGCGCTGCTGACGTGGCCGCCCGGAGTCTGCGCACGACCGAGCCCAGAAAGCTCGCGGCTGCCACGCCAGGACCACAGATGTTGGCAGCCCGCAGCACCACGCCGTCGACCCTGCCCTCACGTGTCGCGACGAGGATGGCCTCGGCGCCCGCGAGCTTGCTGCGGGCGTAGGAGGTAACTGGCCGCGGCGTGACGGACTCATCGATGGTGGTGCCGACGGGCACGGGGCCGTATTCGTGGATGGAGCCGATCTGTATCATGCGCGGCGGGCGAGGCAGCAACGCCAGCCCGTTGATTAGGCGCTCCACCAGCCGCGTATGGGTCTGCTCGTTAGCCTCGTCCGTGGTGAGCCAGCCGCCGGTTGCGTTGACCACAATCCGGACGTTCGCGGATGCCAGCAGCCTGGCCAGTTCGACGGGTTCCGCGGCAGCGACGTCGAGTTCCAAGAACCGGCCGTCGAACGGCCCCGGCTGGCGCGTGCGGGCCACCCCGAGCACTGGGTGGCCTGCGCTGGCGAACGCGGTGGTGACCGCACCCCCGACGCAGCCCGTGCCGCCGAGTACCGCGACAGCGGGCAGGGCGGCGCTCACCGGCCAGGCGCGCACAGCGCCCATTCGATCTCCAGGCACTGCGCATAGTCCGGCAGCGTGCCGGTCCTGGCCGCCATCTCCAATGTGGGGGCGGCACGGTCGCGTTCGGACATGATCGGGTCGATGTCCCCGGGCAGCGGCAGACCGAGCACCGGGTCGAATACTGAGAGCGCTAGTTCGTTCTCCTTCGCATACTCGCCGGAGAGCATGTACGACATCACGGTTTCGTCTTTCAGGGCTATGAATGCGTGTGCGACCCCCACAGGGATGTAGACCGTGCGGAACTCCTCCGGGCCGAGCAGCACCGCCTCCGAGCGGCCGTACGTTGGCGAGCCGGACCGGATGTCGATGATGATGTCCAGTGCCCTGCCGGACGCGCAGTAGACGTACTTGGCAACGCCCGGCGGCGTCAGGGTGTAGTGGGCGCCCCGGATGGTCCCGCGCCGCGAGTAACTGTGGCTGGTCTGGGCGACCGGGAACAGGGGGTGTCCTAGCGCCCTCTGGAACTCCCTTTCCTGGAAGGGCGAGACGAAGACCCCACGTTCGTCAGTGAAGACCTGCGGCTGGAACTCGAACGCGCCCTCCACGGCAAGCTTTCGCAACTGCACGACACCGTCCTCACTGCCGGAGACGTCCACAGGTCACACGATTCTCACGTCAGATAGGCCAAAGGTCCAGCGCCCGCCTGCCGCGTTCGCCGCTGATGACATTGACCGATCCCCCAACCCGCCAGGCATCCT
>DASYYE010000150.1:0-32304 GCA_035946955.1 Streptosporangiaceae bacterium | reverse complement strand
CGGTGACCTGGCTGACGCAGGCGCGGGTCATCGTGGGCACCGGGGCGCTGCTGGCTGTGGCCGCCGTCCTCGCCGTGGCCATCGGCGCCCTGGTGCGGCGCAGTGCCGTCGCGGTCGCCGCGGTCATCGTGGGGATCGTGTTGCCGTACGTACTGGGGGTCGCGCGGTTCCTCCCGATAGCCGCGGCCGAGTGGCTGCTGCGCGTTACCCCGGCCGCCGCCTTCGCCATCCAGCAGAGCACCCCGCAATATCCGCAGGTCCTTGACCAATACACGCCACCGCAGTTCTTCCCCCTGTCCCCATGGGCCGGCTTCGCCGTCCTCTGCGGCTACGCCGCGCTGGCCCTGGCCCTGGCCCTGTACCTCCTCCGCCGGAGAGACGCATGAGCGCCCCACCCCGCGAGCCGAAGGGCGCGGCGCCGCCTGGACTGACGAGCGAGCAGCGAGCGCAGCGAGCGAAGGAGCGAGGAGGGAAGGTGGCGTCTTATGGCGCCCGGAGGCGAGCGGGACTAGCAGGGGGAGCGAAGGAGCGAGGAGGGAAGGCGGCGTCTTCGGGCGCCCGGAGGCGAGCAGAGCTAACACTGCATGCGGAGTGGACGAAGCTGCGCACGTCGCCGGGGACGGTGTGGCTGCTGGCCGGCGTCGTGGTGGCGACCGTGGCCGTGAGCGCCGCGGCCACGGCCGCCACTCGGTGCCCGGCTGGCACCCCCTGCCCGGTGGACGTGCCCAAGCTCAGCCTCACCGGGGTCCAGTTCAGCCAGGCCGTGGTCGCGGTCCTGGGCGTGCTGATGATCAGCGGTGAGTACAGCACCGGCATGATCCGCACCACGTTCGCCGCGATGCCCCGCAGGTCATCGGTGCTGGCCGCCAAGGCCGTCGTCCTCACCGGCCTCGTACTGCCCACGGCGGCTGTCGCCGTCGCTGGTTGCCTGCTCGTCGGGCGGCTCACCTTGCCCGCCCACGGCTTCACGGCTGCCCGCGGCTTCCCGGTCCTGTCGCTGGCCGACGGGCCGGTGCTGCGGGCCGCCGCTGGGTCAGTCCTCTACCTGGTCCTCATTGCGCTGCTGAGCCTCGGTGCCGCAGCCGTGTTCCGGGACTCCGCGACCGCGGTGGGGGTGGTGCTCGGGTTGCTGTTCCTGTTCCCGATCATTGCCGCGCTGGCTCCCAACCCGCATTGGCAGCGGCACCTGGACCAGGTCGGGCCGATGACCGCCGGCCTGGCCATCCAGGCCACGACCGGCCTGCGCGGCCTGCCGATCAGCCCGTGGGCTGGGCTCGGCGTGCTGGCCGCCTGGGCGGCTGGTGCGTTGCTGGCCGGTGGGCTGCTGCTCCAGGGGCGGGACGCCTGACCCGGCGGGCCGCCACGATGCGAGCCGCTCAGGTTGCGGCGGCCCCGCCGAGCACGGTGACTACCTGGGGTGCTTGCCCGGTAGCTGCGCGCAGGGCAGCCCTGGCGTTGGACTCGACGATCTCCATCATGGCCTCGGGTCGTGGGAAGTCCCCGTTGAGCAGCCGCAATGGCCCGGCGACCAGGTCGAGGTGGTACGCCAGCGTGTAGAAGTCCAGGCGGCGCTGGTCGAGACCGGGCACGCGCAGGGTCTCGTAGTCGTCGTCGAGACGCAGTTTCAGGAACGCGTGCTCCCATTCGACGTCGAAGTACATCAGCCCTTCGATGTCGATTATCGCCGGACGTCCCTCGTCATCGAGCAGCACGTGGCCGGGGTCGAGTTCACCGTGGATGAGGCCGTACTCCGAACGCGGGCTCAGGCCGGCGGCACGCTCCCGGAGCGCGTCTTCGAGCCTCTCCCTCGCCCCGGAGATCTGCGAGACGCGCGCTGATGCCTCAGCCAGGTCGGCCAGGCCCCGGTCGAGGACGACCTGTTCGCAAGAGCTGCCGTGCGAGGTTCCGCCGTTGCTGACGTGGGGCAGCTTCCCGAACCTGGTGGCCTTGTCGGCGTGCATCGCCTGGATGGCCCGGCTGAACTGGCCCATGACTGGCAGCGCGCGGTCCGGCTGCTGAGCAAGGACCTCTTCCAGCGTCGGGCCGGTCAGGTCCTCTACGACAGCCACGTCGGCTGGGTAGTGTTCGTGGCCCGCGTCTGCCAGGTAGAGCTTTGGTGTGCGTACCCCGAGGTCTGTCAGGCGTGTGTGGGCGGCGCGGAACAGGTCCAAGCCGGATGCGGGCGAGAACGGGTCAGCGTGGTCGGAGGGCACCTCAGCGCCCGGCCAGTAATTTTCGCTGGGGTGCCAGACATAGATGACCGCGCTGAACCCATCGTCGAAGGTGGCGCGGTAGACGCCTTTCTTGGTGGCGTCCTCGATCCGCTCCAGGCCGAGCAGCCGTTGCCCCGTCCCGAAGGTGGCACGTGTGAGGCCTGCCAGCAGGCCGAAGTCAGCGGGCGGGCGCTCAACCGTCATTGGCTGAGGCTACCGGTTCCCAAGGGCTACCAGTTGGCCTGTGACTGGCTGGCACCGCACACGCGGTCCACGGCAGCGAACGCGGCTTTCCGCTGCTGCTGGGTGGAGGTGGCCTCGTTGTCCACTACCACGTGCACGAACTTGCGGAACGCTGCCCGCAACGACGGATCGACACGAGGGTCATTGGCAAGCTGCTCGATCCGGGGCTGCTGGTACTCGAAGTTGCGGTAGACCCCGGCGCAGGCCTGCCCATTAGGCATGAACCGGGTAGCCGCGGGGGCGCTGGCGCACCCGGCGGAGGCTGTGAGCGCGGCTAATGCCGCAGCAATGGCTGGCTTGCGCATATCCTCTCCTGCTGCGCAGCGTAGGCGCATGGGCCTCGGGCAGGGAAGGCCTTGGCGCAGTTCTTCGCGCAATACATGCCCGCCCGTAACCCATCCAGCCGAGGCGGCTCCGAGCGCCCCCCTATGACCGCAGGTCAAGGCCTTATCTTTGGGGCGCGCCCCAGACTGTTTGCCCGGCGGCCCGCCGCCTCACAATTTCTCATAGTTCAACATGGGTTTGGGCGGGATTGTGGGAATGGCGGGGACGCCGCGTGGTCACGCCATGGGCCGTCAGGCCTCCAGCACGACTGCCTCACCCTGGCCCACTCCGATGCACAGTGCCGCAAGGCCCCAGCCGCCGCCACGCCGCCGCAGCTCATGGGCTAGCGACCCAAGGATCCGGGCACCGGAGCAGCCGAGGGGGTGGCCGATGGCGATCGCCCCGCCATTGGGGTTGACGATCTCGGGGTCGAGGTCGCGCCATTCCGCGAGACATGCGAGCGACTGGGCGGCGAACGCCTCGTTGAGCTCGACCGCGGCCAGGTCGCCCCAGCCGATCCCTGCTCTGGCCAGGGCGCGGTGGGCGGCTTCGACCGGGCCGATGCCGTACAGGTGCGGTTCAACAGCGGTGACCGCGCGCGCCGCGATCCGCGCCAAGGGCTCACAGCCCGCGTCCTGCGCGGCCCGGGAGTCTGCCAGCAACATCGCGGCGGCCCCGTCAGCAAGCGGCGACGAGTTGCCTGCCGTGACCGTGCCAGCCGGCCGGAACACCGGCCTCAGCTTGGCCAGCGCCGGCAGCGACGTGTCGGAGCGGACCGGCTCGTCACGTGCCAGGTCCACCCCTTCGAGGTGGATGACCTCACCGTCGTAGCGGCCGGCCTCCCATGCCTCGGTGGCACGCTGGTGGCTGCGCAGCGCGAACTCGTCCTGTTCCTCGCGGCTGATACCGAAACGGTCAGCCAGGATCTCGGCCCCTTCGCCGAGGGACACGGTCCACGGCGCGGGCATCCGGGGGTTGACCATCCGCCAGCCCAGTGTGGTCGAGTACATCGTCTGGTCGCCCCGGGGAAAGCCCTGCTCCGGCTTGAGCATGACCCACGGGGCGCGGCTCATCGACTCGACGCCTCCAGCGATGCAGGTGGCGGCGTCGCCGACAGCGATTGCACGGCTGGCAACGGCCACGGCTTCCAGGCCGGAGGCGCACAGCCGGTTGACGGTGGCACCCGGGACCGAGGTGGGCAGCCCTGCGAGCAGCAATGCCATCCGCGCAACATTGCGGTTGTCTTCGCCAGCGGCATTGGCGTCGCCGAACACCACGTCATCGAGAGTGGCCGGGTCAAGGCCGGGCGAGCGCTGCGCGAGGCCGGCGATCACCGTGGCGGCGAGGTCGTCAGGCCGCTGCCGCGCGAGGGCACCGCCGTGGCGGCCCACCGGTGTGCGGACCGCGTCGAGGATGAAGACGTCGTGGGTCATGCGCGTCCCTGCACTGGCGAGGGTGGCCACTCCCGGAGGAGGCCGGACTGTCTCGCAATCCTCGCACACCAGGTCTGCCGGACGCGCTGGCCGGGACCGGCCCTGCTCGCCGCAGCGCCGTCCGGCTTCCAGGCCGGTTGCTACCCTCATCCGCGTGATGCACCAGCCGGACCCGCGGCCAGCCAGCACTCCGGCCTACGTCGCGGTCATCGGCCCGGGCGATGCCACACCCGACGAGACGCGGGTGGCCGCCGAGGTCGGGCGGCTGCTCGCGGAGCGCGGCGCCGTGGTGGTCTGCGGCGGGCACGGCGGCATCATGGAGGCCGTGTGCCAGGGGGCCTACCTGCACGGGGGCCTGACCGTCGGTCTCCTGCCAGGTCCGGACCACGGTGCCGGGAACAGGTACCTGACGGTCGAGTTGCCAACGGGCCTTGGCCAGTTGCGGAACGCCCTTGTCGTCGGCTGCGCGGAGGCGGTCATCGCGGTGGGCGGGAGCTGGGGCACATTCAGCGAGGTCGCTCTGGCGATGCGCGCGGGGAAGCCTACCTTCTCGCTCAATGGGTGGGATGTCACCGCCGGGCCGGGCACGCCGGTCCCGCAGCGCATGGGATCAGCCGAGGAGGCTGTTGACGCGGCACTGGCCGCAGTCCGACATCAGGCGCACCGTGCCCCTTAGGGCACACAACTGCCGAAACTCTTCCTGAGGCTTGCCCGCAACGTCTACGATTGCGCACCAACGTCAGATCTTGGCGAAACATCAAGGGCGGGACAGAACGTGGGAATGACGGGGGTATACCCGGCATTGGTGCTGCGGCGGGCTTACTCGGTGCCCGAACACATCTCCATGTTTGCCGCGGGCGCGGCCGCGGTCGGCTCGGTCTATCCCACCCTCATGCGCTTCACACACGGGCATGGCCTGCCGTGCCCGCTCAGGACTCTGACCGGCGTGCCATGCCCATTCTGCGGCATGACCACAGCGACGGTGTCGATCACCCATGGCGACTGGGCCGGTGCGGGGGGTGCGAACCCGCTCGTCTACCTGGTCGCAGCCCTCCTCGCCGTCACCGCACCGGTGATGGTCGCCCGGGCGGCCGGCTTGACGGCCGCACCCAAGCCATGGCCGGCGGCGGCCAAACGGCGCACCGTCCTCGTCCTGGCCGGTGTCGTCGCTATGAGCTGGCTGTTCCAACTCCACCGGTTCGGGTTCCTGTAGACCGCGCGTGCCATCCCTCGCCCACAGTCCGGGCGACTTACCTGCAGAAAGGTTCACCCCATGGCCTACGAAAACGCGGCGGCCGCCGCGCCGGCATACGCGAACTGGATCCAGCGCGTTGGTGCGTACCTCATTGACTACATCATCTACGCGGTCCCGCTCTTCATCGGGTTCGCCATCCGTGGCGCGGTCGAGTACCTGTTCATCCTCATTGCCCTCGGGATCCTCGTCTACAACCGCTGGTACATGATGGGCACCACCGGGCAGTCATGGGGCAAGAAGGCCCTCAACGTCAAGCTCGTGAGCGAGAACACGGGCGAGCCGATGGGGGCCGTCATGGCGTTCGTCCGTGACATCGCCCACATCGTCGACGCGATCATCTGCTACGTCGGCTTCCTGTTCCCGCTGTGGGACGCCAAGCGCCAGACCCTGGCCGACAAGATCATGTCGACGGTCGTCGTAGACGTCTGACCTGGATTGCAGCGGGGTTCCCATGAAGGGGGAACCCCGCTGTCGCCTGTCGGCGCCTACTGCCCCGATTCGTCCAGGTGCCGCAGCGGTGCGCCCACATAGATCTGGCGCGGCCGGGAGATCTTCTGCTCCGGGTCGGTGATGCCTTCCTCCCATTGGGACAGCCACCCTGGCATGCGGCCGATCGCGAAGAGGACGGGGAACATCTCCACCGGGAAGCCCATGGCCTGGTAGATGATGCCCGAGTAGAAGTCCACGTTCGGGTAGAGCCGGTGGCTGATGAAGTAGTCGTCCGACAGCGCGATGCGCTCGAGCTCGATCGCGATGTCCAGTAGCTGACTCGACCCAGTGACCCCGAGCACCTGGTCCGCGACGGTCTTGATGAGGGTCGCGCGGGGGTCGAAGTTCTTGTAGACACGGTGGCCGAAACCCATCAGCCGCAGTTCGCCGCGCTTGACGCGCTCGATGTAGGGGCGGATGTTGGCGACCGAGCCGATGCTCTGCAGCATTCTCAGCACCTGCTCGTTCGCGCCACCGTGCAATGGCCCATACAGCGCCGCCGTAGCTGCGGCCGCGGCGGAGTAAGGGTCGGTGTGTGAGCTGCCGACCACCCGCATGGCGCTGGTGGAGCAGTTCTGCTCGTGGTCTGCGTGGAGGATGAACAACACGTCCAAAGCGCGGGTCAGCACCGGGTCAGGCTCGTAGCGGGGTTCGGTCATCCTGCGCATCATGTTCAGGAAGTTGCCCGCATAGGACAGATCGTTGTCCGGGTACGCGTAGGGCAGGCCCATGGCATGCCGGTAGGCGAACGCCGCCAGTGTCGGCATCTTGGCTATCAACCGGACAACCTGCTCGTGGCGGCTGGCCGTGTCGTGGATCTCTTTAGCACCCGGGTAGAAGGTGGACAGCGCGCCGATCGTGCTCACGAGGATGCCCATCGGATGGGCGTCGTGGTGGAAACCGTCGATGAACTTCTTCACGTTCTCGTGGACGAATGTGTGCCGGGCGATCTCGTCAGCCCAGGCCCGTGACTCCTCCTTGCCCGGGAGGTCGCCGCGCAGCAGCAGGTAGGCCACGTCCAGGAACGTGGTCTGCTCCGCCAGCTCCTCGATCGGGTAGCCGCGGTAGCGCAGGATCCCCTTTTCCCCGTCGATGAAGGTGATCACGCTGCGGCAGCTCGCCGTGTTGAGGTAGGCCGGGTCATAGGAAAGCAGCCCGAAGTCTTCCTCGCTGGCCTTGATCTGGCGCAGGTCGATGGCCCGGATGGCCCCGTCTGTGATGGGCAACTCGTAACTGTGGCCGGTCCGGCTGTCAGTCACATGCAGCGTGCCCTGAGGTTGGCTCTCGTTGGTCGTCATAGCTCCAGCTCCTGGTAAGACTCCTGTTACAGAGCACCCAGCTTGAGAAGGATGTCATGCACGCTCACGACTTGTCAGCCGGGGGTGACGTGCTGGCGCGCGTGGGCGCCTGCGCGCAGCAGGCGCTTGCCAGCTACGGCTGTCACCCTGGCACCCAGGCCCGGCTGCTCAATGTTTCGGAGAACGCGACCTACCTGGTAGACGACCCAGAGGCGGGCCTGTCCGTGCTGCGGGTGCACCGGCTCGGCTACCACAGCGAAGCCGAGATCGCCTCCGAACTGGCCTGGATGGAGGCCCTGCGCCGCGACGCGGGCGTGCGGACCCCCCGCGTGCTCGCCAGCACCGGGGGCCGCCAGATCGTGACTGTGACCGACGCCGTCACCGGGCAGGCCCGCCAGTGCGTCCGGTTCGAGTACCTGCCAGGCACCGAACCCGAGGCTGACTCCCTGGACCACTTCACAGAACTGGGTGAGATCAGCGCCCGGATGCACCGCCACGTCCAGCAGTGGTCGCGCCCCCGCTGGTTCACGAGGTTCCACTGGGACTACGACGCCGCATTCGGCCGGGAGGCCCGGTGGGGGCGCTGGCAGGACGGCGTTGGCGTGGGATCCGCCGAGCGGGAGGTGCTGGGTCGGCTGGACGCGACGCTGCGGGCCCGGCTGGCCTCGTTCGGCACGGACCCCGGGCGCTATGGCCTCGTCCACGCGGACACCCGCCTGGCGAACCTGCTCGTCCATGGCGGGGCCGTCAGCGTGATCGACTTCGACGACGCCGGGTTCGGCTGGTACCTGTATGACGTCGCGACCTCGGTGAGCTTCATCGAACACGAGCCGTATGTCCCGGCACTCGTCCAGAGTTGGCTGACCGGGTACCGGCGGGTCCTGGACCTCCCCGCGGCCGAGGAGGCAGAGATCGAGACCTTCATCCTCTACCGGCGGTTGCTGCTGGTCGCCTGGATCGGCACGCACCCCGCGGCCGAGGTCGCACGCGAACTCGGGGCGGGCTACACGCGGCAGAGCTGTGACCTGGCCGAGGCCTATCTAACCCGTTTCGCCTAGGCCGTGCGGTTCTCCATGATCCTGTAGGAATCTCAGTCGTAGTGACTGAGAAGTCTTCATGATCATGGAAGTGCCCAGCTGTTCGCTGACGGCCGAGTGCTTGGCGCGGTTGTTATCTCGTTAGAGAGATATCGTAAGAGATATGGACGCGGATGAAGGGCTGCCGCTGCTGCCAGGGTTCCGTGAGATGGCGATCCGGCGCATGTCAGCGGATCGGCGCCGGCTGGTCGCGGGGCTCACGTCGCGGCGCCAGTCGGCCGGGCTGTCCCAGACGGAGGTCGCGGCCCGCATGGGCACTTCACAGTCTGCCGTGGCCCGGCTGGAGGCTGGCGAGTCCGACGTGCGCGTCTCCACGCTCGAACGCTATGCGGCCGCCGTCGGGAGCCAGCTCACCTGGCAGGCCCAGGCGAGCGCCCCGGACGGTCTCCCCGGCAGCAACCCGGCGGCGATCGGAGATATCCCAGCGGCAGGAGGAGGACGAAGCCTCGATGACCCCCAAGCGGACTGACACGGTGCGGGCCGGTGCGCAGGGCGCACAGCAGGCCGTCAGCGCGGCCACCCCTCCGCGACGCGGCCCGCTCCAGCCTCCTGGCCGCCCTGAGACACCAGGGCGCCCGCTGCCTCCCGGGTACACGCCGATGCCCCCGGCGCCCGGTCGGCGCAACCCTGCGTTCCAGCCCACCCGGGTATGGCTGGACCCGGTCGGCTGGCCGGACAAGGTGTACAACCGGCTGCTGGAGCACCGCATCGTGATGGTGGCCGGGAACCTGGACAACGAGGCGGCCACCAGCCTGTGCGCCCAGTTGCTCACCCTGGATGCCGAGGGCACCGACCCGATCCGCCTGGAACTGCACAACCTGGAAGCCGACCTGGGGGCGGCCGCGACTGTGATGGGGGTGCTCGACATCCTGCGCGTCCCGGTGTCCGCCTACGTCGGCGGCCGCATCCGGGGGCCCGCCCTGGGCGTCCTGGCGGCGGCCACACACCGCTACGCCTACCCGAACGCGGTCCTGGTGCTGAGTGAGCCGCGCATGAGCTTTGAGGGCACTACCACCGCGGTGGCCTCCGAGGAGGAGCAGGTCCGCACCATGCTGGCGGCATTGTTCGCCCGGCTCGCGGAGACCGCCGGCCGCGAGATCGAGGAGGTCCGCGCCGACGCCGAACGCGAACGTTTCCTCACCGTCGAACAGGCCATCGACTACGGCCTGATCGAGCGCCCCGCCGAACCCCGCAAAGCCTCCTAGCGCAGTCTGGCTACCCCGCGCCCTGACTGCGGCGCGCCTCGGCCCCTATCATCAGTACTGCGCTGCGCAGTAGCCCAGCGAAGTGAACCCGGCAGCCTTCCGGACGGTGGGTGGGCCGGGTTTCGCGCGTTTGAGGGAAGAGCGGGCAGAAGGGCTAGTGGCTTCCATGATCATGTAGGAATTTCAGTCACTATGACTGAAATTCCTACATGATCATGGAAGGGCCGGGTGCGCGCGGGGGCTGCCTTTGACCGCGACCACGTACCGCCAGCCTGCGCGGTCAGCCCCTGGCGGAACAGGGCGTTGTCGCCATAGCCGATGTCGGACGCATTCCCCTGGTGCTGGCGCCCGGCGACCCACGAATCTAATGGCATCGCGGACCGCCCGAAGCCCGGTCAGGCGCTGTCTGGCCGACGGGGAAGGGCGGGTGGGCCTGCGGCGATGCGGATCCCGATGTCTCCCATGGCCTCGCTGGGCATCCCCCAGCGGGTCTCCAGCCACCAGGTGCAGCCAGCCTCCGCCCAGGGCAGGACCTCGGCTGCCGCCTTCGCTGGGTCGCTGGCTGGTGTCTCACCTTCGGTGGTCAGGTCCATACCGGGCTTGGCGCCGTGGTCCGTCAGCCACTCCCGCACCGCCTTGGCGTCGGCCGGGCCGGGCTCCCCGTCCAGCTGGTACTGGGCGATCATCCCGTCACAGCGCAGGGTCCGGCGCAGCGACTTGGGTCTGGGCCATACCCCCACCACCCACAGCGGGATCGGGTCCTGCACCGGCTTACCTGCCCGGACCAGGTCGTCACGGTCGCACTCGTAGCGGTAGTGCTGCCCGTGGTAGCTCGTGCCACCGCCCCACAGGGTCTTGATCAGGTCGATCCCCTCATCGAGCCGGTCAGCCCGCCCGCGCAGGTCCGTGACCTCCCCGGTGTCGGGCAGCTCGGTCTCCACTGCCCCCACCCCGACCGCGAGGATCGCCCGCCCGCCGGACAGCTGGTCGAGTGTGGCCACCTGGCTGGCCACCTTCCATGGGCGCCGCCAGGGGAGCGGGGTGAGCATCGTGCCGAGCCTGATACGGCTCGTCCGGGCCGCGATGGCGGCGAGCAGGGTCCACGCGTCGACCCCGTAGGCCGCCTCCCATACGAACACGCCATCCCACCCGGCGCCTTCGGCCTGCAGGGACTGCTCGAACTGTTCGGTGGCGCTGCCGCCCGGCAGGACCACACCAAACCGCATCGTCATGGTTCGGTCCTACCAGGGGCCGCCGACATCGCGTACTACCTTGTACGCCATGCCGGATGACGGGGACGGGGAGCGCCCGGACCGACACCACCCCAAGGTGCGGGACACCCTCGTGGTGCTCCTGACCATAACCACGGGCGCGGTAGACGCCACGTCCTTCCTCGCCCTCGGGAAGGTGTTCAGCAGCGTGGTCACGGGCGACTTGGCGCTGCTGGGTATCGCGGTGGGGGTCGGCGGCTCCGCGCTCGCGGCCCGTGCGGGCGTGGCGCTGGTTGGCTACTCGGCCGGGGTGATGGCTGGCGCGCCAATCACCGCCCGGTCCACGCGTGGCCCAGGGGCGTGGCCGCTGGCGGTCACCCACACCCTCATGGCCGAGACAGCGCTCCTCGTGGTGTTCACCGTGGTCTGGGAGACCGTGGGCGGCCACCCGGTCGGCGGCCTCCAGGTCGTCCTGGTGCTCATGCTCGCGGGCGCGATGGGCATGCAGTCGGTGGCCGTGCGCCGGCTCGGCCAGATGTCATCCACGTACCTGACCAGTACCCTCACGGGAGTGCTGGCCGGGCTCGCGACCGGCGGCAGGCCCGAGGGGTTCAGCCGCAGTCTCGGCGCGCTGGCGGCCATCATCGCGGGCGCCGCCATCGGGGCTGCGCTCGTCGAGAACGCGGCCGTCTTGGTGCCTATTGCGATCCTGGTCCCCATCACCGCCGTGATCGTCGTGTCCGGCACCGGGTTTGGTGTCGGCGGGCTGCATCCCATCGTCCGCCGCCGCTGACGGGACCGCGGCCACCGCCTGCCGGCCGGACAGCCGGCCTAGCACGAGACTGACCGCCAGCGCGGCGGCGGGCGGCAGTGTGACCAGCGCGGGCAACTGGTAGCGCCAGCTGAACTCGAAGACGTCAGAGGCGAGCAGGACCGCGACACCCGAGGTGAACAGGAGCAGGCACACCTGGGCTGCCGCGAGGTCCGTCGGGGCCAGCCGGCGGCGCACTACCGCGAGGCTGCCGGCCAGCCCGGCGAGGGCGGCGAACGCGAGCAGCGGTCCCGGCGTGTAGCCACCGTCGAGCTGGTAGGCGCGCAGGAAGGACGCCAGCGGCCTGAGGACCGTGGGGTTGCCGCCGCCGAACTGCTGGCCGATCCGCTCGACTACCACCGGGGTGACTTTGGACGAGTACAGAGTCTCCGGGTAGAAGGGGTAGCCGCGCTGGAACTGCCAGCGCGAGACAGGGGTGTCACCGGGGCTGTTGCTGCGGTCCAGCGAGAACAGCGTCAGCGCCGACCGCCCGACCGCCAAGGCCACGCCCACCGGGTCGCCGGACAGCAGCCGGTGGTTGAAGTCCGACACCACCTGCGCGGAGGTCATGCCCGGCGGCGGCGTATCGCTGTGCTTGTACACCCACAGGGGGGAGTAGGGGTTGTGGTCGAGCCCGTCGACCCCGAAGTGGGCCGCTGCCGCTCGGCTCGGGCACAGCAGCCGTTCGCCGGCGGGCAGCGGCATGTGGCCGCAGCCGGTGGCCAGCACCAGCCGCCCATACAGTTCGTCGCCGCCCGCATAGGAGAGCCAGAAGTGCCCGGTGAGCGCCGCTGACACCGTCATGTAGCCCAGGATGGGCAGGACGAACGCGACTGCCACCACACCGGCCTGCCGCAGCCGCCCGCCCCAGCCAGCCGCGGCGACCAGCACGTAGGCCAGGGCTGGCACGATCAGCACCTCCCCGACCTGGCGGACCGTGGCGCTGGCCCCCAGGATGAGCCCGCCCGCGGCAACCAGCCAGGGCCGGGGCCGTTCGTGCCAGGTCAGCACCGCCACGCCAGCGACCAGCAGAGCCTCGAACATGACGTCCGGCATTACGGTCTGCTCCATCTGGAGCTGGTAGCCGTCGAGCAGGACCGGCGCGACCGCCAGCGCGGCCAGCCACCGTGGCGAGCCGCGCCGTACCAGGACCACGTACAGCGTGACGGCCATGGCCAGGCCGAGCACATGCTGCACGGCCGCGACCAGGTCCAGGTTGCCGGCCCACAGCAGCGGCTTGAGCAGGCCCCAGTAGCCGACGGGGTCCGCGCCGCCCGTGCTGTACAGGTACTTGAGGCTGTCGATATAGATCAGCGCGGGCCTGTAGGCGACCTGGGTGAGCACCCGCAGCACCAGCCCGGCGCCCAGCAGCGCGGTCAGCAGCCAGTGACGCCGCGCCATGCCGGGCACGGACCCCATCACCTGCCCAGGTCTCATGGCCTCATTGCGCTGCGGGCTCGCCGTCCGCTGACCCGTAGCTGGCCGACCCACGGGAGGGCTGGCTGCCACGCATGCGCACCACGAGGGTGATGGCCAGCGCGGCGGCGGGCGGAAGTGTGACCAGGGCGGGGAGCTGGTAGCGCCAGCTGAATTCGAAGAAGTCAGAGGCGAGGAGGACAGCCACGGCACAGGTGGAGAAGAGCAGGCACGCCTGGGAAGTCACACGTTCAGCAGCGGGCCTGCGGCGCCGGATGGCGAGTGCCGTGCCGATGAGCCCGGCGATGGCAGCGAACGCGAGCAACGGCCCCGGCGTGTAACCCCCGCCGAGCTGGTAGGCACGCAGGAACGACGCCAGCGGCCTGAGGACCGTGGGACTGGCCGAACCGAACTGTGCCCCGGTCCCGGTGGTCACCGGCTGCTCGTGCCTGCTGAACTCGCCGAAGACGATCGTCCCGTGCTGCACCGTGACATAGGGCGGGTACTGGATGAAGGAATCCTGGAACTGCCACCGGGCGATGGGGGTGTCCCCAGGGCTGGTGTTCCGGTCCACTGCGAACAGCGTGAGCGCTGACTTGGCGATTGCCGCCGCGACCCGCAATGGCTGCTGCTCCAGCACGTGGCGGGCGAAGACGCTCCCCATGTGCCCCGAACTCGTGAACTTCTTCACCGGCGACCCCGCCATGTGGTCGAGCCAGTCCGGGCCCTGGTGCTGCTGCCACGGCGTCGGGCACAGCGGGCGTTCGTAGGACGGCAGGACCAGGGTGGCGCAGTCAGCAGCCGCCGCCGCCCGGCCGTAGACCGACCCCGACGCGTACGGCGCAAGCGAGAAATGAGAGAAGCGGTGCGGTGAAATTCCTACATAGTTGACATAGCTCGCCAACAGCACCGGGACCGCGAATGCCACGCACAGTGTGGCGGCGTGCTTGAGCCGCAGACGCCAGCCGCCTGTTACCGTGACCAGCACGAACAGCAGCGCCGGGACGATGAAGATCTCCCCGATCTGGCGTGCGGTGGCCGAGGAGCCCAGTGCGAACCCGCCGGCTGCCGTCAGCCCCAGGCGTGGGCGCGTGTCCCAGAGGAGGAACGCCAGCCCGGCGACGATGAGGGTCTCGAACATAACATCGGGCATGATGTTCTGCTCGATCTGGAGCTGGTAGCCGTCGAGCAGGACCGGGGCCACGGCCAGCGCGGCCAGCCACCGTGGCGAGCCGCGCCGCAGCAGCACCGCGTACAGCGTGACGGCCATGGCCAGGCCCAGCAGGTGCTGGAGTGCCGCGACCACGCCGAGGTTGCCCGCGAGCAGGATCGGCTTGAGCGCGAAGTTGTAGCCAGGCGGGTCGTTGCCCGGGTAGTCACCCAGCAGGTACTTGATCGAGTCGATGTAGAGGATTGCTGGCTGGTAGGCGACCTGGGTGAGCACCCGCAGCACCAGGCCGACCGCGAGGAACGCGGTGAGCAGCCAGTGCTCCCGCGCCATGGCCGCCCAGTCCCGCCATGACCCCACCACGCACCGCAGGCGGTGCCAGGCCCGCGCCGCAGGCCGGTCCGGAGTCCCCTGCTGGGCGGTTGGCCGGCCCAGGGAGGGGCTTCTCTCCCCGGTCCCGGTCGAAGGCATTCCCATCGAACCTCATCCCGCCGCGCTGGGTGGCTCCGTCCACGCGGCCGTACCGACAGCCGAAGACCCTGACCTTGCGTGACGCTGGCTGCCCCGGCGGCTCACGGTGGGCCGACTCCCCCGGGTAGCCCTGGGCAAGCATAGCCAAGCCCACAGTGGAGGCCGTTTGTGTTGCCGGTCCTGCGGTCCGGGTTTCCACCGGGCTGTCGGCGTCCGTCCCTACGATCACGGTATGCCACCGGACACGGCGGGGGCCCAGCCCGCGACCACGCCGTGGGACACCTTGCGTGGGTGGCTGCACCGCAGGGACATGACTGTGCTCGAGCCGTCCTGGGACGGCCAGCGGCAGTGTGTGTCCTGCTGCGGTCCGGTGCGCCCTGGTTATCCCCGCTGCTTCCAGTGTGGCCTGCATGAGGAGGTCGGGGCGGGGATGCTCGCGGACGTGGTCGCGCCCGTCGCCTACGCGCACAAAGGGGGTCAGCTCGCTCGTGACCTGTGGGTGTACAAGTCAGCGCGGGAGGGCGCGGCCGAGGCGGGCACCGCCCTGCTCACATCGCTGCTGGTGTTCCTGCATGACCACGGCCCGGTGGTGTGGCAGCGGGCGGGCATGCCAGGGCCGACGCACGCGTGCGTGGTACCGAGCGGGCGCGGGCGGCCCGGCCCGCACCCTCTGCGCGTCCTGGTCCGTGGCTGCCTGGCGTTGCCGTGGGTGTCGCTGGCTGCCTCCCCGGGCGGCGACCCGTGGGCACGCCTGCTCGATCCGGACAGGTTCGCTGCGCAGTGCTCGCTGGCGGGTGCGGGTGTGCTGCTGCTCGACGACACCTGGACCTCGGGCGCTACCGCACAGTCCGCCGCACTGGCTCTCAAGCGGGCAGGGGCACGCCAGGTGGCGGTGGTGGTGCTCGGCCGTCACACCAGCGCGAGGACGCCACCGGGTCAATAGGCTTGAACGGTGCCCCAGCAGCCTGAGACGCGGATCGCACTGGTCCGCCGCGCCCGGCGCATCAACCGCGAACTCGCGGCCGAGTACCCCGACGCGCACACCGAACTGAACTTCACCTCCCCGCTGGAGCTCCTCGTCGCCACGATCCTGTCGGCGCAGTCCACGGACAGGCAGGTCAACCTGATCACGCCGGTGCTGTTCGCGCGATACCGGACGGCAGCGGACTATGCCGCCGCCGACCGGGAGGACGTCGAGAAGATCATCCATGCGACCGGCTTCTTCCGGGCCAAGGCAGCCAGCATCATCGGCGTGGGCCAGGCGCTGTGCGAGCGCTATGGCGGCGAGGTCCCCGGCACGCTGAAGGATCTGGTCACGCTGCCCGGAGTCGGCCGCAAGACCGCGAACGTGGTGCTCGGCAACGCCTTCGGGGTACCCGGGCTGACCGTGGACACGCACTTCGGCCGCCTGGCACGCCGGTTGGGGTGGACCACCCAGACCGACCCGGACAAGGTGGAGTCCGAGGTGGGCTCGCTGTTCCCCCGCTCGGAGTGGACCATGCTCTCGCACCGCCTGATCTGGCACGGGCGACGGGTCTGCCATGCTCGCCGGCCCGCCTGCGGGGCCTGCCGCCTCGCCCGGCTGTGCCCGTCCTTCGGAGAGGGCCCGGTGGACCCGGAGGTCGCTCGCAAACTGGTCAAGACCGGGCCGTTCTCGTGACCTCAGCCCCAGGCGCCACCGTCCCTGGCTGGCTCGCCGATCTGGCCCGCGAGGCGGCCCAGATCAGCGTGCCGCCGCGGATGCGGCCTCCCGCCGACGTTGGCCGGCCCTCTGCGGTCCTGCTCCTGTTCGGCGAGAGTGAGGGCCAGGCTGACCTGCTGATCGCCCAGCGGAGCCCATGGCTGCGGCGTCATGCCGGCCAGGCAGCATTCCCCGGTGGCGCGGTCGAGCCCGCCGACTCCGGGCCGGTGGGTGCCGCACTCCGGGAGGCTGCGGAGGAGGTGGGGGTGGACCCATCGGGGGTGGAGGTCCTTGCGGTCCTGCCGGAACTGTTCATCCCCCCTACCGGTTTCCGGGTCACTCCCGTGATCGGTTGGTGGCGGCAGCCGACGGAGGTCCAGGCAAGTCCTGACGGTGAGGTCGTGGCGGCAACGCGTGTGGCCCTGGCAGACCTGGCCGACCCCGCGAACCGGCTGTCCGTCCGGCACCCGTCAGGTTTCACCGGTGCCGCTTTCCGGGTGCACGGGATGCTCGTGTGGGGGTTCACCGCGATGCTGGTCGAGCAGATGCTGGTCCTTGGTGGGTGGGAGCGGCCCTGGCAGCGTGAGCACGTGGAAGACCTGCCACCCGAGGCGCTGGGGCCGATCACCCGCGACTGAGGACGTTACCCGCGACTGCGGACGTCCCAACCACTTTCCCAGCAATCTGGGTGTCTGCTGCGCAGGTCGCAGTGGTGCGGCCTTGGCTATACGGTGAGCACGTGCCAGGCGACCTGCTGGATTTGGTCCTGATCGGGCTTGCCGCGGCGTTCGCCGTGGCGGGTTACCGGCAGGGCTTCATCGTAGGGGTGCTGAGCTTCGCCGGCTTCCTGGTGGGCGCGGCCGTGGGTGCCTTGTTCTCACCACAGGTCGCGCAGGCGATCGTGCCAAACGCCGGGCAGCGGGCACTCATCGCGATCGTGCTGGTGTTCCTGACCGCGATGGTCGGGCAATTGCTCGCATCCCTGGCCGGGGCCGCCCTCAAGTCCCACCTGACGTGGCGGCCAGCCACCGTGCTCGACGCCGCAGGCGGATCCGCGGTGAGCGTGGTCTCAGTGCTGCTCATCGCCTGGTTCATCGGGTCCGCGGTCGCCAATGCGCCGTTCCCCGAGGTGGCCGGTCAGGTGAACGGGTCACTGGTGCTCAAGGGTGTTGACCGGCTCATGCCACCCGCCGCCCAGACCCTGTTCTCCAGCTTCCGGCGGCTGCTCGCGAGCGGCCCGTACGTCCAGGTCTTCAGCAAGCTCGGCGCGGAAGGCGCCCTGACGGTCCCGCCCCCGGACCCATCGGTCCTCTCCTCAGCCGGGGTGACCAGGGACGCGGCCAGCATCGTCAAGGTCATGGGTGTCTCGCCAAGCTGTGACCAGCGGCTGGAAGGCTCGGGCTTCGTGTTCGCCCCCCAGCACGTGCTCACCAACGCGCACGTGGTGGCGGCAGTGACGCAGGGCCTGGTGGTGGTCCCACTGCACCAGGGCATGCTGAACGCCCGGGTCGTCCTCTTCGACCCCAACCGCGACATCGCCGTGCTGGACGTGCCCGGCCTGCGCGCCCGGCCGCTGCGGTTCGCGCCCCACGCGGCGTCAGGGAGCAGTGCGATCGTCGTCGGCTACCCGCAGAATGGCCCGTTCACCCCTGTCCCGGCCCGGGTCGGCGACGAGATGCACGCCACAGGCAAGAACATCTACCAGACCACGTACGTGACCCGGGACATCTACTCGGTCCGTGCCAGCGTCCGGCCAGGCAACTCCGGCGGCCCGCTGCTGGCACCCAGCGGTGCCGTCTACGGTGTGGTGTTCGCGGCAGCAGTGGACCTGACCAATGTCGGCTACGCGCTCACCGCCACCGAGGTGGAGTCCGAGGCGCACTCGGCCCGGAGGCTGAGCACACCCGTGTCCACCCAGCCCTACCACTGCGATTAGCGCTGACCGGCCCAGCTCACTGGGCACGTGCGGCGGCGGGTTTCTCAGGGTCCGGGGACTAGTTGGATGCGGGTGGTCTGGGTGGCGGTCACGCCTTCGTGTTCCACCCGGCTGGCCAGGTGTTCGGCTAGTTCAGCGACGGCCGCGGCATTGACCCCGTGGGGTGGGGTGGTGCCGTAGGGGGCCACGCGCTGCGCGCCACGGCGCAGCAGGGCGGCGGCGCCGTGGGCGTTGCCGCGCTGGGCGTGGGTGAGGCCGACCGCAATCTGGGCCAGCCCCTGCCAGAAGTCGCGCTCCGGGTCCGGTGCGGACTTCCAGGAGGCTTCCAGCACCTCATGTGCATGGAAGGGCCGGCCGGTGTCAAGCAGTTGCTGGGCCAGGCTGAGCGCTTCGGTGGGCGGGAGCGCCAGGTCATCAGGGATGCGCTCATCCCCAGCAGCGCCGCGCGGCATCGGGCGGCCCAGTGCGTCGCGTGGCCGGGCATTGCGTGGCCGCCCAGCCGAGTCGCGGTCCCGGCCGCTGCTGCTCACCGTTCCGGCTCCGGGTCGGTGAGCCAGCCGAGCAGCGTCTTGTCGAACTGTTCCGGCTGCTCTTCTGGTACGAAGTGGCCTGCGCCGTCCACGAGCCGCCAGCGGTACGGGCCGTCCACGTAACGTGCGGCGTTGTGCGCGCTGACGGGGCGCACGCAGGTGTCCAGTGCCCCATGTATCTGCAGGGTGGGCACCTGGACCGGGGCACGCATCCGGCGTGCATAGCGCATGCCGTCCGGCCGCAGTGCCGAGCGGAAGAACCACCGGTGGTACTCCAGTGCGGTGTGTGCGACCGGCGGGATGCACATGGCTGCCCGGTATCTGCGCTCGGTCTCCGGGTCCGGCCAGCCCGAGCCCGACCAGGTGTGCAGGAACCGCCCGACCTGTGCGGCACCGTCGGCGACCAGTCGCCGTTCAGGTGCGATGGGCACCTGGAACCCGAGTTCGTAGCCGCCACGCCAGCCCTGGCGGGCCGGGCTGGTCAGCGTGAGCGCACGCATCCGCAGCGGGTGCGCACAGGAGACCACCGCGAGCCTGCGCAGCGCCTTGGGGAAGTAGGCCGACATCGTCCAGGCGACGAGGCCACCCCAGTCGTGGCCGACGACGGCCGCATTGGCCTCACCCAGGGCACGGATCAGTCCCGCCATGTCGGATGCCGCGGTGATCAGGTCGTAGCCGCGGGGTGGCTTGTCGCTCCCGCCGAAGCCGCGCAGGTCAGCGGCGACCGCGCGGAACCCGGCTGCGGGGAGCGAGGCAAGTTGCTGCCGCCACATCCACCAGAACTGAGGGAAGCCATGCAACATGAGCACCAGCGGGCCGTCGCCTGCCTCCGCGATGTGGAACCGGGTGCCGTTGGCTGTGACATGACGGTGGGACCACGGGCCGTCGATGTAGACCGCTGACCCACCTATGCGGGCCATGCCTTACCCGGTTTCGGCACGCGTCGGCGCTGCCGCCTCGTCGCGGCGCAGCAGCGCGAGCCCTTCCTGGACCGACTCCCGTGTCTTGCGGAGCCCGCTGATGCGGCGGACTTTTCTGGCTACCACCAGGGCCGCGAACCCTGCGAGCCCGATACAGGCTCCGGCGACGATCAGGAACGAGGCCCACGCCCAGATGCCGAGGGCCATGAGGCCGTAGGCCAGGGCGAAGCACAGCAGGACCAGCACCAGGCAGCCAGCGAACGCCGCGATGACCAGGAGGGCGGCGGCCAGCCCAAGTCGCTTGGCGTCCTCCCGCAACTCCAGCTTGGCCAGGTCGAGCTCACAGCGCACCAGCCGGGTCACATCGCTGACCGCGAGAGAGATGAGGTCACCAACCGACTGGCCGCCGCCGTTGACCGAGAGCTGCCTGGCTGCGGGATCGGTCATCACGATCTCCCCTCTGTGCCGGATCTCCCCGGGCTGGCACCGTCCCCGGTTGGGCGTGCCGGCCCCGGCGCACCACGGTGCATGAATGGCCTCCGGCGCGGGTCGTCAGCCGTCAGCCGTCACGAGCCGCCTACGGCAGATGATCCTACGGGATCAGCGTGTAATAGCTGGACAAGTGCTGGGGAGACTTAGCGAGTCGGCGGGAGGAGCGCCCCCGCGAGCCGAAGGGCCGCTCCGCCGCCTGGACTGACGAGCCCCCCCGCGAGCCGAAGGGCGCGGCGCTGTCTGGACTGAGGAGCGAGAAGCGAGCGCAGCGAGCGCAGGAGCGACGAGGGAAGACAGTGCCTCCAAGGCGCCCGGAGGCGAGCGGGGCTAACAGAGCAAAGGCAACGGTGTCCCTGCAGAGACACCGTTGCCTTGACACGTCAGTCCCGGGTTACCAAGCGTGCACCTTCTGTGTGCCGGCCGTCCCGCTGCCGCGCACACCTGTCCGTGGGTGCCGCCTGGTACCGGGGCGCCTCGGCTCGCCTACCGCGGCTGGTCGCTCGTGGGTGCCCGGTTGCCGTGCCTGGACGCTTCGTCCTTGAGACCTTTCTACGTCGGATCGCCCCGGCTGCAAAGAGGGCTCACGTTATCAATCGGTGATCTCGATCGGTTCTGCCTGTCACATTCCCGTGACCACGGCGTGCTTGACCAACGCGGGGTGGCTGAGAGGTGTAGTGCCAGGTCCAGGCGACGTGTCAGGGCTGGGGGGCGGCCGCCTTTGGCCGTCCGGTGCCGAACGACAGCACCGGCCAGCCCCGCTCCATGGCGATCCGGCGCAGGGCCCGGTCCGGGTTGACCGCACGTGGCTTGCCCACCGTCTCGAGCAGGGGCAGGTCCGTGACCGAGTCGCTGTAGGCGAAGCAGTCGTTCAGGCAGTACCCGCGCTCGGCAGCCAGCGCCCGCACCTGCGATGCCTTGGCCTCGCCATAGGCGTAGAACTCGACCTCGCCGGTGTAGTGGCCGTCGGCGATCCGCATCCGCGTGGCTATGACCGACGCGGCGCCCAGTAGGGCGCCGATCGGGGCCACCACCTCGTGGCCCGAGGTGCTGACAATGATGACGTCACGCCCCGCGCCCCGGTGATGGCCCAGCAGTGCCCGGGCTTCCGCATAGACGTAGGGCACGACCAGTTCTTCCAGGTGGCGCTTGACGATCTCGGCGACGTGCTCGGCAGGCCAGCCACGGCAGACCTGGCCGATCTGGTCGCGGATTTTCTCCATCCGCTGGTGGTCGGCCCCGCTGAGGCGGAAGACCAGCTGGGCGAATGCGCCGCGGATCATGTCGGTCCGGCTCAGCAGGCCATAGTGGTAGAACGGGCGCCCGAACGCCAGCGTGCTGGACCTGGAGATGAGCGTTTTGTCCAGGTCGAAGAAGGCAGCCGCCGTCGGCCTGCCCTGGACTGAGTTGTCCACGGTTCGGCAGCCTAACGCTTGTCCGCGGCCCGCACGACACACTGTCGTGCGGCGGTGACGGCGAGCCGCAACCCGCCTGGCTGCTGGCTGGCCGTACGCCGCCCGGACCACCCCCCCATCGTGCCGGCGGCGTGGCCACCGGGACCGGCCAGCCGGCCCTGGCCTGATCCAGACGAGAGTTTTGCGTTCAAACGCGCCAATCGATGGCATCTACCCGTGACCAATTGATAACTTAGACCTGTCATCCCACCAGGCTTCCCCCGAGACGGTTCCGATATCCATTACGGAACGGAACCGTGTGGCGACCCCCGCTCTCCCCCCCGGCGGGGGTCGCCCCCTATATAGGGACTGGTACGGGTGACCCGGCAGCGCCACCAGGCATGTCACCAACTGGTGACTTTGCTGCGTTGGCCAGCAAGGACGCCAGTTGAAGCGCCGCCCAGGCTTGGCCAGAAGCTCGTTCCCGCTGCCGCAACAGGTCGACTTTGCACAATATGGGCAGCCTTCCGGACAGTCACAATCCGTGATCATTTCGGCCGCCGGGGAGCTACTCACATGCGACTGCCGGGCCGCTTCGCGCCGCGCACCCAGCCCTCGCCGTCGTAGCCGTTGCGGTCACTGAGGGGGTGGTGACGGACCGGGCAGGCGGCATGGGAGGCTGGGCGTAACCGGCCGCTCACGCAGGGTTGGCTGGAAGGCTTCGGACATCGAGTCTCAGTGCGACATCTGTAGGCGGTATGCCTCGAAGCGTGAACTCGTGTAGACATGACGTCAGAGCGTGGTTGACCGCGCGACGGATTGCCGGCACCTCCGGGGAGGGGGCGCCGGCCAGGAGGACCGACAGGCGGGAAGCTGCATGGCGCCGGGAGGACTTGTGGACCTGAAGCTGGACCATCACACCACCGATGAGATCGAGGTCGTCGAGGTTGAGGGTGAAATCGACGTTTACACCGCGCCGAGGCTGCGCGAACTCCTCATCGAGCTGGTGAACAGTGGTCACTACCAGCTTGTGGTGAATATGGAGAAGGTGGAGTTCCTCGACTCAACGGGTCTTGGTGTCCTGGTGGGCGGCCTGAAGCGAGTGCGAGCCCACGACGGTTCGCTCGACCTGGTGTGCACCCAGGAGCGCATACTCAAGATCTTCAGGATCACTGGGCTCACCAAGGTGTTCGGCATCCACGACACCGTGGCTGAGGCCATAACGTCCCGCAAGTCGGAGAAGTAACTGCCACCGTCTGTGAGGACGACGATGGCTACCGTCGAGATGACCTTCACGCCGCTGCCGGCGCACGTGCGTACGGCGAGGCTCGTCGCTACAGCCGTAGCCAGGCGGAGCGGCGTACACGAAGCGCTCTTGGACGAGGTCCGCCTCGCTGTCGGTGAGGCATGTTCGCGTGCGGTCGAGGTCCACCAGGCATCGTGCCCACACGAGCCGGTGCGGGTGGCCCTCACAGGCGCGGACGGCCGGTTCGAGGTCGTGGTGACCAACAACGCCGCCAACGGCGGTGACAGGGCCGGTGAGGGATGGACGTCCGTGTCATTCCCGGACGCGGTCAGCACCAGCCCACCGAACGGCGGTGTCCCCACCGCCGCGCCTGGCGAGGGCCTGCTGGCTGATGCTGGCGGTCACGGTGAACCCGACCTCGCTGGGCTGCCCACCGGCACACCTGAGGAACTGGGACTGGCCGTCATTGCCGGGCTGGCTGATGACGTCCACGTCTCACGCAGCGGCAGCGGCGTCAGCATCCGGATGAGCTGGCCCACGGCAGACCAGCCCTCCGCCACGAGTGCCGGGGCGACCGGCTGACGCGCGTATCGGCCATGCTGGTGTGAGCAACGCGACCACGGACGTTTAGTCTGGGGGCAGGGCTGGCCGCCCCCAGGTCCAGCCGTGCGCGTGGTGCCTGCCAGAAGCGCCCATGCGGGGTGTCTAGCTCGGGTAGAGCTGACCCCCGCATTCGCGTTTGCGGATGGTCCTGCGTAGAATCCCGGCTTTATCTGGACGTCACCCGCACTTGATGTGGTGTGGGTGCAAGTGCTTGCTGGCCAGCTTGGCGTACAACGCCGCGTGCCACTGTCAAGGAGGACAGATGTCTGGGCTTAGTCTCGCCTCGAGCGGCGCAGTCAGCGTAACCGGCAGCAACCTTACTTTGGTCGTGGTTGTCGCGGTGGTGGCGCTGCTCGCGCTTGGCGTGGCCGGTGGGCTGGTGCGTGAGGTACTCGCGGCCAGCCAAGGGACCGAAAAGATGCGGGAGATTTCCCAGGCGGTCCAGGAGGGCGCCGCGGCTTATCTGCGGCGGCAGTTCCAGACCCTGGGTGTGTTTGTAGTACTGATCTTCTTCGTACTCCTGCTGCTGCCCGCGGATTCCGCGGGGGTCCGCTGGGGCCGTTCGGCGTTCTTCGTGGTCGGCGCGCTGTTCTCGGCGCTGACTGGGTTCACCGGTATGTCGCTGTGCGTGCGTGGCAACGTGCGGGTGGCCGCCGCCGCCCGGGACAGTGGCGAACGGAACGCGCTGCGGATCGCATTCCGCACCGGCGGCGTGGCCGGGATGTTCACGGTGGGCCTGGGTCTGTTCGGCGCCGCGGTGGTGGTCTTGATCTACCGGGCCAATGCACCGAGTGTGCTGGAGGGCTTCGGCTTCGGTGCCGCGCTGCTCGCGATGTTCATGCGTGTCGGCGGCGGTATCTACACCAAGGCCGCGGACGTCGGTGCTGACCTGGTGGGCAAGGTCGAGAAGAACATCCCCGAGGACGACCCGCGCAATGCCGCCACGATCGCTGACAACGTGGGTGACAACGTCGGTGACTGTGCGGGCATGGCGGCCGACCTGTTCGAGTCCTACGCGGTGATGCTGGTGGCCTCGCTCATCCTGGGCAAGGTTGCGTTCGGCAACTACGGCCTGGTCTTCCCGCTGATCGTGCCGATGCTCGGTGTCATCACCGCGGTCATCGGGATCTTCGTCGTAGCCCCGCGCAAGGGCGACCGCAGCGGCATGAGCGCCATCAACCGGGGCTTCTTCGTCTCGGCCGTGATCTCGCTGGTGCTCGTCATCGGCGCGGCGTTCCTGTACCTGCCCGCCAAGTTCAGTGGGCTCAAGGGCGTCGTTGGCGCCGGGGCACAGGCGATCCTCACCCACGGTGGCAGCCCGCGCTGGCTGGCCATTGGCGCGGTGGTCATCGGCCTGGTGCTCGCCAGCGCCATCCAGTTGCTGACCGGGTACTTCACCGAAACCAACCGCAAGCCGGTCAAGGAGATCGGGGAGAGTTCGCTGACCGGGCCCGCGACCGTGATCCTGTCCGGAGTCGCGACCGGCATGGAGTCGGCTGTCTACGCCGCCCTGCTGATCGGCGGCGCGGTCTACGGCGCGTTCCTGCTCGGCACCGGCAATGCCACCCTGGCCCTGTTCGCGGTCGCCCTGGCTGGCACGGGCCTGCTCACCACCGTCGGTGTCATCGTCTCCATGGACTCCTTCGGGCCGGTGACCGACAACGCCCAGGGCATCGCCGAGATGTCTGGCGATGTCCACGGTGAAGGCGCGCGGATCCTCACCCAGCTCGACGCGGTCGGCAACACCACCAAGGCCATCACCAAGGGCATCGCGATCGCGACCGCGGTGCTCGCCGCCACGGCCCTGTTCGGCTCGTTCCGCACCACCGTGGAGACCGCGCTCGGCGGCGCCGCCAGCTCGTTCAGCCTGTCGGTGGACCATCCCAACGTACTCATCGGTGTCCTGCTGGGCGCCTCGGTCGTGTTCCTGTTCTCCAGCCTGCTGATCAGGGCCGTAGGCAGGGCCGCGCAGCGGGTGGTCGTAGAGGTGCGCGAGCAGTTCCGCACCCGGCCCGGGATCATGAACTTCACAGAGAAGCCCGAATACGGCCGCGTGGTGGACATCTGCACCCGCGACTCCCTGCGTGAGCTGGCCACCCCGGGCCTGCTGGCGGTGCTCACACCGATCGCGATCGGTTTCGCACTCGGCTACGCCCCGCTGGGCTCCTTCCTCGCTGGCGCCATTGCCTCTGGCGTGCTCATGGCGGTGTTCCTGGCCAACGCCGGTGGCGCCTGGGACAACGCCAAGAAGCTTGTCGAGGACGGCAACTACGGCGGCAAGGGCTCCGAGTCGCACGCCGCCACCGTCATCGGCGACACTGTGGGCGACCCGTTCAAGGACACCGCGGGACCGGCCATCAACCCGCTGATCAAGGTCATGAACCTGGTCTCGCTGCTCATCGCCACGAGCGTGGTCAAGTACAGCACCAACACCGGCCTGCGCGTCGGCGTGGCCCTCGCGGCCGTCGCTATTGTGGTGGCTGCCATCGTGGTCTCCAAGCGCCGCTCCGTCAGCCTGGTCGAGGACGGCCCGGACGGTGGGGCAGCCGTGGCAACGTCAGCCGCCCCGGCTGGCGCCATTGATGAGCCTGCCACCAGCACTGGCCAGTCGGCGAAGCCGGCGGACCCGTCGCTGGCCGCGAACACCAACGGAGCCTCGGAGGCGACCAAGGCAACCGGCTGAACCCGGAGTACCCTGGATCCGCCCCACTGGGCGGGCCACGACGCTGAGGCCGCCAAGACCGCAGGACATCCCAAAGGCGCGGAGGCCAATGAGCACCCAGCGGACACTGCTTGTCCTGCGGCACGCTAAGGCCGCAGGAGAGCCAGGTGTGAACGACGTTGCGCGCCCGCTGACCCGGCGTGGTCAGCGGGACGCCACGTCCGCGGGCAGGTGGCTGGCGGTGGAGGGCCTCGCCCCCGAACGGGTGCTGTGTTCCTCGGCCCAGCGCACGCGGCAGACCTGGGAGCTCCTCAGTGCCGAGCTGGACGTGACGGTGGACCCCGATCACGTGGACTACGACCGGCGGGTCTACGACGCCTGCGCCGGTGACCTCCTCGGCCTCATCCGGGAGCAGAGCAACCAGGTGGCCTCCGTGATGACCGTAGGCCACAACCCCGCTTCGCACCAGCTCGTCGTCGACCTCACAGCCCGCCACGACCTCGACTTCCCCGCCTGCGCCCTGGCAGTCATCCACCTGCGCACCCTCTGGTCCGACCTCAACCCCGGCGAAGCTGAGCTAGCGCACTTCTGGACCCCGCACACCACGTTCTGAACGGCACCGCTGTGGGACGTCAGGTTTGCGGAGCCGTGTGGTGCTGGGCGGCTTCTACCTCGTCACGGGAGACACCGAGCAGGTACAGGACCGTGTCCAGGTAGGGGACGCTGACCGAGGCGTCTGCGGCATCCCGGACGATCTGCTTGGCATTGAAGGCGATGCCGAGGCCGGCCGTGGCGATCATGTCGAGGTCGTTGGCACCGTCGCCCACCGCGACCGTCTGGCTCAGTGGGACTCCCGCCTGTGCGGCGAACTGCTTGAGGGCCGCTGCCTTGCCCGCCCGGTCGATGACCGGCCCGGTCAGGCGGCCAGTGAGCTTGCCGTCGACAACCTCGAGCGTGTTGGCTGCCGCGTAGTCCAGCCCCAGTTCAGCGGCCAGGACGTCGGTGATCTGGGTGAACCCGCCGCTCACGATGCCGCAGCGGAAGCCCAGGTGGCGCAGGGTCCGGATGAGCGTGCGCGCGCCAGGGGCCAACTGGAGCTCGCGCCGGACACCCTCGATCGCGGCGGCGTCCAGGCCAGCCAGGAGCGCCACCCGTTCGCTGAGCGCGGCGGCGAAGTCAGCCTCACCGCGCATCGTGGCCGCTGTCACCTTGGCTACCTGCTCGGCGCAGCCGGCCCGCGCCGCCAGCAGGTCGATCACCTCACCAGCGATGAGTGTCGAGTCGACGTCCATGACGATCAGCCGCATCGCCCGCCGGTGCAGCCCGCCCCGCTGGACCGCAACGTCCACGCCCTGCTCGGCCGAGGCGCGGGCGAGGTCGGCGCGCAGCGCGTCGGGGTCGGCCCCGGACACCTCGAGTTCGACGCAGGTGACGGGGCGCTGAGCCAGCCGGTCGATTCGGTCGATGTTCGCGCCGCTGGCCGCGATCCGCCCGGCGATCGCCGCCACCGCGACGGGCCGCAGCGGCGCACCCAGGACCGTCACGTGGAGCTGTCCGCGCCGCCGGCTGGGCTCACCACGGCCGGTAGTGATCTCCACATCCAGCCCCAGGTCGTCCGCGACCGCCCGCACCGCCCGGTGGATGGCCGTGAGGTCGGGGTCCGCGTCGCAGGCGAGCAGGACACCCAGGACCAGCCGCCCTCTGATGACGACCTGCTCGATGTCGGCGACCGCCAGCTCGTGCCCGGCCAGGGCGGTGAAGAGCCGTGCGGTGACCCCCGGCCGGTCGCGGCCGGTCAAGGTCACCAAGACGGTCGTGGGCGCCTCGTTCATCGCGCCCAACGCTACCGGCGCCCAGACGAGTGGCTGAGGTGAGGCTGCCCCATCCTCACCGGCGGAGGCTGGCCGCGGCCTTGGCCATGTACCGGCCCCCGATGGCATAGGTTCGTTCCGGAGCGGCTCATCGGGGAGGAGTTGGATGTCCGACGAGGTGGTACGGCTGCGCGGGGTCGGTGTCCGTCGAGGAGGCTCGATGCTGCTGCGCGACGTCACCTGGGCCGTCCACGACGCCGAACGCTGGGTGGTGGTGGGGCCCAACGGAGCAGGCAAGACAACCCTGCTCCAGGTGGCCGCAGCCCAGTTGTTCCCCTCTGAGGGAACCGCCGAGGTGCTGGGTGAGCGGCTTGGCTCGACCGACGTGTTCGAGTTGCGGCCGCGGATCGGGCTGGCCAGCGCCGCCCTGGCTGACCGGGTCCCGCCAGGTGAGAAAGTGATCGACCTCGTGCTGACGGCGTCTTACGCCATGGTCGGCCGATGGCGCGAGGAGTACGACTCCGCCGACGTCACGCGGGCGGTGGAGCTGCTCGACGCCCTCGGCTGCGCACACCTCATCAGGCGCAGGTTCGCCACCCTGTCCGAAGGCGAGCGCAAGCGCGTCCAGATCGCCCGCGCGCTCATGCCCGACCCGGAGATACTGCTGCTCGACGAGCCAGCCGCTGGGCTGGACCTCGGTGGCAGGGAAGACCTGCTGCGGTGGGTCTCCGCGCTTGCGCTGGACCGTGCAGCACCCGCCATGGTGCTCGTCACCCACCATGTCGAAGAAGTTCCCGAAGGGTTCACCCACGCGATGCTGATGCGGCGTGGTTCGGTGCTGGCGGCGGGCAGGCTCACCGAGGTCTTCACCGAGCCCAACCTGTCCAAGTGCTTTGGAGTGCCGCTCGTGCTCGAGCGGTTCGGCGCCCGCTGGAGTGCACGGGCAGCTCTGTAGCGGCCCAGGGCGCGTCCCGCGGCCGCAGCTCACGCACCGCCAGCCTCGTGGGTGGGTATGGGGTGGTTGTGAGAGGCGACAGGGTGGAGGTCGTCATCGACGCGGGCGGCTCCACTAAGACCTATGAGGTAGCGGCCACCCGGGCCGGGCGCCGGGTCGAGGTGGTCAACCGGCGCGGCATGGTCGAAGTCACCGAAGTGACCCGGGGTGGCACGGTGGTGAGGACCGCCAGGTTCATGGCAAGCCGGGTGATCGCCCTGGTCGAGCACCCGGCACCGGAACCGAAAGACCAGCAGCCCGCGCGTGAGGAAGGGTGGCCCTCGTAGCGGGCTGACGCGCCGTGAACGGGTGAGGCTCGGCCAGGTCAGTCCGGGTGAGCGAACATGCCTTTGGCCTGCGCGTCGGCGATCATGTCCCGGGCGTAGGCCCCGAGCGCTGCCGAACCGTCCTCGATGAGGGCGACCCGGGCGAGCACCTGCTCAATGGGCACCCGGTGGCTGCGCCATGTGCCGCCGCCCACCGCGAAATTGAGGAGCATCGGCTGCAGCCGGTCCAGTGCCCGCGCGAACTTGGCGTCGGGTGTCGAGCGTTCCTCGAACTCCTCCCACAGCGCGCGCAACGTCTCTGCCTGCTGTCCCGGCAGGAGCCCGAAGAGCCGCTGCGCGGCGGCGCGCTCGGCCGTGGCCTGCCGCGCGTGCGCCGCGGCGTCCGCATACAGGAACAGGTCTCCGGCATCGATCTCCACCAGGTCGTGCAGGACCACCATGGCCAGGGCCCGGCCGAGGTCGACGTCGGGTGGGGCATGCCCGGCGAGCACCAATGCCATGAGCGCGAGGTGCCAGGAGTGTTCCGCGGAATTCTCGCGCCGTGACGCATCGGCCAGCGTGGTCTGCCTGAGCACGCTCTTGAGCTTGTCGGCTTCCAGCAGGAACTGGATCTGTGCCGCCAGGGTCTGCATGGACCAATTGGACACCCGCTCCCCACCAGCGGCCGCCGCGGCCCACGAGGGCGCTGCAGCAGGGGTTCCCAGAGCGCCTGATCGCTTTCCGTAACCATATGCCTACCCCCGGTGAAGGTGCTCTGGTGTGGCATGTCATCATCATCTGGGGGACCCAACGATGAAACGGGGGACCGGCTTCATCGACTCGCCCTGGCAGGGCCGCGTGCTCTGCCAGGGCGAGCTTGCGTCTCGCTGTCATGACCACGGCAGCCGTGACCCGCAAACTCGAACCTGTGTCCGGTGTTGGCCAGCTGAGAGCGTAGAGTCGCCTCACGTGTCCACGGCGCCGGGTGGTTGAGTGTGGGTGCTGGCTGTGCCCACCAGGGTTCACGCGACACTGGGCGGACAGCAGGTTTTGCAGCTTCTTTTAGATGAGTAGTTCCTTTAATTGAATAGTTCATCCGTAGGGTCTAGGCTGGCCAGGTGACTGACGCGGATCGGCTGCGCGATGCCGGGCTCCGGGTAACCGCTGCCCGGCTCGCGATCCTGGATGCGGTGCGCGGAGGCGGCCACCCGGACACCGAGGAGGTCGCATGTGCCGCGCGGGAACGGGTCGGCCACCTCACGCTCCAAGCGGTCTACGAGGCGCTGAACGCGCTGGCCAGCGCGGGTCTGGTGCGCCGAATCGAGCCGGCTGGCAGCCCGGCCCGATACGAGGCCAGGACCGGTGACAACCACCACCACCTCGTGTGCCGCAACTGCGGCGCCGTGTCCGATGTGGACTGCGTTGTCGGCCACGCCCCCTGCCTGGAGCCCGCCGCAAACGCCGGCTTCACGGTCGAGGAAGCGGAAGTCACGTTCTGGGGGCGCTGCCCCCGCTGCCAGACAGGGCTCACCGCGCCAGATGGCTGAGGCCGGGTGACCCCTGAACCCAGAGCACTTGATCTGCCCAGTCCGGAGGGATTCCATGTCTGAGAACCATGATGCAACCGCCGCTGACGGCGGCTGCCCTGTCATGCACGAGCGTGCCCTGCAGCCGACCCAGGGCGGCGGGAACCGCCAGTGGTGGTCGGAGCAGCTCAACCTGAAGATCCTCGCCAAGAACCCTGCTGTGGCCAACCCCCTCGGCAAGGACTTCAACTATGCCGAGGCGTTCAAGACGCTCGACTTCGCCGCCGTGAAGGCCGACATCGCGCAGGTGCTGACGACCTCGCAGGACTGGTGGCCAGCCGACTTCGGCAACTACGGCCCGCTCATCATCCGGATGGCGTGGCACGGCGCGGGCACCTACCGGATCAATGACGGCCGCGGCGGCGCCGGATCCGGCCAGCAGCGGTTCGCGCCGCTCAACAGCTGGCCGGACAATGCGAACCTGGACAAGGCCCGCCGCCTGCTGTGGCCGGTCAAGCAGAAGTACGGCCAGAAGATCTCGTGGGCCGACCTGATGGTCCTCGCTGGCAACGTCGCCCTGGAGTCGATGGGCTTCAAGACTTTTGGTTTTGGCGGCGGCCGCGTGGATGCTTGGGAGCCAGACGAGGACGTCTACTGGGGCCCCGAGACCACGTGGCTCGGGGATGAGCGCTACACCGGCAACCGGGAGCTCGAGAAGCCCTTCGCCGCGGTCCAGATGGGCCTGATCTACGTCAACCCGCAGGGCCCGAACGGCAACCCGGACCCGATCGCCGCCGCCGTCGACATCCGTGAGACGTTCCGCCGGATGGCGATGAATGACGAGGAGACAGTCGCCCTGATCGCGGGCGGCCACACCTTCGGCAAGACCCATGGCGCGGGCCCCGAGGACCACGTCGGCCCCGACCCCGAGGCCGCCCCGATCGAACAGCAGGGCCTCGGCTGGAAGAGCAGCTACCGCACCGGCAAGGGCGACGACGCGATCACCAGCGGTATCGAGGTCATCTGGACGCCGACCCCAGTGACGTGGGACAACAGCTTCCTCGAGACCCTGTACGGCTACGAGTGGGAGCTGACCCGCAGCCCCGCTGGCGCATACCAGTGGACGCCCAAGGACGGCGCCGGGGCGGGTACCGTCCCCGACGCCCACGACCCGTCGAAGCGCCACGCCCCGACCATGCTCACGACCGACCTCGCCCTGCGCATGGACCCGGTCTACGAGCGGATCACGCGGCGCTTCCTCGAGCACCCCGACGAGTTCGCGGACGCCTTCGCCCGGGCGTGGTTCAAGCTGACCCACCGCGACATGGGCCCGATCGTGCGCTACCTCGGCCCGGAGGTCCCGGCCGAGCCGCTGCTGTGGCAGGACCCCCTCCCCACGGTGACGCACGAGCTCATCGACGCGGCGGACATCGCCGCGCTCAAGGCCCAGGTCCTCGCCTGCGGACTGTCGGTGTCCCAGCTCGTGTCCACCGCGTGGGCGGCGGCCTCGTCGTTCCGTGGCAGTGACAAGCGCGGCGGCGCCAATGGTGCGCGGATCCGTCTGGAGCCGCAGATCGGCTGGGAGGTCAATGACCCCGACCTGCTGGCCGTG
>DASYYE010000149.1:0-8205 GCA_035946955.1 Streptosporangiaceae bacterium | reverse complement strand
ACCACCCCGGCGAGAACTCCGACGAGATCGCCTACATGAGGGAGCGCCGCCACGCGCTGAACGGCTACCTGCCCAGGCGGGTGGTCCGCGCCAAGCCGCTCACGCTGCCCGGCGACGACACCTACGCCGAGCTGCGGCAGGGCTCGGGCAAGCAGACGGTGGCCACCACGATGGCATTCGTCCGGCTGCTCAAGGACCTCATGAAGGACCCGGAGGTCGGCAAGCGGTTCGTGCCGATCATCCCGGACGAGGCGCGGACGTTCGGCATGGACTCGCTGTTCCCCAGCGCCAAGATCTACTCTCCGCACGGGCAGCGCTACGAGGCCGTGGACCGCACCCTGCTGCTGTCGTACAAGGAGTCCGAGCAGGGCCAGATCCTGCACGAGGGCATCAGCGAGTCCGGTGCGATGGGTTCGGTGATCGCGGCCGGAACCTCCTATGCCACCCACGGCCAGCACATGATCCCGGTGTACGTGTTCTACTCGATGTTCGGCTGGCAGCGCACCGGCGACCAGATGTGGCTCCTGGGCGACCAGCTCGGCCGCGGGTTCCTGCTGGGCGCCACCGCCGGGCGGACCACGCTCACCGGTGAGGGCCTGCAGCACAACGACGGCCACTCGCACCTGCTCGCCTCGGTCAGCCCGGCCTGTGTGGCCTACGACCCGGCGTGGGCGTACGAGATCGCCTACATCGTCGCGGACGGCCTGGCCCGCATGTGCGGCCAGACCCCCGAGCACCCCCACGGCGAGGACATCTTCTACTACCTGACCGTCTACAACGAGCCGTATGTCCAGGCAGCTGAGCCGACGGGCTTCCCGGGCGGCCAGGAGTCGCTGCGCCAGGCCGTGCTGCGCGGCCTGTACCGGTTCGCGCCAGCCCCACCCGAGGCGCCCGAGGTGAAGACGCCGCCGCGGCGGGGACGTCAGTCCGCCAAGAAGACTCCGGCTCCGGCCGAGGCGCCCGTGGCGGACGCACAGCGCCCCCACGCCCAGATCCTGGCCTCCGGTGTGGCGGTCCGCTGGGCGCTGGAGGCCCAGGGGCTGCTGGCCGCCGACTGGGGGGTGGCCGCTGACGTGTGGTCGGCGACCTCGTGGACGCAGTTGCGCCGCGACGCCCTGGCGTGCGAGGAGTGGAACATGCTCCACCCCGACGGCCCACCGCGGATTCCCTATGTGACCGAGGCGCTGACGGGTTACGCAGGTCCGGTCGTCGCGGTCAGCGACTGGCTGCGCGCCGTGCCCGACCAGATCGCCCGCTGGGTGCCAGCGCCGTTCGCCTCCCTCGGCACGGACGGGTACGGGTTCTCCGACACCCGTGCGGCCGCGCGCCGGTTCTTCCACGTGGACGCCCCGTCGATCACGCTGGCGGTGCTCACCCAGCTGGCGCGGCGCGGCGAGGTCAAGCACGAGGTGCTGACCGAGGCGATCGAGAAGTACCGGCTGGACGTCCCGGTCCACGTCGCCCTGGCCGCCGCCCACTGAACGGGTCCGCTTGTTCTCCATGATCGCGGTTGGTTGTACTGCCATGTGCAGTAAGAAACACCGCGATCATGGAGAACAGCGGGTTCGCTCCGGCTGGCAGGCCTGACGTACGGCATTCCTCTTGCTGTTATCAACCCGGCAGGGTCGCCACGTCGGCAGCCCCTTGCCAGTTCGCAAGTCGGACATAGCTCATGACTATGGCCTAAACTCCGCTCATGGGGCTGGAGCTGCGGCTGCTGGGGGACGTGGAGGCCTGGGCCGACGAGCAGCGGCTCGACCTCGGATCCCCTAAGCAGCGGCTGGTGTTCGCGCTCCTGGCACTGGATGTCAACCAGACCATTGGCGTGGACCGGCTGGTGGACCTGGCATGGCCGGTCCCGACGCGTACCGCCCCGCATGCGGTCCAGGTCCACATCTCATCCCTGCGGGCTGCCTTCGCCGATGTGACCGGGCTGGACATCGAGACCCGGGGCGCGGGGTACGCGCTGGCGACGGACCCGATGAACATCGACGTGCATCGGTTCCGCGCTTGGCTGGCGCAGGCACGCGGCGCTGGCGATGACCGGCAGCGCTCCTGCCTGCTTGAACAGGCACTGCAACTGTGGTCCGGCCCGGTGCTGGGCGGCGCCTTCGCGCCAGAGCTGCGGGAGCGGCTCTGCGCCGGCCTGGAAGAGGCCAGGCTGGGCGCGCTGGAGGACCTGCTCGATGCCCGGTTGCGTCTGGGCCACCACCACGAGCTGATCGACGAGCTGACCGGCCTGGCGACCGCGAACCCACTGCGCGAGCGGCTGGCCGGCCAGCTCATGCTCGCGCTCTACCGGGACGGACGGGCCAGCGACGCGCTGGGGGTGTTCCGGCGCTACCGCGAGCACCTGGCCGACGAGCTGGGCCTGGACGCGGGAGCCGCGCTGCAGCAGCTCGAGTTGGCGATCCTGCGCAACGACCCGGCGGTGCTCGCACCCGCGCGTCCTGAACCGGGTGGGCCACTCCCGGCGCAGCTGCCATCGGTGGTGGCTGGGTTCGTCGGCCGGGAGGCGGCCCTGAGCGAGCTGGACACATTACTGGCCCCGGACGCCGCGGCAGGCATCACGGTAGTCACCGGCACGGCTGGGGTGGGCAAGACCGCGCTCGCCGTCCACTGGGCGCACCGGCACCGCGGCCTTTTCCCCGATGGTCAGCTCTATATCAACCTCTGCGGGTACGCCAGCGGTGGCCCGGTGACCCCGGACCGGGCACTCGCCGGGTTCCTGCGAGCGCTCGGCGTCCCAGCCGAGCAGGTCCCGGCTGACGTCACCGAGGCAGGCGCGCTGTACCGCAGCCTGCTGGCGGACCGGCGGGTGCTGGTCGTGCTGGACAACGCGGCCGGCCCCGACCAGGTGCGCCCGCTGCTGCCCGGGGGTGCTGGCTGCCTGACGCTGGTCACCAGCCGCGACCAGCTCATCGGCCTGACCGTCCGCGAGGGAGCCCGGCCGCTGCGGCTTGGCGTCATGCCCGGGACAGAGGCCTGCGCCCTGCTCGCCAGCCTGCTGGGCACCGGCCGGACCGGCGCCGACCCGGCGGCCACAAAGAACCTGGCCGCGCTGTGCGGCTACCTCCCGCTGGCGCTGCGGATTGCCGCCGCGCACCTGGTCCGGCACCCACGCCAGCCGGTCCGCCAGGTCGCCGCCGAACTGGCCGAAGGCAACCGGCTGGCTATGCTCGCGGTCGACGGAGACGAGGAGTGCGCGGTACGAGCGGCCTTCGACCTCTCCTACAACACGCTCAAACCCGCGACACAGCGCATGTTCCGGCTGATCGGCCTGCACCTTGGCACCGACCTCAGCGCAGCGTCGGCCGCGGCACTGGCCGCGGTCGGCGGCGGCCAGGCCCGTCAACTGCTGACCGAGCTGACCACCGCACACCTGGCCGACGAGCAGGCCCCTGACCGGTTCACCGTCCATGACCTGCTGCGGCTGTACGCGGCCAGTCTCGCGGCCGGTGAAGAGAGCGAGGCTGACCAGCAGGCGGCGCGCGGCCGCCTCTGCGACTTCTACGTGCGGACCACGGACGCTGCGGCATCCCTGCTCTTCCCGCAGATGCAGCGGCTGCCGCTGCCGCCTGCCGTCCCGGCTGGTGAGGGCATCACCTTCACCGACCATGCCGCCGCCCTCGGCTGGCTGGAAGCTGAGCGGCCCAACTTGGTCGCTACCGCGACGTGGGCCGCATCGAGCGGCCCACACCAGGCGGCAGCCTGGCTCATGGCCGACGCGATGCGTGGCTACTTCTGGCGGCGCGGTTACGCCGAGGACTGGCTGGCCATGGGTCACGCCGCACTGGCCGCGGCACAAGCCGGCCAGGAACCGCGTGCCATGGCCGCAGCGCACCTGTCACTCGCCCAGGCGAAGCGGTGGCTTGCACGGCATGCGGCGGCCATCGACCATCTCGCCCGGGCCCAGGCGCTGGCGAAGCAGGGGGGATGGCGGCAGGGTGAGGCAGCCGCACTGGGCAGTCTCGCCAATGTGTACCGGGACCAGGGGCGGCTGGCTGAGTCGGCCGCCCACCACCGGCAGGCCCGGGAGATCTACCGCGAGACCGGCGGCCCGGCGGGCGAGGCGGTCAGCCTGGCCAACCTCGGCAATGTGCTGCTGGACTCGGGGAACCCGGGTGAGGCCATTGACTGCATGGCGCAAGGCCTGGCGATCTACGGTCGCATCGACGCCCCGAACGGGCAGGCTTTCATGCTCAACAGCCTCGGCTGCGCCTATGCCGTCCAGGGCCGGCAGGAGCAGGCGCGCGACCACTTCGAACGGGCGCTCGCTCTGCACCGTGAGACCGCCAGCCGGCAGGGCGAGGCCGACGACCTCAACACCCTCGCCGAACTGCACCGTGACATGGGCCGCTACGACCAGGCCGGCCAACTGGCCCGCAGCAGTCTCACCCTGGCCCGGGACGCCGGCGACCGCCGGGTCGAGGCCGATGCGAACAACAGCCTCGGCAGCCTCGGCCGGCTCCTCGCCGACCCCACCTCAGCGCTCCTGCACCACGAGGACGCGCTGCGGCTGGCAAGCGAGGCAGGGTACCGGCAGGGCGAGGCCATCGCCTTGACCGGCATCGCCCAGACACAGGCGGACGCCGGGTGCCATGCCCGGGCGCGCGGCACCATCGGGCGGGCACTGGTCATCACCCGCCAGGCCGGCCTGCGGGTCCTCGAAGCCCACGCGATGACGGCACTGGCTGGCATCGTGCTGGCCGAAGGCAAGGCCGACCAGGCGGCCCGGGCTGCTCACAAGGCGCTTGCCGCCCACCGTGAGATCGGCTGCCGCCTGGGCGAAGCCCGTACCCTGCTCACCCTGGCCGACGCAGCCAGCAACCGCGGAGAGCCGCTGCGCCCCTACGCCGAAGCAGCCCTGGAGATCTTCGACGACATCGGCGCCCCCGAAGCCCAGCAGGCCCGGGCGCTGCTGCGCACGGCAACCGCCTCGCCCGTGTCAGGCTGATCCCCGCGTCATCAGACAACCTCGGCCAGCTCGCGGAGCAGGGCGGACTTGGACTTGGCACCGAGTACCTGCCTGAGCACCTCGCCGCCGGAGAACACGCTCGTGGTCGGCACGGCCAGCACGCCATAGCGCTGCACGGTCCGCGGGTTCTCGTCGGTGTTGAGCTTGACCACATCCACGGTGCCGGCCAGCTCGGTGGCGATCTGCTCGAGCACCGGGCCGAGCATGCGGCACGGGCCGCACCACTGCGCCCAGTACTCGACAATGACCGGCCTGGGGTTACGCAGGACATCGGCCTCGAAAGAATCGTCCGTTACCGTCTTGACCAGGCTCATGGCTGTCCCTGTCCATTCTGTGAGATGACCGTGGGTTCGCTCAGGCGCAGGGCCACGCAGTCGTCGTTGTCGCCGTGCTCGCACACCTGGACGAGACGGCGGAGCCTGCACCGCAGCAGCGCCAGCTCCTGGACCTGTTCCTCGACAGCCGCGAGCTTGGCCTGCGCCGCCCGGGCGATCTCGCCAGCGGAACGGGCCTCCGCGGGCCCGAGCAGGTCCGAGATCTCACCGAGCGTGAACCCGAGTGCCCGCGCCCGGCGGATGAACGCCAGCCGCCACCGGTCGGCCTCGGAGTACTGCCGGTAACCCGAGGCCCGCCGCTCGGGCAGTGCCAGCAGCCCCCGGCGCTGGTAGAAGCGCACGGTCTCGACACCGACCCCCTCAGCGGCGGCGAGCCTCCCGATCGTCAGCCCAGACATGACCACAAGCTAGCCGCCGTACCCCAGTACGGAGTCAAGCCCGCCCAGCCCGCCTCTTGCTGTTATCAGCCCTCTTGGACAGGGACACAGAACACCACCGATTCATCTTCTTTTTCTCAAATCGCTGACTCCCTCTTGAATCTGGGACATAGTTCGTCCTGTCATCGTTGTCATCGTCCACCGCGGCACGACAGGCAGCGAGAAGTGCGCCTGCTGGGCTCCTGGACGGTTGACACGTCTACCTGAAGGGAGACCATGTCCAGACTCAGGACGCTGGTCGCAGCCATTGGCTCGACCGCAGTCATCACAGGCATGACGACTGTCGGCGTGAGCGGGACCGCACAGGCATCGCCCACGCCAGCACGGGTGACATTGGCTGGCAGTGCCGCCCCGTTCACCGGCCACACAGCGGCCGTTGGTGATGTCGCCGGTTCCCAGCAACTGTCGGTCGAGCTCTGGCTGAAGCCCAACCTTGCCGCGGCGCAGCGTTTCGCCGACGCGGCAAGCACCCCGGGCACCACTGCGTTCCGTCACTACCTGAGCCCTGCCGCCTACACCGCCCGCTTCGGGCCGACCGCAGCCCAGGCCGCCACGGTGGCCGCGTGGCTGCACAGCCAGGGCTTCACCAGCATCCGGACCGACTCCCAGCGCTCCTACGTGCGGGCGAGCGCGCCAGTGTCCACGATCAATGCTGCCTTCCATGTGACGCTCAAGCTGTACAAGGCGTCCGCGCAGGTCAACGCCGGGCCCTACCGCCTGCGCGCCAATGACCGCCCGGTGTCCCTGCCTGCCTCGGTGGCCTCAGCCGTGCTCGGTGTGACCGGCCTGGTCAACGCGTCACCGCTGATGACCCTGGAGCGCACCCACCGGGTCAAGAACTCCCCCACCGGCCCGTCGACCACCCCCACGGCGGTCTGCTCCCAGTACTACGGGCAGAACAGCGTCTCCGGCCTGCCGGCCCACTTCGGCACCACGACGTTCCCCGTGTCGGTCTGTGGGTACTCCGCGGGCCAGCTCAGGTCGGCCTATGGCGCCAACACCGCCAACGTCGGCAAGGGCCAGACGATCGCTCTGGTAGAGCTGGGTTTGGCAAACAAGATGTTCCTCACGCTGCAGGACTACGCCAAGACCAACTCCATGCCCGCACCGGCGACCACGCACTACGCGGAGCTGTCGCTGGGCCAGGGCAGCGCCTGCGGCGACGCGTTCGCCGTGGAAGAGCAGCTCGACGTCGAGGTCTCCTATGACATGGCCCCTGGCGCGAACCAGCTCGTGGTCGGCGGCGACAGTTGTGACAGCGGCGACTACGGCCTGCAGGGGCTGTTCAACGCCGACACCGCCATCCTCGACGGCAATGGCAACCACCCGCTGGCCTCGGTCGCCTCGAACTCCTGGGAGAGCGGGACAGAGGGCCAGCCAGCCCTGCTGACCAACATCGAGCACGCCTACCTGGTGCGCGCGGTGGCCGAGGGCGTCGGCATGTACTTCTCCTCCGGCGACGGCTCTGGCGTGCTCTCCCCGTCCAGTGACTCGGACGCGGTCGCGGTCGGTGGCACCTCGCTCGGGATCGGCCTGGCCGGCAACCGCCTGTTCGAGACAGGCTGGTCCACTGGCGTGACCCTCGACACGGGCACGAAGTGGCAGTTCAACTTCGAAGACGGCGCCGCTGGCGGGGGCCCCAGCCTGCTGTGGACCCAGCCGCAGTACCAGAAGGGTGTGGTGCCGGCGTCGATGAGCTCGACCGGCGGCAACCACAACACACCCGAACGCAGCGTGCCGGACATCAGCGCCGACGCCGACCTGTTCACCGGCATGGCTGTTGGCCTGCTGGAGCCCATCAACCACAAGCTCACCTATGTGCAGATCGACGTCGGTGGCACCAGCGTTGCCGCGCCCCTGGTCGCGGGCATGGTAACGGCCGCACAGCAGGGCCAGCCGATGCCGTTCGGCTTCACCGACCCGACGCTCTACAAGCTGTTCGGGTCCAGCGCGTTCAATGACACGCTGCCGGTGACCAGCAGCACAGCAGCCGCGGACCGCGGCGCGCTGTGCCCGACCGCCTTCCAGTGCAGTAACGTCCCGCTGCTGGCCATGTTCGACCAGCAGACCCAGCAGATGCTCGGCTACAACGGCCAGGTCACCGCCAAGGGCTACGACAACATGACCGGTGTCGGATCCCCCAATGGCCAGGACTTCATCTCCGCCCTGCGCACTATGAAGTAACCCGAACCCACCAGTTCCATGAGGGGCCCGCCCACCTAGGGCGGGCCCCTCACTGGCGTTGCCGGGCTGAGGGTGCCCAGGTCGGCCAGGCGTGACAAGGTGGCAGCATGCGGGCAGTACAGCCAGACCAGGCGGGGAACGGGCAGGCCCGTCAGGCTGGGCGGGTGCAGGCGGCCACGATCGAGCGGCTGGAGCGGTCCATGGGGTCGCTGGGGACCGCGGCCATGGCCGCCATGGACAAGCGGCTGGCGTGGTTCCGGGCCATGTCAGC
>DASYYE010000148.1:0-2050 GCA_035946955.1 Streptosporangiaceae bacterium | reverse complement strand
GGAAATCATCGCGATCGCCACCGACCCGTCCGCCGGCCGCACGATCACGGTCCGCACCGCGGGCGGTCCGCTCCAGGTCGGGCCCTAGATGAGTGATTCCTTGAACGCGGCTCCGAGACGTGGGGAGGGTGCCCATGATCGACTGTGACGAACGACCTGGACACCCTCTTGATCGCACTGTACGTGGAGATCGACGATCACGTGGCCTTGCCCGCCAGGAGCGGCCGGGGCCAGCCCAAGCGCTTGTCGGATGCCGAGCTGATCTGCCTGGCGGTGGCGCAGGTGCTGCTGGGCGCCCGCAGCGAGCATCACTGGCTGCGGATGTGCTACGGGCGGCTGGGGCACCTGTTCCCGTACCTGCCGAACCAGCCGGGCTACCACAAGCGGCTCAAGGCCGCCGCGCCGCTGCTGGCCACGGTGACCGGCCACCTGGCCCGCCAGTCGCCGTGCTGGTATGACCCGGTGCGGCTGATCGACGCGACCCCGGTGCCGTGCGGCGCCTCCCGGGAGACGGTCCGGCGGTCCGAGCTGGCCGGGTGGGCGCACTACGGGTACTGCGCGGCGCACTCGCGCTGGTACTGGGGGCTGAAGCTGTACCTGATCACCACCCCGGACGGGATGCCGGTGGCCTGGTGCCTGGCCGACCCCAAGCTCGGGGAACGCGAGGTCGCCGCCGAACTGCTCGCGCACGCCGCCCGGACCGGCGCCCTGCGGCCCGGGCTGATCCTGATCGGCGACAAGGGCTTCGCGGGCCGCGACTTCGAGGCCCTGGTCACCACCGGGTTCGGGCTGCAGCTGATCCGCCCCGACCGGCGCGACGAGGCTCCGCGGCACGGCTCCATCGGCTGGATCCGGCAGTGGATCGAATCGGTCAACGACACCCTCAAGGGCCAGCTCGATCTCGAACGCCACGGCGGCCGGACCACCGAGGGCATCTATGCACGCATCGCCCAGCGGCTGCTCGCCATGGCTGCCTGCATATGGCACAACTGGGCCACCGGCGCCCAGGCCAAGCGGTCGCTGATCACCTTCGACAACTGAACTCATAAGGAATCACTCATCCAGCGAGGCTCCGCCTCTGACCGCCGAGGTTGATGGTTCTGCCTGCTCAGCGGTGCTGCGTGGTTCAGGCTGGGATCATAGCGATGGCTGAGCAGGGCGGTTTGTCATGTCTGGTGCGGTTACGGTCCCGGAGCTGCTCGATGGTCATACCGTACTGGACATCGAGTGCCTGGACCGCCTCTACCTCAACGGCTATGTGCCGAAGCTTCAGGTCGGCGGCCAGGTCATCACGTTCCTGCACGATCACCGCGGCATGCCGATCGTCTCCCCGGCGGTGTTCGAGCAGATCGGCACCCGGTTCCGCCGGGCGGTGGCGCGGTTCGCGGACAACAACGACATCCCGGTGCTCAAGTTCAAGAAGGGCATACGGAAGGCCGCGGTGATGGAGCCGCTGCTGCGGCGGGCTGCCCGGGCGGGCAGGTCCCGGGTGGTGGCGATCGGCTGGGCGCAGGAGTTCCAGCTGGTGTGGGAGGCCCGCAAGCGTGACACCGACCCGGCCAAGCCTCCGCAGTTCTCCTTCGCCAAGGCCGAACGCCGCGTGACCTGCTACTACTTCTACGTCTGGGACGAGTTCTGGGGATCTGGGTTCATCAAGGTCTGCGCGTACTTCCCGTACCCGGCCAAGGTCTGGCTTAACGGTCATGAGCATTCCAAGCAGGCGGCGGCCCGGGCCGGGATCGGCTTCACCGAACTGTCCAACGGGTTCGCCTGCTGTGATGACCCTGATGGCCTGCAGTTGATCTGCGACCGGCTCGGGCCAGGCGACATCCAGGCGTTCTTCGACCGGTGGATGTCGCGGCTGCCGCTGCCGCTGACCGCGGAGGACCGGGCGGCCGGGTACTGGTGGGAACTGTCGCTGCGGCAGGTCGAGGTATCGCGGACCCTAGTGTTCGACGCGCCGCGGCAGGCCCGGGCCTTCTTCGAGGCCCTCATCGCCGACAACCTGGACCTGGGCCGCCCGGAGAACGTCGAGGTGCTATTCAAGCGC
>DASYYE010000147.1:0-40252 GCA_035946955.1 Streptosporangiaceae bacterium | reverse complement strand
CTGCGCCACCGCCGGCCAGTCCTGCCGCGGCATCAAACGGGTCTTCGTCTGGGAGGCGGTGGCCGACGAGTTCGTCGAACGGCTGCGCGTGGCCGTCGCCGCCAAACGCGCCGGTGACCCGCGCGCGGACGACACCGACGTCGGCCCGCTGATCAGCGAGGACGCGGCCCGCACCGTCGAGCGCAGGATCGCCGAGGCGGTCAGCGCCGGCGCCCGGCTGGTCATTGGCGGCGGCCGTGAGGGTGCCCTCGTCAGTCCCGCCGTGCTCGACCGGGTTCCGCCCGATGCGGAACTCGTGCGCGAGGAGACATTCGGCCCGGTGGCGCCGGTGACCCGCGTGTCCGGCGTCGAAGAGGCGGTGCGGTTGTCCAACAGCACCTGCTATGGGCTGCAGGCAGGCGTGCTCACCCGGGACAGCACCGCGTTCTGGGAGATCGCCCTGCGGCTGCGCGTCGGCGCGGTGAACCAGGGCGAGGGGCCCCAGTTCGACTCACCGCACATCCCGTTCGGCGGTGTGAAGTCCAGCGGCATCGGCCGGGAGGGCATCAGGTTCGCGGTCGCCGAGATGACGGCCACGAAGACGATCACCATTCCCGTCCCGCCCGGGGCGTGGTGACATCACGTCCAGCCATCCCACACCGTGTCCAGCGGGGAAAGGAGCCAGCCGGTGAAGGACTGCGTCATCGTCGGATACCACGAGACCGACATGTCGGGGGAAGAGTTGCAGGCGGCCCTGGAGTTCGCAGAAGGCGAGCTGCCCGCGCCCATCCGGAGCATGCTGCGCATGAAGGTCTCCTTCGGCGCCAGCCACTATTCCTACCTGGACGCCTTCAGCCTCGCCCGCGAAGAGGCCGGGCACTCCGGTGGTTACACGGTCTCCGAACTGCCGAGCCTCGGCACCCTCTACCTCGTCAACTACCTCGAAGAGCGTGGCTTGCGCGCCGGCTTCGTCAACAGCTTCACCTTCGAGCGTGAGGAACTCGCGAAGCTGCTGGCCGACGGTCCCGCGTCGGTGGCTATCACGACGACGTTCTACATGATGCCTGCGCCGGTCATCGAGATCGTCCGGTTCATCCGGCAGCACAACGCCACAGTCCCGATCATCGTCGGTGGCCCGCTGGTCGACAACCAGTGCCGCGCCGGACGTGGTGACAAGCTCGACAGGTTCTTCGACCGGGTCGGCGCCAACTACTACGTCTGGGAGTCCCAAGGAGAGGCCACCCTGGCCGCACTGGTCGAGACGATCACCGGGAACCGTGACCCGCAGACGGTGCCGAACGTGTTCCTCCGGTCGGCGCAGGGCGGGTGGCAGCTGACCCGCAGACGACCTGAGAACAACGACCTCAACGCCTGCGCGGTCCGCTGGCCCCGCTTCGACCGTGGGATCCTCGGCCCCACGCTGTCCACCCGCACTGCCCGGAGCTGCGCCTTTAGCTGTGCCTTCTGCGACTATCCGGAACGGGCTGGCGCGCTCACCCTGGCCAGCCTCGACACCGTCGAGCGGGAGCTCGAAGAGCTCGCCGCGCTCGGAGTCACCCGCGTCGCATTCATCGACGACACGTTCAACGTACCCATGCGGCGCTTCAAAGACCTGTGCCGGATGATGGTCCGCCGCGACTTCGGCATCGAATGGTTCTCGTACTTCCGGTGCGGGCACGCGAGAGAGCCCGACGTCTACGACCTCATGTATGACTCGGGCTGCCGGGGTGTACTGCTGGGCATCGAGTCCGGCGACGACCGGGTCCTGGTGAACATGGACAAGCGTGCGACCACGGACCACTACCGGTACGGGATCGAGCAACTCAAGGCACGGGGCATCTTCACGCACGCGTCGTTCGTGATCGGCTTCCCCGGCGAGAGCCCGCAGACCATACGGAACACCATCGACTTCATCAACAGCAACGGGCCGGACACCTTCACCGTCAACCACTGGTACTACCTGCACGCCACACCAGTCCATGCCCGTGCTGCCGAGTTCGGCCTGACCGGGAACGGCCACACCTGGTCACACGACACGATGACGCACCGGCAGGCGCTCGACGCCGCCGACGAGATATTCCACTCAGTCGGCAACGCGGCCTGGATGCCAGTCAACGGCCTCGACTTCTGGGGGGTTCCCTACCTCCTGGGCAAGGGCATGAGCGCCGCGGACATCGTCACGTTCCTCACCCTCGCCAAGCCGCTGACCACGGCCAACGTTATCGACAGCGCCCCGGAAGCAACAGCGGAGGCAGAGCACAGGCTCCGCGGCTTCGTGGCCGGCCTGAAGCTCCAGCCCGCCCGGTACCAGACAGCAGAGAGGCAGTACTGACGATGGAGAACCCCGCAGCGCCCGAGTACTTCCTCGATGCCTTCCCCCGGGACGCGTTCCCCCAGTGGGTGTGGCAGGACGGGCAGCGTCCGGCCGCGCTACCGGACCAGGTGTGGCTGTCGGAGACCACCCACCGCGACGGCCAGCAGGGGGGCCTGCCGCTCTCCCTGGACACGAGCCGCCGCATCTACGACATCCTGTGCGAGGTGACGGGCGACTCCGGCGTCATCAGGCACGCCGAGTTCTTCCCCTACCGTGACAGCGACCGCGAGGCACTGCGCTACGCCCTGGACCGCCACGCCGACGGAGCGCCCATCGAGCCCACCACATGGATCCGGGGCCGCCGCGAGGACGTCATGCTCATCAAGGAGATCGGCGTCCGCGAGACGGGGCTGCTGAGCTCCGCTTCGGACTACCACACCTTCCACAAGTTCGGCACCGGCGGCCGCACCACAGCGGCGGAGATGTACCTCGAGGCGGTCACGATCGCGCTCGACCACGGCATCCGTCCCCGCGTCCACCTGGAGGACACCACCCGCGCATCAGTGGACTTCGTGAGTGCCCTGGTCGAGGAGGTACTGCGGATCGCCGAGCATTACCCAACCTCGCTGCGGCCACGCTTCCGGGTCTGCGACACGATGGGCATCGGGCTGCCCTACGACGAGGTCGCCCTGCCGCGCAGCGTCCCCCGCTGGGTCAGGCTGCTGCGTGGCCTCGGGCTGACGCCCACCCAGATCGAGTTCCACCCGCACAACGACACCTGGCTCGTGGTCGCCAACTGCCTCGCCGCCATCAAGGAAGGCTGCGCCGTGATCAGCGGGACCACACTGGGAACCGGTGAGCGGACGGGGAACGCCCCACTCGAAGCGGTCATGGTCCACCTGCTGGGGATGGGCTACTGGCCAGGGGAACGTCTCAACCTCCCTGCGGTGAACAAGCTCGTGGCGCTCTACGAGGACATCGGCGCCGGCCCATCGCCGAAGTACCCGCTGTTCGGCCGGGACGCCTATGTGACCCGCGCCGGGATCCACGCCGACGGGCTGAACAAGTTCTGGTGGATGTATGCGCCGTTCAACGCTCCCTTGCTCACCGGCAGGGAACTGGACGTGGCGCTCACCAAGGACTCCGGTCAGGCAGGACTGATCTTCGTCCTCGGCAAGCGGCTCGGCCGCCAGCTCGAAAAGGGCGACCCACGCGTCGCGGAGGTCTTGGCCTGGCTCGACGGGCAGTGGGACTCTGGCCGGGTCACCGCCGTGGACTGGCACGAGCTCGAACCCGTGGTGGCCAAGGCGTTCGCCGAGGACGGGAGCAGCACCTGAGATGACGGTCTCCACAAGATCGGCCACGTCGACGCTGACGGCATGCCCGGTCGTCGCCGCCTTCGAGGACCGGGTAGACACCGGACCGGACCGGCCAGCCGTCGTCCTGGCCAGCGGGACGGTGAGTTACCGCGAACTCGACGCGCGGGCCAACGCGGTCGCGGCGATACTGCTGGACCGCCGCGGCGAAGGGCCGGAGCCGGTGCCGCTGATGGTGCGGGACCCGGCGTGGATGCTGGCCGCCTGCATGGGGGTACTCAAAGCAGGCAAGTTCTACGTCCCCGTCAACCCGCACCACCCAGCCCCGCGCAACCGCGAGATCCTCCGCCAGCTCGGCGCAACGCTGGTGGTCACCGACGACCCTGCCCCGGCCCATGCAGCGGGGGGGAGGTCACACGTCGAGGTCGGCGGTCTGGGAGGCTCCGCAGCCGGCAGCGGCCGTCCCCGCCTGGCCATCAGCGCGGACCAATGGGCCTATGTGCTGTACACCTCCGGCTCGACGGGCACGCCCAAGGGCATCGTGCAGACACGCACCGACATGCGCCAGAACGTCGACCGCCACGAAGCACTCGGCATCGGGCCAGGTGACCGCGTCACATTGATCAGTGCGGACGGCTTCATCGCGGCCATCTCCAACGTCTATATCGCCCTCGTCAATGGCGCGGCACTGGTGCCGCACTCCTTCCAGCACGACGGTGTGATGGACATCGGCGCCCGGCTGGAGCGCGCAGGGGTCACCATCTACTACTCCTTCCCCTCGTTCCTGCGGCAGGCTGGCACCGCGGCGGACACGGCCGTACCCGTGCCGGGGGTCCGGCTGGCCTACCTCGGCGGCGAACCGGTGCACGCCAGCGACGTCGCCCTGGCACGGCGGCTCCTGGGGGAGGTGACGGTGGCGGTGGGGCTCAACTCGACCGAGACGGGGCTGACACGTCTGTACCTCGTCCGGCCGGGCGACGACATCCCGGACCCCGTGCCGGTCGGCGGGCCGGTGCCGGGCGTGGCGGTCCGTGTGCTGGACGAGGCGGGCGCGCCGGTGCCACCCGGGGGGGCTGGCCAGATCGCGGTCCGCAGTGCCTACGTGCGCCCGGCATTGTGGACGGACGAAGGCCCGCGCCCCCTCACCGAGCAGGTCGACGGGGTTGCGGAGTTCCGGAGCGGAGACCGGGGGTACCTCGACCCCTCGGGCAGCCTCGTGCACCTTGGCCGTGGCGACGGGATGGTCAAGGTGCGCGGCTACCGGGTCGAGACCGTCGAAGTCGAGGCGCGCGTGACGGCCGTCCCCGGCGTCGGCGAAGCAGTGGTGGTCCCCTATGACGCCCCGGAAGACGGCGGTACCGAACTCGCCGCCTACGTGGTGTGCACGGACCCCGCTCTGACAGCCGCCACCATCCGTCAGCAGCTCGCCGTGGACCTGCCGACGCCGTGGGTGCCCGCCTCGGTGGTGCTGATGCCGGGGTTGCCGAGGACGCGCAATGGCAAGGTAGACCGCAAGGCCCTGCCCAGCCCCGTCGCCGGGCGCACCGCCGTGCCCCACGAAGCCGCGCCGCAGCCTGCCGAGACGGCCGCACTGGAGCGCGCCGCGCTCGTTACCAGCCGGGTCGCCCAGATCTGGGGCGAGGTCCTCGGAGTCACGAACGTGGCGCCCGATGACGACTTCTTCTCCCTCGGCGGGACTTCCATCTCCGCGCTGCGGGTCATCTCCCGCGTCCGCAACGAGTTCGAGGTGCGGGTGCCGCTCGCGGTTATCTTCGAGACACCGTCCGTGGTGGCGCTCGCCGAAGCCGTGCTGAGTGCCCTTCCATAGGAAGCTGGTGACACCCCGGATCGGAGCCGAGCAAAGGATGGATGCAGTGAGCGCAGCACCCGCGACCGGTGCGGTCCGCGCCGCGACCCCGGCGGACATGGCGGCAGTGTGTGACATCGTCAACTTCTACATCGAGACGACCACTGTCAACTTCCGCATGGAGCCGCAGACAGCGCAGGAATGGGAAGCGGACCTCCGGAGCTGCCGCGACAAGTATCCGTGGCTCGTCGCCGACGTTGACGGCAGCGTGGCCGGAGTCGCCTACTCCTCTCCCTGGAAGTCCCGCAACGCCTATGACTGGTGCGCGGAGTCGACGGTCTACGTGTCGCCCCACCACCGTGGCATGGGACTGGGCAGCGCGCTGTACTCGTCCCTGCTCGCGTCCCTGGAGTCGCAGGGCTTCCGCAGCGTCGTGGCGGTCATCGGGCTGCCCAACGAGGCCAGCGTGCGCCTGCACGAGTCCCTCGGGTACGTCCACGCCGGGACCATCCGCAAAGCCGGCTACAAGCTGGGCGGCTGGCACGATGTGGGTTTCTGGCAGCGGGAGTTCGCCACCGGCGACGAGCCACCCACTCCCACCAGGCCGTTCAGAGACCTACGAGTGGAGGGCGTCCTTGGTATCGCCAGAACTTGACCTGGTCCATGAACTGATCGCCCTGACCTCACACACCCGCCAGGGTGACGTGGCGGAGCGGCGGCTCGCCTACGACCGGGCGCAGCAGTCATTCGGTGACCTGGGCTGCCCGCCAGGCGAGACCGTGGCGATCGGGGAATGCACCGCCGAGTGGGTCCGCCCGGCCCGGCCCGGTGACCCCGTACTGCTCTACCTGCACGGTGGCTCGTACGCACTGGGCTCACCCGCGTCGCACCGGCACCTGTCCGCGGCACTGGGTGACGCGGCCGGCGCCTCGGTCCTGGCATTGCACTACCGGCGGCCGCCGGAGTCACCGTTCCCCGCAGCGGTGCAGGATGCTGTGGCTGCCTGCAGGTGGCTGCCGGCCCAGGGCATACCGCCCAGCCACACCCTGCTCGCAGGGGACTCGGCAGGGGCAGGGCTGGCGGTCGCCGCATTGCAGGTCCTGCGTGACGCGCGAGACCCCCTGCCTGCGGCGGCTGTGTGCATCTCCCCCTGGGCGGACCTGGCGTGCGCCGGTGCGTCCCACCACGACCGGGCGGGCCGGGAAATCCTGCTGGACACCAGTGACCTGCGTGAGATGGCGGAGCGCTACCTCGCTGGTGCCGACCCTCGCCACCCGCTCGCGTCGCCCGTCCATGCGGACCTCTCCGGGCTCCCCCCGCTGCTCATCCAGGTCGGGACCGAAGAGGTCCTCTGGGACGATGCACGCGGCCTCCACGCAGCCGCGGTGCGGGCGGGTGTCCCGGTGACGTTCGAGGAATGGCCGGACATGTTCCATGTGTGGCACTGGTTCCATCCGGTCCTGCCCGAGGGGCGCGCGGCCCTGGCCGCTGCGGGCGGGTTCCTGAGCTCTGCGGCCAGCAGGGCGTCGGTGGCGACATGAACAGGTGGATTCAGCGCGAGGCGCTCCCCGGCGCGGTGGCACGGACCGTCTGCATCCCACGCGCGGGCGGCAGCGCCCGCGACTTCGACTCGTGGCGCGCACCACTGGGCAGCCAGGTCGAGTTGTGCGCGGTGCAACTGCCGGGCCGGCTCGACCGGTACACCGAGCCAGCACTCAGCGACCTGGGGGAGATCGCCGCCGCGGTGGCGGGTGCCGTCCGCGGGCTGGCACCTCTCCCGTTCGTGCTGTTCGGTGACTGCATGGGGGCACTGGTGGCCTTCGAGACGGCCCGGGCACTGCGACGCACCGGGGACGCTCTGCCGTCGGCGCTGGCCGTGTCCTCCTACCCCGCACCCGACCGGGTCCGCACCGAACGCACGTATGCGGACGGGACCGCCGAAGACTTCCGCAGACGACTCCAGGACGTGGGTGGTGTACCCGCCGCGGCCATCCACGACGACGAACTGTTCGAACTGATGCTGCCGACCCTGCGCGCTGACTTCGCGGCGTTCGAGGGCTACGTGTGTCAGCAGGACGAGCCGCTCGACGTCGACATCCACGCACTGCTCGGGCGCACCGACCCCTACTACTCAGCATCGGACATGGCTGGCTGGCAGGACCACACGAGCCGGGAATTCAGGCTGACACGCTTCGACGGCGGCCACTTCTTCCTGCGCGAAGGTGACACGGCAGCATCGTTCGTACGTGAGCTGGCCATGGCGGTGCAGGAGGCGGACTCCGCACGCCCGTGAGGACGGCCGCCTACCACGCGTACGACGCGGTCTCCCCCACCACTGTGGCATTGGGGCACCCGCCGTCATTCTCGGGGTCTTTGAGAAGACCGAACTGAACGGCTTTCACGCCAGCCTGAAACCTGCTCTCGGCGCCTAGTTTTTCCATGATCTCCGAGGACATCCGGCGCAGGGTCCGCGAGGAAATGCCGAGCAGGCGAGCCACTGTCTCGTCTTTCAGCCCGTTGGCGAACATCCGCAGGATGGCGGACTCCCGCTTGGAGAGCGTGACGTGCGCGGCGGCTGGGTCGAACCCGCTGACGGGGTCTGCACCGACAGTCCAGCAGTACTCGAAGACGGCGCGAACGATTGCGCCGACCTGCTGCCCTTTTACCGCGAGAGTGACGACACGGCCGTCCGCCGGCTCGGCGGCCAGGTGGGCGACCGCGCCGTCGACAAGGAAGAGCTGGAATGGCAGGACAGGGGTGACCCTCGTTTGTGCGCCCTCTTCCTGGAGCCGGCGCAGATAAGCGATGCCGTGCGCGACATGCTGCATGGCTTCGGTGTGGAGCACACGTAATGCCACACCACACGCGAGCGCCCGGCCGAAGCTGGCCATGTGCCCATCGAGCACCGCGACAGGCGGCGGGGCACCTGGGTAGATGCTCAGGATCTCGTGACGTGCGGCCCTCGCGGCATGGCCCATGGCCTCGGCAACCTCGTCTCCCCCCACCAGCAGTTGTGTCTGGATGCCGGAGGCATCACCGTGGACCACCGGAGCCTGCGCCAAGGCTTCCAGCGTCAGGTGCAACCGCCGCAACTCGCCCAGCTGGTCGAGGGCATTATCCAATTGGGCCGAGACCAGGTTTCCCAGTGCCACCTCCGTTGGCACGGGCACAGGTTCGCCATCCCCATTCCTCCGCACCAGGCCCTTGTCAATCAGCCATGAGATGGCCGAGTTGACCTTGTCGCGACTCAGCCTGAGTTCCCCCTGCACTGCCGAACCCGAGAACAGGCCGTCTCTCAGCAGAAGCCTCAATACCGAGAGCGCTGCTATGTCCTCGTCCCCCATAAGCGGTCCTCTCACTCACTAACAACCAAACGCAACGTCATTGACGTAGCGCCAAGAGGATCCTGCCCCTTTCCCGAAGGGTACAGGGCTATCTGAGACGCGAACACCCCTGGCCGCTGCACCCGTACTTGTCAAGAGGGAGTTATGACGAACACATGGGCCAACGGGACACCTGTGCGGTGACCATTCCAGCGGTCTGCCCTGCCGGAGCGTCACGGGCGGTTGTGGCAGAACTCACCCCTGGCTCCCAGGCCGATGCCGCCTTCGAGACCGCGCACGACGGGTACATCATCCAGATATGAGCCAGCAGACCACCTTCACCACCCGGCCACAACTGGCGGGCACCTTCGGCATGGTCGCATCCACGCACTGGCTTGCCTCCGGGGCCGGCATGGCGGTGCTGGAGCATGGCGGCACCGCGTTCGACGCCGCAGTGGCCGCGGGACTGGTCCTGCAGGTCGTCGAGCCGCACCTCAACGGCCCCGGCGGCGAGGTTCCGGTAATCGGTTTCGACAGCCAGGCCGCACAGACGTTCGTGCTGAATGGCCAGGGGCCTGCGCCGCAGGCCGCGACGCTGGCGGCGTTCGGCGAACTCGGGCTGGACCTGGTACCCGGCGACGGGCTGCTCGCCGCGTGCGTGCCCGCGGCGTTCGGCACATGGATGCTGCTGTTGCGCGACCACGGGCGGCTCCGCCTGCGCGATGTGCTCAGCTATGCGATCGGCTACGCGGCACATGGGTACCCCACGCTGCCTGGCGCGAGCGCGGCCATCGCCGCGATGTCGGACCTGTTCCGGGAGCACTGGCCGAGTTCCGCCGAGGTCTACCTGGCGAGTGGCGGCGTGCCCGCACCCGGCAGCCGCTTCGCCAATCCCCCGCTGGCTGCCACCTACCAGCGCATCCTGGCTGAGGCAGAAGCGGCAAGCGACGACCGCGCGGGCCAGATCGAGGCGGCCACGAGAGCGTTCTACTCGGGCTTCGTCGCCGAAGCGATCGCCGCCTACCTGGACGGCGCAGAGGTCATGGACCTCACCGGGCAACGGCACCATGCGCTGCTGTCCGCCGGAGACCTGGCTGACTGGCACGCCTCTGCCGAGGCGCCCACCACCCTCGACTTCGGTGGCCTGACCGTCTGCAAGACCGGCCCGTGGGGCCAGGGGCCGGTGTTCCTGCAGCAACTCGCGCTGCTGGCCGGCTTCGACCTGGCCGGCATGGGAGCTGGCAGCACCGAGTTCGTCCACACGGTCGTGGAGTGCGCCAAGCTCGCTTTCGCCGACCGTGAGGCGTGGTACGGCGACCCGGAGTTCTCCGAGGTCCCCCTGGCGGAACTGCTGTCCCCGGGCTACGCCGCGCACCGGCGCGGGCTGGTCGGAGGTTCCGCATCGCCGGAGCTGGTCCCGGGCGCACCAGGGGGCGCCGCTCCCCGGCTGCCGGGTTACGCAACGGGCGGCACCACCGGGCATCCCCAGCTTGCGGGGGCCGGCGAGCCGACAGCGGTGTATACCGGGGCGGCCCGTGGCGCGGTGCCCTCGCTCGGCCCTGGAGACACCTGTCACCTGGATGTGGCCGACCGGTTCGGGAACCTCGTCTCGGCCACGCCGAGCGGCGGGTGGCTGCAAAGCTCGCCCATCGTCCCCGGGCTGGGTTTCTGCCTGGGCACCCGGGCGCAGATGTTCTCCCTCACCCCCGGCCTCGCGAACACGCTGGCTCCCGGCAAGCGCCCGCGCACGACCCTGTCACCGAGCCTGGCGCTGCGACAGGGGGAACCGTACCTGGCGTTCGGCACCCCCGGCGGCGACCAGCAGGACCAGTGGACACTCGCGGTATTCCTCAACCACGTGGTCTTCGGCATGAACCTGCAGGAGGCCATCGACGCGCCCGCGTTCCACACCACACACTTCCCCTGCTCGTTCTTCCCGCGGGAGTCCTACCCGCGCGAGGTGCATGTGGAGGAACGGTTCGGCTCCGCTGTCATCGACGGCCTGCGGGCGCGTGGGCACGAGGTGACTGTCCGCGGGCCATGGTCACTTGGCCGGGTCAGCGCGGTGGCCCGGGCCGGCGGCTTCCTCTACGCGGCGGCCAACCCCCGCGGCATGCAGGGCTACGCGGTGGGACGTTAGGTCTTTGTCACCAGGGCCCGCTGACGGGCCGGCCCTGGCCGGCCCGTCAGCGGGACGCCATTCCGGCGAGCCTATGACTCCTGCTGGCCGCTATCCTGCTGGCCATTGTCGGCGAACGTCACCTGAACGGTTCGTTCTTCGGCGCCGCGGACGATCTTCAGCTCGATACCGCCTCGCGCCGCCTTGAGCGCATCGAACAGGTCATCGGGTGTGCGGATCGGCTGGCCCGCGGCCGTCACGATCAGGTCACCCTGTGCCAGACCGGCGCGCGCGGCTGGGCTCTCGTCAGCCACATCGCGGATGAGCAGGCCCTCCGTTTCGGGCAGGCCGACGGCGCGGCGGAGCCGCCTGGCCACGTGACCAGGAGCGATGCCGACGCCTAGCCGCGGCGATGCCGTTGACTCCCCACGGGCGAGCCCGTCGGCCCGGTCCCGTAGTGCCTCGTCGGCGGGTATTGCCAGGTAGAAGCCCTCGCCGAGGCGGTTCGTGTTGATCCCGAGCAGCTGTCCCCCGGCGTCCAGGACCGGGCCGCCCGAAGAGCCGGGCAGCAGCGGGGCGGTGTGCTCGAGGCTGCCGGTGATACGCCGGCCACGAGGGCCGCGGAAAGTCCGGTCTTTGCCGGAAACGAAGCCGAACGTCACCCGCAGCCCGAGTCCGCCCGGGTTGGCCAGTGCGAACACTGGCATGCCGATCTCCGCGGACGCGTTGCTGGCCCACGTCAGCGCCGGGGCCCCGGCGGTGTCGACATCGATGACGGCCAGGTCATTGTCGACGTCGTGCCCGGTCACACTCCCCTCCACTGTGCGCCCATCGGCGAAGGTGACCGTCACCTGCTCGCCACGCACATTGTGTGCGTTGGTCAGCACCCGGCCTTCTCCGAGCACGACGCCCGAGCCAGAGCCCCAACGCTGCCCGATGCCCACCACCGAGGCTCCGGCCGTCTCCGTCAGTTGCTTGATGCTGGCCTGGACCTCATCCAAGATCCCCATTGTGCTACCTCCCAGTTACTAGTAACTTGCAACTTACTACTAACCGGCCATGAATCAAGTAGCTACGATTCATCCATGAGCGAACCTGAGCGCGACTCCTCACCGCTGGCGCAGGCTCTGGCCAGAGTCGGCGACCGGTGGACGCTGCTGGTGGTGGAGGCGCTGCTGCCAGGCCCCCGCCGGTTCAACGACCTACTCAGCCAGGTCCCCGGCATCGCCGCGAACATCCTGTCCGAGCGCCTCAAGCGCCTCGAGCGTGAGGCGCTGCTGGTGGCCCGGCCATACTCGGAGCGGCCGCCCCGGGTTGCCTACCAGTTGACCGCTGAAGGCACCGAACTCGCGGGGGCGCTCCGCATGCTCGCGCACTGGGGTGCCAGGCACACCGACCCGGCAGACACCCCCCGCCACCCTGCGTGCGGCACCCCTATCGAAGCCCGCTGGTACTGCCCGACCTGCGACCAGCTAGTCGACCACGAGCCGCGCCACCCGCAGCTTCACTTCGCCTAGGCACCGCCCTTTGCCGTGGCAGGTGGGGCGGGCAGGGTCTGGGTGTGCCAGGGCTGGCCGACCGCCGACAGGTAGGTCTCCTGCAGGGTGTGGCCAGTGGCGTTGATGGTGTAGACGCTGGTGAAGTCCATCACCCCGGAGCTGTCGGGGTGCACGACCGGCATCACCGGGGTATGGAGGGCGACGGGCGGGGTGCCATATTCCGCCGACAGGCTCTGGGTGTGCCAGGGCTGGCCGTTCTTCGTCAGGTAGGTCTCCTGCAGCGTGCCGTTCGTGTTGAGGGTGAACACGCTGGTGTACCCGGTGTGGTAGAGCGCCTGGGGACTGGTCCCCGCCGCCGCGGGCGGGGTTCCGGACCCGGTGGACAGGTTCTGGGTGTGCCAGGGCTGGCCGATCGCCGGCAGATAGGTCTCCTGCAGGGTATGGTCGGCGTTGAGGGTGTAGACGCTGGTGAAATTCAGCGCCCCAGAGGCTGAGGTGTGGAGCACCGGGGCGGGGTTGGTCCCCGCCGCCGCGGGCGGGGTGCCGGACCCGGTGGACAGGTTCTGGGTGTGCCAGGGCTGGCCAACCGCCGACAGATAGGTCTCCTGCAGGGAGCCGTTCGCATTGAGCGTGTACACGCTCGTGTACCCGGCGTGCAGAGCCACCGCCGGGGTCGTCCCCGCCTCGACTGGTGGGGTGCCGAACTCCGACGACAGGTCCTGGGTGTGCCAGGGCTGGCCGATCGCCGAGAGATAGGTCTCCTGCAGGGTGTGGTCGGCGGCGTTGACCGTGTACACACTCGTGTAGCCGCCGTGGAACAACGCCACCGGGGTGGTGCCCGCCGCTACCGGTGGGGTGCCGAACTCCGACGACAGGTCCTGGGTGTGCCAGGGCTGGCCGTTCTTAGCCAGGTAGGTCTCCTGCAGTGTGCCGTCGGTGTTGACCGTGTACACGCTCGTGTACCCGCTATGCACCACCGCCGCGCTGCCTGGCGGATCATCGTTCGCGGGGGGAGGGCCGCCGGGCCCACCCACGAAGTGGATGAAGGAATTCGGCCACGCGGGTGAGCCGACGTAGATGCGCCGACGCCCGGTGTCGTTGTTGCCGAAGTTGTCTTCCGTGGTCTCGATATAGCTGGAGGTCACGACCTCCACGTAGGCGACGTGGCCGGCCGCGCCGACGCCCATGGCCGGGTTCGGCTGGGTCCAGTTGGCGACCGCCCCCACGGTAGGCGTCCCGTTCACGGGGATTCCCTGCGCCGCCGCATTGGCGGACCAGGTGGCAGCGTTACCGAGGTTGCCCGGGTCCGAGGCCCCGAGGAGTGCTTCCTGGTAGGCCGCGTACAGCGTGCAGTTGTGGTGGTTCCCGCCACCATCCACACTCGCACCGTTGTAGTAGCCCCACCCGCTGGCCCATTGCTTGTTGGTCCAGACCGAAGGAGGCTGGCCCGCGTAACCACCGGTCGTGCACGCATAGCTCTGCTGCCAGCACAACACAGTCATCCCCGTGCCAGCCCCAGCCGCCGGGGGAGCCACCAAGGCAGCGAGCGCCACCGCCACCACCGACGCTGCCACCAGGGCAGACAGCCGTCTCGCCGAGCTTGTGATCACTATTTCCCGCCTCCGCATGCTGGCAATTGCCCGCCAGCATTGTGACGGGCCTGCCACCCAGCCACAACCGCGGAAACACCCCCACAGCCCCCGCACAAGCACCCGGCTTCCCTTGATCACGAAGACTTCTCAGTCACCATGACTGAAATTCCTACCGGATCATGGAATGACCCACTCGGTGGGGGCCGAGTGGGCCACAGCGGCTAGGCGATTCTGGTGCTGATGGGCGTGCCTAGTTCTATGGTGCGGCTGACCGTGCAGAGCCGGTCATGCGACTTGCTGACCACGTCCGGCAGGATGGCCCTGGCCGCGTCGCCATCCTCACCGGCCGGAAACACGATCTGGAAGGTGACCTCGATATCGGTCATCCGGTTGCCGTTGCTGTCGCGGACCTTGTTCGCCCCCACCAGGACATGGAAACTGTCCGGCTCGGCGCGGCGCGAGGCCAGGATGTCAACGTCGATCGAGGTGCAACCACCGATAGCAGCCAGCAGCAGTTCAGTCGGAGTGAACTCCGTACCGCTGCCGGTGCCGAAGGTGAGCTGGCCGCCCCGGTCGTTGGTCGCCGTGAACACACCTGGGGCGGTGCGCTCGACGTCCACGCTGCGGCGCACAGGACCATCAGTCATGCCTACACCCTTCCCACCCTGGCCAGTTCTGTGCGGCCGCAGGCGAAACACCCGGAAGTTCCGGACCGGTATCTGCCGTGCCCGACCCTCCGCGATCGTGCACTTCCACTGGGTCGTCCGGGCCGACAAGGACGGACTTGTCGGCCCGGACGGTATTGGCCTGTGGTGGGCCGCTTAGTTGACGTTGAGTGCGGTGTCGTCGAGGACGAAGTTGGTGGTGCCGCCGTTGGTGTCGGTTTCGGTGCCGGTGAACTTGAGGGTGACGGTCTGGCCGATGTAGCTGGACACGTTGTAGCTGTGCTGGGTGTAGCCGGTGTTGTGGCTGAGGTTGGAGAAGGTCGCCAGGGTGGTCAGCACGGTGCCGGCGCTGTTGAGGAGCTGGACTTTGAACGTGTCGGGGGTGGCGGTGGTGGTGTTCTCGGTGGTGTCGATGTGCAGCCAGAGCGACAGCGTCGCGGTGGTGCAGCCGACTGGGATGGTGACCGTCTGCGCCTCGGTGTCGGTGTCGGCGCTGCCGTTGCCGTTGAACCAGGCCACGAAGCCACCCGAGTGCGCCGGCTCAGCGGTGGAGGCAGCAGTGACAGGGTCGAAACCGAGGGTTGAGGACTGGACCCACGGTGCGGTGTTGGTGGCGCCGTTCTCGAACCCTGGGTTGCCCAGCAGTTGCGCTGCCGTGCACCCACCACTGCCCGAGGCGACCGTGAGTGTGTAGGTGGCGGTGTGTGACCCCGAACTGGCGGTGCCGGTGACGGTCACCCGGTAGGTGCCGGCCGGGGTCGAGGAGGTGGTGGCGATGGTCAGGGCCGAGCCGCCACCGGAGGTGACCGGTGAGGTGCCGAACGACGCGGTGGCGCCGCTGGGCAGCCCCGCCGCCGACAAGGTGACGGACTCGGCGCTGCCCGCGGTCACCGCGGTGGACACCGTCGATGTCGCCGACTGCCCCGCTGTCACCGTCCCCGAGTTGGGGCTCAGCGACAGCGAGAAGTCGTTCGGGCTGCTGCTGCCGCTCAGGGACTGCTGCAAGGCCGCTCCCAGGACGGCGGTGCCGGTCATGTCAAGGGCGGGCTCGTCGGTCTGCCATGAGCGGACGTCATCGACCCACCTGCTGTTGTGCCCGTCGAACGCTTTGAAGGGGTTCGAGCCGCCCGGCGGGCAGGCCACCATCCCCGACTGGTAGCCACCGAGACCGCCGGAGAAGTTCGAAGCGCCGTTCGGGCCATTGACCACAGCGCCTATGTCGATGGGGGCGGAGCCGTTGGTGCTGCCGGCCAGATTGGCCATCTGGCTCTGCATGCAGTGCGGGAACGTGGTGCCCTCACCGACCATGAAGCTCGTGCCCCACGCGTTCGCGCCCAACAGCCAGTTGCGCTGCTGGGTGGCGAACGACGCGAACGAAGTGTCACCGCTGACCTTCTGGTAGAGCGCCTCGGTGGCCACCAGGCCGAAGGTGTGCGAATCGACATCGAAATTGGTGTAGTCGCCACCAGCGTGGAAGATGTCTGACGCGGCCACGGTCGCCGCGCCTGTGAGCTGGCGCTTGAGGTCGTTGACCAGCTCGGTTCGGGTGACGGCCAGCCCAGCGGGGTCACCCGCGTTGTCCATGGCCTGGATCAGGTCGGCGTGGGCGAGCGCGCTCGGGTCGTAGAGGTTGAAGGTGTCACCGGTGTCGCTGGCGATGTACTGGCTGGCCCAGGTCGCCGCCTGCGACAGGTAGGTGGACGGGTCGTGACCGAGGGCCTGCGCGGCCAGGGCGATCTCAGCGGCACCGAATTCCATGTCCTCGTGCCAACTGCTGTCTGTGTAGTAGGAGTTCGGCAGCGTGGTCACCAGCGTGCTGGGCGGGCTGGTCGTGTTCGCCTGCGCATACACCGATATAGCGGCCTGGTATTCGGCGGCCGCCTGCGTGGGGTTGCTGGTGGCGTCGACCTGCGCGGCGAGCGCGAACGCGGCGGCCACCCGGCCAGCCAGGTTGGGGCTGATCTTCGTGCCCGGCGATGCCGCCTCGAACACCGGACGGTGCGCGGCCGCGAAGCGGTCAGCCGAGGAGGTGTCGGAGTCATCGGCCTCCGGCAGCCGCCACAGGTCGTGGTCGCCGAGGAACGTCCCCGCGGAGTTGCCGGAACCGATGCCGACCTGCATGTAGAGCGTCTTGGTGCTCTGGTTCCACATCTTGTTCAGCCAGGACACGCCGAAGTGGGCCTCCGCGGCGAGGCTCGTCGGCGCGGCGCTGCCGAGCGCCCGCTGAGCGGCGAACAGCAGCGAGTCAGCGTACGCGGTCGTCATGGTGAACTTGAGATAGTCGCCGGCGTCGAACCAGCCGCCCGAGACGTCGACAGGGCCGCCGATCTTCGTCAGGTTGGCGTCGGTGATCGTGTCACTGCCGCCCGAGGCGAAGTGGGGATGCGCGTAGACGCTCGCGCTGGCGTCGTTCAGATGCGAGGGCTGCCGGTTCAGTGGCCCGGGGATGACGTTCGGGCCGTCGCGCTGGGTCTGGAAGAAACTGACCCCATCGCTGACCAGCCCGCCGTACAGCGAACTCGCGCTCTGCACCGTGAAGCTCGGCGATGACGCGCTCACACCACCGCTGACCTGGATGTGGTACGTGCCCGCGGCCGTCAGGCTGCTGAAGTCGATCGGGTACACATCCGGGTAGTTCGTGTTCCACGACCCCCGGCTTGCCGACCCGACGTTTCCCGACAGCACGGTCGAGCCAGCCGAGTTGATGACAGCGAAGGTCACACCGGAGGCCGTGCCGGTGGTCATCAGGTACGCCTGCTTTGTCTCCCCAGGCAGGAAGCCCACCTGGTCCACGCGTACCTGCCCAGTTACGGCTGCATGCGCTGAGCCTGCCGCGCTGACTGAGAGCACACCGGCAAGTATGCCGACGGTGAGCCCGGCGACCAAGCGCGCTCCGCGAGGCCTCACGATGCCAAGAATCATTTCGCCCCAGCTTTGTTAAGAGTCTTTACTCGTTAGGAAGGTTTACTTACATATGTCCGGGAAAAGCTACATCCGCCCCCGCCATGCGTCAAGAGTGCGGCCTACGAGGCCGCTGGGGTGGTGAGGCCGTGGAGTTTCGCGCGGATGGGCGCGGCGTCGGGGTGACGCAGACCGTCGAGGATCTCCAGGGCTTGTCGGCACACGCCACGGGTGGCTTCCTGGCACCCCATCGCCCTGTGGGATTCGCCGAACTGGATGAGGGTGCGGGGCAAGGAAGTAGCGGTCGTCGGCCTCACGCCGCAGCGCGAGCACGGCCAGCACGACCCTGCGACACACCGGCCCGAGACCAAGCGAGCATCCTGACTGCTCGGCCGCTAGCAGGCCCAGAATCCGCACGATAACGGGGCCCCGCGCCGGCTTGTGAGAAACCTGTCTGCGATCGCCGAAACTGGTCCGCGCGGTCCTGCCCGCAGGCCGCAGCCAGATAAGCGCGATCCTGCGGGCCCAGGCCCAGGCCCAGAGCCGCCGCTAGCGCCTCCACGGATACCCAGCGCGGCGAGTGCGTCCTGCCCTGGCCTGTGTCGCTTGCGGTAGACCAGGTGACCGCTGACGGTGTCAGCCGATGGTGGCGATCGTCACAGTGTGGGCCGCGTTGCACCGGGCAAGACCGCGCCTGGCGGAAGGAGGCCTTCCGCAGTGAGGTCCTCGTACAGCGCGACCGGCACCTCGGTGTGCAGGTAACTGACATCAGAGATGATCTCGGTTGGTTTACGGACCCCGACCAGCGCGGCGGTCACCGCTGGGTGCGCCAATGTGAAGTGGAGCGCGGCCGCGGGCAGTGCCACGCCGTACCGTATGCACCTCGCGTGGATGCGCTTGGCACGGCGGGTGATTTCGCCGGGGGCCGTTGCGTAGTCGTAGGTCGCGCCTGGACCGTCAGCCAGGATCCCGCTGTTGAACACTCCCCCGGCCAGGACGGCCACGCCGCGGCGCTGGCACTCGGGCAGCAGCATCCGGGCGGCTTCGGTGTCCAGCAGCGTGTACCGGCCCGCCACGAGCACACAGTCGAGGTCCGCCCTGGACACGAACCAGTGCAGCGGTGCCGAACTGTTCATCCCCACGCCCACGGCACCGACCACCCCGCCCGCGCGCAGGTCCGCGAGAGCCGGCAGCGCCTCATCCAGTGCCTGCTCCATGTGGTCGTCGGGGTCATGGACCAGCGCGATGTCGATCCTGTCCGTGCCGAGCCTGGCCATGCTCGACTCCAGTGAAGCGAGGACGCCGTCGCGGCTGTAGTCGCTGACCCTGCGGGCACGAGGTGTGCCGTAGAAGCTCTCGGCACCCTCCACGTCCTCTTCGGTCGGCACCAGCAACCGGCCCACCTTGGTGGACAGCACATAGTCGTCGCGTGGGAGGCCGCGCAGGAAGCTGCCTATCCGCTGCTCGCTCAGCCCGACCCCGTAGTGAGGCGCGGTGTCGAACGCACGGATCCCCGCCGACCAGGCCGCCTCCAGTGTGGCGCGCGCTGTCCTCTCGCGGACCGGCGCGAACAGCCCGCCGATCGGGCCGCCGCCAAACACCATCCTGGTGACATGCAGCCCGGTCCGCCCCAGCTTCACCGACCCCAGTTCCTTCGGTGATGTCATAGCTAGATCCTGTCGCGCCGCACCCTTACATGCAGGCAGAACGGCACACCGAACTGGTTTTCAGCCTCATTCCGAGCGAATCATGGATATATCAGGGCGAACCTGGTCTTTCCATATCGAGTCTGACCACCGAGCGCCTTGAACGCGGTGCAGGCGATCCCTTTTTGGGGGATCCATATAAGTCGACATCGGCGTGGAGAATGATGTTCCTATTTGCGAAGCCGCCTTGGGCTCGGTCAGGTGCCGCGAGGGCACGGATAGAAAGTCTTCCCATCCAGGTTCACGTCGAACTTGACGGCCGAGAAGCCGTTGGGAGGCGCGTAGACGACGTGGCAGAACGTGGCGAAACGCCGCCGGAACGGGCAGGGCTGCCCTGGGTTGCACACATAGTGGTCCGCGCTGTACTCGGCTTCGCCGACCCACTTGCCAGTTGGCTGGGCAGGCGTCTTGTCAGCGGTGAAGTCGTCCCACCCACACGGGGTTGCGCCGGACAGCTCGGTGCAGGTGATCCCGTACTGGCTGCTGCCTCGGAACGAGGAGGCAATGCACTGGTGGTAGCGGTAGCACTCCTCGACGACCGCGCCATCGGCGTAGCGCCGCCCCCACCAGGACAGGTATGGGGAGTTCTTCCAAAGGCCGGTCATCCCGTACCGGTGGATCTTGTTGAAGGCATAGTCGAGGTAGTTCTGCGCGTCCCCCGGTGTGAGGTGGAAACCAGTGGTGGACGGCGGGTCGAAGCCGTCGATGTCGTCGAGTTCGACTGCGTCGAAACCCTTGGCCGCGCACATCGCGATCCGCTCGTCCAGCATCGGCTTGAGCGCGTCGAGCTGCCGGAAGTCCACCCAGCGTTCCTGCGGGTAGCCGAAGTAGACATTGCCGAGCGTGGCGCCCGGGAAGTACCTGCCTGGGGTGGCGTCCGGCCGGTAGTCCTCCCAGGCCAGGTCCAGGTAGCAGACCGTCCTCGGGTGCGGCAGGGTGGCCGCCTGCCAGCTGGTGTGGATGGCGCGCACCTCAGCGCGGGTGGTCAGGAAGCCGTCGATGTCGTAGATGTCCACTGCCCGTGCACCGAGGCGCTGCAGCGGAGCGGTCCGGCCGATCTGCCAGTCCCAGCGCACCGGGTGGTGACGGGCATCGAGGTGCGGCGGAAACCAGCACCGCCGGCGGGATGCCTGACACGGCAGCGGTGCGGGCAGCGGCACGACGCGCCAGCCGAACCTGACGGTGGTGGCGCCGGCCCGGTCGGTGGCCCGCACCGCCACCTGGTGTGTGCCTGTTCGGAGTTTGCCGGTGTAGAAGACGCGGCTCGCGGGCAGGGCACGCCACGGCCCTGCGTCTACCCGGTACCGCTGGGCGACGGGGCCGTCCGCGGTGTTGTAGTGCGGCGCGCCGACACTGAAGTACTCCTCCGCCGACCCGGTGCGGGGCTCCGGCGTCCCGTTCACGAACTCGGTCGCCGGTGGCCGCCCGGCCTGGTACGCGCTCACGGCTGCGTGGGTGGTGGTGCTCACCGACGCGCTCTTGAAACTGAACAGGAACGGCGCGGAACTCGTCTGCACCACCTCGGTGGCCCTCTCCGTGACCGCTAGGCGTCGGCCGGTATCGGCGTGACCGGCTACATAGCGCCGGGCGGCGAACGGGGTTGCGGTGGTGTCCGCGCCGGGCACGCAGTGGCCCTGTGCCGGGCATGCGGCCCAGTAGTAGCCGACCTCGAAGCTGAGCAGCCGGTCACCGCGTGGCAGGGGTGGCGTGCTCCAGGTGAGCCCGGCCGCGCGCACGGTGCCGCCGTCGCGCAGGTCACCGGTGACCCGCAGCGTGCCGTGGTGCCGTGGCGGCGGAACAGGGTCGGCGGCCGGCTGCCTCGTGCTGGGTGGCTGCCCGGCGCTGGCCGGGGTCGCCGCACTGGTTGCCGCCACGGCCAGGGTGAGCGTGGCCGCGGCACCGAGCCAGCGGCTGACGGCGCTCACTGGATCGACTGGCTCGGGCAGTTGGCTGAGAAGCCGCCGACGGCGCTGTTGGCGTCCCAGCCGTGCCCATTGTGGGCTTGCCAGTTGGCCAGCGTCAGCCAGTCGTTGCTGGGCAGCGCGAAGTTGCCGTTGACCGTGTTGCCTGCGGTGGACAGGTCCCCGTAGTTGTTGCAGTCGACCGTGTTGGTCCCGCCGGCTGGCTGGTTGTCCACCTCGAACAGCGGGTTGTACCGGTCGGCGGGGCCCATCCCATCGACCGTGTTGTGCCAGATCTGCACGCTGGACCAGGTCCCGCCGATATCCAACGCCGGCATCCCCGCTGATGGGGTCAGGTAGAACTGGCTCTGGTTCCGCAGCGTGTTGTCGTGGACGTATACGTCGGTGATCTTCGCGTTGCTGCCGAACGCGTCGATGTAGAGGGCGAACGGGTCGTGGCCGGCCACGGTCGAGGTGCCTGATGTGCCCGGCGGGTTGGTCCCGTTGCTCGGGTCCGACTTCGAGGTACCCGGGTCGTCGTAGACGGTGTTGCTGGAGACCAGCAGGTGGTCGGTTTCCTTGCCCGCGGTCTCCACATCCAGGTTGATGCCCTGGTTGGCGTTCCAGACAGTGTTGGAGTCGATCCAGATGTAGGAGGCGCCGTCGTCGTAGAGGCCTGCGGCGTTCTCCGGCTGGGCCACACACCTGCTGTTCGACCACTTGCCGTAGGCCTTGTTGGACCAGGTGTCGACGTTATAGACGGTGTTGCCCACCACGTACCCGTGGCTGGCCTGGGACGAGCCGGTCTCCCAGCCGATGGTGTCAAGGCCGATGTTGTCGGTGTCGTGGATCACGTTGTCCGCGGCGAGGAAGTCCTTGATGTCGCCGTTGATGGTCACGGTCTCGCTCTGCCCGGTGCGCGTACCGGACACCGTGTTGCCCTCGATCACCAGGTGCTGCAGAGCTGGGGAGGTGGCGCTGCCCGCGGCGATCACCGCGATGCCGTACCCGTTGACGTTGGCGTTCCCGCACAGCGACATGGTGGTGCTGTTCTCGTCAGCGGTGTTGGTGATGTCCCGCACGGTGTTGTCGATCAGGTAGATGTCGCTGCACGCTCCCCCATTGAGGAAGCACGCTGACCGGTGCGGGACCACCGACTGGTTGGTGTTGGCCGTGTCGCTGCGGACCGCGATGTCGATCCCGGCCGGGGTGCGGGCCGTGCCGTTGAAGGTGTAGTTCTCGATAGTCAGGCCGTAGACCTCGACACTGCGGGAGTCCACGATGCTCATGCCGCCAGCTGTGCTGAAGTAGTCGTTCGGGTTGATGTCGGCGGCGGCCGCTTGGCCGAGGTCGAGGGTGGCGGACCCGCCGGGTGTGGGCGCGATCTCGAGCAGGGCCGTGCTGGTCTTGCTCCAGACGTGGATGGGCGCGGTGAACGTGCCGGACAGGCAGAGGACGGTGGGGGCGGTGAGCGAGTTCTCGTTGGCGGCGATCCACGAGTTGACGTCCGCGGAGGTGCTGCTAGCGCCGTTGAACGTCACGGTGCACGCCGTCGGCGGCGCGATGGCCGAGCCGGTCGGCGTGGCCGGGTTCGGGATCAGCCCGTCGCCATCGGCTGGCACGGTCCTCGTCGGCTCGATGGGGAACGCGCTGGCCGTGACCGGCGGCGTGGGCTGGGTGACTGTGCCTGCGGCCGCGGGCGGGCCCACCGCCATGAGCGCGGCGGCAGCGAGGGTCAGGGAGGCGGCCCAGGCCAGTAAGTGCAGTCGGGGGATACGCATCGTGAGTCCCTTCAAGCCGGTTGGCGGGTGAGGCCCAGTCAGCGGGTGAGACCGGGCGGCAGCAAGGCCTTGTGCGAGTCGAGCAGGTCGTCGCACATGGCGACGGTCTGTGTGGTGGTCAGCGTGGCGGCGGTGTTCGGGTCCAGCAGCGCCGCCTGGTACACGTGCTCCCGGCTGCCGTCGAGCGCGGCGCGCACAGTGAGCTCTACGACATTGAGGAACGTCCGGTTCAGGGCCGCGAGCTGCGGCGGCAGCGCACCGACAGCGCGTGGCCGGGCGCCGTCGGCGCCCACGGCGCAGGGCACCTCGACGCAGCACTGGGCGGGCAGGCTGGTGATCAGGTCGCCGTTGCGGACGTTCACATAGATCTCGCGCTCGGTGCCGGTCTCCAGTGAGTGGATGAATTCGGAGGCGAGCTCGCCGGTGGGCTCGAGGTCCAGCAGCGTGCCCGCGTCGAGCTCGCGCTGCACCGTCTCGTACTCGCGCAGGTTCTCCTGCGACCGGGCCAGGTAGTCGCCGACGAAGATGCGGAACCGCTCGATCTCGCCGTCGTGGCGCATGAACCAGGGCACGTACTCGGCGGAGTGCTCGCTGGACTCGGTCGGGAAGTAGCCGAACCGGCGATACATCTCCACCCGGACCCGCCGGCGCAGCTCAGGCGAGGCTTCGACGACCTCAGCGAGCCGGGGGTACAGGGACTGGCCGTCGTGGGCGAACCGCAGTACGAACGCCTGGTGGTTGAAGCCGGCGGTGAGGAAGTCGACCTCGGCCGGGTCGAGGCCGACCAGGCCGGCGAGGAAGCGGTGGGTGTCCCGGACCGAGTGGCACAGGCCGAACACCTTACGCAGCGCGGTGGCCTCGTACACGGCCCAGGGGAGCATGGCCATGGGGTTGCTGTAGTTGAGCAGGTAGGCGTCTGGGCAGACGTCGACCATGTCGCGGGCGATCTGCGTCACCACCGGGATCGTGCGCAGGCCGCGGAAGATCCCGCCGATGCCTATCGTGTCGCCGATCGTCTGCCGTACCCCGTAGCGGGCCGGGATGTCGAAGTCCAGCCGCGTCGCGTCGTAGCCGCCGACCTGAATCTCGTTGATCACGTACGCCGCGTCCCGGAGCGCCTCGCGCCGGCCGGCCGATGCGGTCACCGTCGCGCCGGACCCGGTCTGGGCGACGATGCGGCTGACCAGCGCCTTGGCGTAGGCCAGCCGCTCGGCGCTGACGTCGTGCAGGGCCAGGTGCAACTGGCCAGCCAGCTCGGGGTAGCTGCACAGGTCGGTCGCGACGTTACGGGTGAACTCGACGCTGCCAGCACCGATGAACGCCACCTTCGTCACGCGCAACAGTGTCGCATTTGAGTCAACTTCGAGCAAGACTGCGCAGAAAACGCGCTGAAATCAGCTACCAAGGGTTGACATACGGCCTTGGCCACGCGTGATGATGTTTCAAACATCCGCTCTTCGCGCAACAGAGGGCACCATGAGAACTCACTGGCTGCGGATGGCCGCCACGTGCTGCGCCGCCGTGCTCGGCGTGGCGGCCTGTGGATCGGATGCCAGCAGCAACTCGGGCAGCGGCACGATCTCGATCTGGGAGGGCTACACCGGCGCCGAAGCCAAGGCGTTCGCGCACCTGGTCAGCGTCTACGACAAGGCGCACCCGGGCCAGACGGTGTCGAGCTTGTACGTCAACAACGACCTCACGCTGCAGAAGGTGCTCACCGCGGTGCGCGGCGGCAGCCCGCCGGACATCGCCTACCTGTACGGCTCGTGGGCCCCGAACGTGGCACAGATCCCGCAGGTGGTGAACCTGACCCACGTGGTGGCCCAGCCCGGCGTGGACTGGTCCGACTTCTGGGTCGGCGAGCGCGACGTGGCAACGGTCAACGGCAAGGTCATCGGCATCCCGGCGCTCGTGGACAACCTGGCCGTGGTCTACAACAAGACGCTGTTCGCCCAGGCACACCTCACGCCGCCGACGGCGGCCTGGACCTGGCAGCAGTTCGTGGCCGATGCGCGCGCCCTCACCGACCCGGCGAAGAAGCAGTTCGGCACCGCGTACGTCACCCCGGGCACCGAGGACACCGTGTGGCACTGGGAGGCGCTGCTGTGGGAGGCGGGCGGGTCCATCCTGGCGCCCAGCGACAAGAAGGCAGCCTTCGACTCACCCGCCGGGCTCCAGGCACTGGAGACCCTGCGCACCATGGCGGTCAGCGACCACTCGATGTACCTGGACCCAACCGACTCGGCCTACACCAACCTGTTCGACTCCGGCAAGATCGGGATGCTGGTGACTGGTCCCTGGGACCTGTCGGCGTTCCCGAACGTGCACTACGGCGTGCAGGTCATGCCGTCGTTCCCCGGCACCAGCGGCGGTCACCAGACCATCTCCGGCCCGGACAACTGGGTGGTCTTCAACAATGGCTCCGCCCAGGCCCAGGCGTCAGAGAGGTTCCTGCTCTGGCTCTCCGCCGCGCCGCAGGTGCGCTACTTCGCCTTGCGCACCGGGGACCTGCCGATCCGGCGGTCGGTGGAGTATTCGCCGGGGTTCTTGCAGCAGATGGACAAGGCCCTGCCCGGTGTGGACGCGTTCATCGCCAACCTGGGCAACGTCCGCCAGGCACGCCCGCAGACTCCGCGGTACCCGAAGGTCTCGCAGATCCTCGGCACCATGCTCGTGTCGGTGCTGCTCGGCAAGAGCCAGCCGAATGCCGCGCTGACCAGCGCGGCGCAGCAGGTCAACCAGGCGCTCGCGAACCCGAACGGCTGACGTGGCCGCCCCCTCTGCCCTGCTCCGCCGCGGGCGCACCGAGCCTGGCCGCAGGCGGCCTGTGCCGCGACGGCGGCGCCCGCAGCCAGCGCGGACGGCGCGACGGCGCGTGCCAGTGCCGGAGCAGTTCACCGGCTGGGCGTTCGTGACGCCAGGAGTGGCGATCATCCTGCTGTTCGGCGCGGTGCCGATCATCTGGTCGGCGGTCATGTCGTTCCAGCGCAACAACCTGCTGTCGCCGGACACCCCCTACGTGGGGCTGCGCAACTACCGGGCCATGCTGCACGACCCGGTGGTCGGGCAGGCGGTCGAGCACACCCTGGTCTACACGGCGCTGTTCGTGCCCGGCACGATGATCGTCGGGCTGTTCCTCGCGGTCGCGATGAACCGGCAGATCCGGTTCATCTCGCTGTACCGCACCGCCGCGTACGCCACGATGGCGATCTCCACGATCAGTGAGGCGCTGGTCTTCATCTGGCTGTTCGACCCCTCATACGGGGTGGTGAACTACTTCTTCAGCCTGCTGGGCATCCCCGCGCAGCAGTTCCTGAACTCCCCGTCCCAGGCGCTGTTCGTGATCGTGGTCATGACCATCTGGGGCTGGACCGGGTTCGCCGTGGTGATCTACCTCGCCGCGCTGCAGGGCGTGCCGCAGGTGCTGCTCAACGCCGCGGCCGTGGATGGGGCCAGCCGGTGGACCACGTTCCGCCGGGTCACGCTGCCGCTGCTCAGCCCGGCCTCGCTGTTCCTCGCGGTCTGGCTGACCATCAATGCGCTGCAACTGTTCGACGAGGTATACCTCAGCACTTCGGGCGGCCCACTGAACGCGACCACCGTCCTCGTCTACTACCTCTTCGAGCAGGCCTTCCAGAACTTCAACTTTGGTTACGCCTCCGCGATCGCCTACTTCCTGTTCCTGATCATCCTCGTGGTCACCGCGGTCCAGTTCCGGGTCGGCCGCCGGTTCACCTACTACAGGTCATGACCATGGCCGCATCGTCTTCAGTCATTGCGCGGCGGCGGTTCCGGCTGCCGTTCAGCCCTTGGCACCTGGTGCTCCTGCCCGCCACCCTGGTACTGGTCTTCCCGTTCGTGTGGCTGGTCGTCACGTCGGTCGAGACGCCCGCCGAGGCGCTGCACTTCCCGCCGATCCTCATCCCCCACACGCTCCACTTCGCCAACTACCCGGACGCGCTGCGGGCCGAGCCGTTCGTCCGGTTCTTCCTGAACAGCGCGGCCGTGGCGGTCACCACGGTGGTGAGCAACCTGGTCCTGTGCTCGCTGGCCGGGTACGCGTTCGCCCGGCTCCGTTTCCTCGGCCGGGGGGCCCTGTTCGCCGTGATCATGACCACGCTCATGGTCCCGTTCCAGGTGACGATGATCCCGCAGTTCATCATCACCAAGTGGCTCGGCATCCACGTGCTGGCCCAGGTCGGCATCGACCACATCGGCGCGCTCATCCTGCCCAATGCGGCGACGGCGTTCGGCATCTTCTTCCTGCGTCAGTTCTTCCGCACGCTGCCGATCGAGTACGAGGAGTCGGCGCGGGTCGACGGCGCGAGCAGGCTCACGGTGCTGTGGCGCATGGTGCTGCCACTGTCCCTGCCCGCCCTGGCCACGCTCGCCGCGCTGACGTTCCTTGACTCGTGGAACAACTTCCTCTGGCCGCTGATCGCCATCACCTCCACGGACCAGATGACGCTCCCCCTGGGGCTGGCGACGTTCCAGGGCGCGCACTCCACCGAGTGGACGCTGCTGATGGCGGGCAACGTAATGAGCCTGGCCCCGATGCTGCTGGTCTTCTTCGTGGCCCAGAAGTACTTCATCAGGTCGGTCGCAGCGACCGGGCTCGCCGGAACGTAAGGAGGCTCCCAGTGGCGGACGGGGCAAAGAGGGTAACCAGCATGGAGGCCGAGGTGGCCTCGCAGCCGGGGTGCTGGCGGCGCGCGGCCGAGCTGGTGGCAGCGGTCGCGGACCTGCTGCCCGCCCGCACCGCGCGGGTCGCGGTGGTGGGCTGTGGCACCTCCTGGTTCATCGCGCAGTCCTATGCCGCGCTGCGCGAGGCATCGGGGCACGGCGAGACCGACGCGTTCGCGGCCTCGGAGATGCCGCTGGACCGCCGGTACGACCAGGTGGTGGTGCTGTCCCGGTCGGGCACCACCACCGAGGTCCGCCAGCTGCTCGCGCAACTCGACGGCACGGTCCCCACGCTGGCGATCACCGCCAGCGCGCAGACCCCGGTCGCGGCGGCGGCCGACGCGTTCATTGCGCTGGACTTCGCCGACGAGCTGTCGGTGGTACAGACCCGCTTCGCCACCACTGAGCTGGCGCTGCTGCGTGCCCACCTCGGCCATGACATAACCACGGCGGCACGGGAGGCCGAGGACATGCTGGCCGGCCAGCTGCCGGAAGCGCTGACCAGCGCCCAGCAGTTCACCTTCCTCGGCACCGGCTGGACATACGGGCTGGCCAGCGAGGCAGCACTCAAACTGCGCGAAGCCGCGGGTATGTGGACGGAGGCCTACCCGGCCATGGAGTACCGCCACGGGCCGGTCGCGGTCACCGGGCCGGGCAGCGTGGTGTGGCTGCTCGGCCCCGCGCCCGACGGGCTGGCCGGCGAGGTGGCCGCCGCGGGCGGCCAGGCCTGGCTGGGCCAGGCGGACCCGCTGGCCGAGCTGGTGCTCGTGCACCGGCTGGCCGCCGCCCTGGCGCAGGCCCGCGGCCTGGACCCCGACCGGCCACGGAACCTGAGCCGGTCGGTAATCCTGACCCCCCGCTAGGTGGACGTGGTGCGCCACCCCCGCTTCCATGATCCTGAAGACTTTTCGGTCACAGCGACTGAAAAGTCTTCAGGATCATGGAAAACAGGCGTTGTTGTCGTCGCGCTCAACCCGGCACTGGACGTGACCCACCACGTGGGCGAGGTGGACTGGTCCGGGGTGAACCGGCCCCGGGAGGTGCGGGTCTGCCCCGGCGGCAAGGGCGTCAACGTGGCCCGGACGTTGCACGCGCTCGGCAACGACACCCTGGTGACCGGGCTGGCCGGCGGGGTCACCGGCGACGCGCTGCGGGCCGGGCTCGCGGGGGCCGGGGTGCGCGCCGACTTCACCGCCGTCGCCGGCGAGACCCGGCGGACCTTCGCCGTCGTGGACACCGCCCGTGGTGAGACGGCGTTGTTCAACGAACCGGGGCCAGTCGTTTCGCGATCCGAGTGGGCAGCGTTCCTGGTTACGTATGAAAAATCGCTGGCTGGGAGCTCGGCGGTGGTCCTGTCGGGGAGCCTGCCCCCGGGACTGCCGCAGGACAGCTACGCCGTGCTGGCGGCGCGGGCGGCAGCCGCCGGGGTACCGGCGGTGCTGGACGCGGAGGGGCCAGCCCTACTGCGCGGCGCGGCCGCAGGCCCGGCGATCGTCAAACCGAACCTGGCCGAACTGGAACACACTGTGGGCCGGTGCCTGTCGGGACCGGACGGCGCCGACCTGGCCGCCATCGCGGGAGCGGCCGGGGAGCTGATGGCCGCGGGCGCCCGCGCGGTCGTGGTGTCGCTCGGCGGGGACGGCCTGTTCGCGGTCACCGGCGAGGGCACCTGGCGCGCGGCACCACCGGGCCGCGTGGCCGGGAACCCGATAGGCGCGGGGGACGCCGTGGTAGCCGGGCTGGCCCGCGGGCTTGCCCTCGGCACGCCCTGGCCGCGGCGGCTGCGGGAGGCCGCGGCGCTCGGCACCGCGGCGGCCGCGGCACCGGCCGCCGGGCAGTTCGAACTGGCGGACTACACGCGGGCACTGGCCAGCGTGCAGGTCACTGGGGGTGGCTGATGCCTGCCTTCGCGATGCGCGAGATCGACCCGGCGGAGGCCTCGCAACTACTGGCCAGCGTTGCGGTCACCGGGGGCGGCTGATGCCTGCGGTTGCGATGCGCGAGATCGTGTGGCCGGCCAGCGCGGCGGGCCGCGGCGTTGGCGCGTTCAACATCGTCGGGATCGAGCACGCCGAGGCGGTCGTGGCGGGGGCGGAGGCCGCTGGCGCGCCGGTGGTCCTGGCTATCAGCCAGAACTGCGTGGCCTACCACGGGGCGCTCGAGCCGATCGCGGCCGCGGTGCTCGCGGTCGCCGGGGCGGCCTCGGTACCGGTCGCGGTGCACCTCGACCACGCCACGGGTGAGGAACTGGTGCGGGCGGCGGCCGCTGCCGGGCTCGGCTCGGTCATGTACGACGCCTCCAGCCTGGCCTACGACGACAACGTGGCCGCCACGGCGCGGATCGCCCGGTGGTGCCGGGAGCGCGGGATCTGGACCGAGGCCGAACTCGGTGAGGTCGGCGGCAAGGACGGCGTGCACAGCGCCCGGGCCAGGACAAGGCCTGACCAGGCGGCGGTCTACGCCACCGCGACCGGTGTCGACGCGCTGGCGGTCGCGGTCGGCAGCTCGCACGCCATGCTCACCCGGGACGCCGTCCTCGACACCGGCCTCATCACGCGGATTCACCGGGCCGTGCCGGTCCCGCTGGTCCTGCACGGCTCGTCCGGCGTGCCGGATGCGGGGCTGGCCGCTGCGGTGACGGCCGGCATGACGAAGATCAACGTTGGCACGCGGCTGAACAAGGCGTTCACCGGCGCGGTCCGGGCCTGCCTGACGGCTGACGCCGCACTCGTCGACCCGCGGCGCTACGGTGCCGCTGGCCGGGACGCCATTGCCGGAGAGGTGACGCGGCTGCTGCGGGTGCTGCGCGCGTGCTGATGCGCGGTTTTCTCCGGAACAGAGCAGGATTTGCCGTCAGTAGGATCGCCAGAAATGGAGGGAGGCGCCGGTGAGCCGCTACCGCCGCTGGAACGAGCTGCTCGAACTGCTCGCCGCCGACGGCCAGCTCCAGGTGGACCGCGCCGCGGCGGAGCTCGGTGTATCGGCCGCGACCATCCGGCGCGACTTCGACGAACTGGCCCAGCAGCAGATGCTCACCCGGATCCGGGGCGGCGCCCTGGCCCAGGGCGTCACCTACGACCTGCCGCTGCGCTACAAGACCGAGCGGCATCCGTCGGAGAAGCAGCGCATCGGCGCAGTTGCCGCGGAACTGGTGCTGCCCGGCCAGATCATCGGCCTGAACGGCGGGACCACGACCACCGAGGTGGCCCGGGCCCTGGCGGTACGGGCCGACCTCAGCGCGGGCGCGGCGCCGCCCGCGCTCACCATCGTGACCAACGCGCTGAACATCGCCACCGAACTGGCCGTCCGCCAGCACATCAAGATCGTCACCACCGGCGGGGTCGCCCGGCCGCAGTCCTATGAGCTGACCGGCCCGCTGGCCACCGGTGTACTGGAGCAGGTCACGCTGGACACAGCGATCCTCGGGGTCGACGGGATCGACGCGGTTGCTGGCGCGACCGCCCACCACGAGGGCGAGGCCAGCATCAACCGGCTGATGGCCGGCCGCGCGGCCCAGGTCGTGGTAGCCGCCGACAGCTCCAAGGTGGGCCGGCGTGCGTTCGCGCGGATCTGCACCATCGCCGAGATCGACGTGCTGGTGACCGACACGGGCATCGCGCCGGCCGACGCGGCCCGGCTCGCGGACGCAGGGATCAAGGTTGTTACCGCCTGACGGGCCGCCGCCAGACGGCTGCCTGGACCTGCTGGTGGTCGGTGACTGCAATCCCGACGTGCTGGTGACCGGCGGCGACGTCAACCCCGCGTTCGGCCAGCAGGAGAAGCTGGTGGACGGCATCTCGCTGGTGGTCGGCGGGTCCGCCGCGATCACGGCCGTGGCCGCGGCGCGGCTCGGGCTGCGGGTCGCGCTGGCCGCGGCGGTCGGCGACGACCCGGCCGGGGAGTTCATGCTCGGCCAACTGACCCGGGAGGGAGTCGGCACCGGGGCGGTGGTGGTGCGGCGGGGCACGCCGACCGGCATGACGGTGGCGCTGTCGGCGGGCCAGGACCGGGCGATCCTCACCGCGACCGGCGCCATGACGACGCTGACCGCGCAGGACGTCCCGGCCAGCCTCCTCACCGCGGCCCGGCACGTCCACGTCAGCTCCTACTTCCTGGTGGAGCGCTCGCTTGGGCCGGGCCTGCCCGGCCTGCTGGGCGCCGCCCGCGCGGGCGGCGCCAGCACCTCACTGGACACCAACTGGGATCCGGCCCAGCGGTGGGGTGATGACAACCTGCGGCACACGCTCGCAGCCACCGGCCTGCTGCTGCCCAACGAGACCGAGGCACTGCGCCTGTCCGGCACGCCGACCCTGGCCGAGGCCATGGCCGCGCTCGGTCCCGGCCTGGTGGTCAAGGCGGGGACACGTGGCGCGCTGTGGACTGAAGGCACCCAGCGCTGCCGCGCCGAACCGCCGCTGATGGCCCCAGTGGACACGACGGGTGCCGGAGACTGCTTCAACGCGGGGCTCATCGCTGGCCTGCTCGGCGGCCTGGACCTCGCCGGGGCAGTCGCGCTCGGCTGCGCCGTTGGCGCCGCTTCGACCCAGGCGCCCGGTGGTACCGCTGGCTGCCCGGACCTGCCCACCGCGCAGGCACTGGCGCGCAGCGTCAGGATCCTGCCGGCGTAGCGCCACCGCAACAGAACCTCCAGAAAACCTACAGAGCTCCTTGTGACGATGGCAGGAGCCTTGATCAGGGGCACCGACGGGGGGTCTTGTCCTGAGCGCAGTCCGGCACCGCCTCTTATGAACTGACATGCGCGGTGAACAGGGGCCACCGTGCTACTCGCGCAAGCCAACTCCTCGGCCGGGATTAGCAGGAAGACCTAAGGACGGAGTATGAGTACTCAAGACAAGAAACGGCATCCACTGCGGTCGTGGCTGTGGCGGTCCTCGGCCCTTGCCGGCCTGGCAGTCACGGTGGTCCTTGTACCATCCACCGCCGGGGCCACTGTTGCGCGACCACGGCCGACGCACGCGACATCCGGAAGCGCAGGGACATTCATCAATGCGCGCGGCGACACATGCCACCGCGCTTTAGTGCCGGCCACAACAGTCGCCTGCATCCATATCACCACAACACCTGGCAAGCGGCTGCCCGCCGGCGCGAGGCCGCCGCTGAGCAACTCGCGGCCCCGGCCCGAGGCGGGCCTCACGCCCCCACCAGAGTGCGGCTTCGGCCCTGATACATACGTACCAGCGCCGAATCGGTCCACCTCGTGCGCCCACCGCTATCACCACCTCGTCACCTATACACCCAATGGTGACGGCACCGTAACGATTACCGGTACGCTCACAATCGAGGAACAATCCTGGGTGACATACACCGGCTCGACCTGGGTTCATGGCCTCGTCATGATCGCCGGAAACGGCACCGGTGCGCTGATCAACGGAATCTCCGCCACTATCTCATCGGCGTGTGATATACACCCTCGCCATTGCAGCGCAATCAGTAACGGGGGGCCCGACAACGAGCCCGTGACGATCACGCCGGAGACCACATTCACGAAGAGCTGGGCTGAGGGCGACACCGGGCCTGCCCTGCTACGCCGCGGTGTGGCGGACGGGCTCGATGATGTGATTGGGACCGTGTTCTTCTGGATCCCACCGGCCCCCTACCCGTCGAGGACCGCCAGTGACCTTGGCTTTTTGACCGGGCGGTGCGACTCGATCGTCAGCAGTTCCGACACTTGTGTGAACCAGCACTTCATCCCCACGATGTCCCTCTCCCGCGGAACTTTCGGGGCGGCGGCAGACATAGTCGCGTGGGCACAGGTCAACCTCTCAGCCCACTGGGGCCAGCAGGGCGTCGGCCAGCCGCTGACCCGGCTGGCCAACAAGACCACCAGAGGTAACAACAGGAAAATCATCTGCGACAGCACCTTCACGAGCCTGGGCACCGCCATCGGCGGGGACGACGGCAGCAAAGACAGCTGCGATGAGTTCCCCTTCGCCGCAAGCTATCAAAGCGGCGCCCTGAACGGGGTTACGAGCGGTTCCCAGTGCGCCCAGGTGGAAGCCGTGGAAATCGCCATCCCAACCGGCGACCTGGCCACGGACTGGAGCTCGGTGCAGCCGACTGCTCCCTTCACTGGAAGCGAAGCCTGCGTGCGCGGGCATGTACCGCTGAAGCTGAACCAGGCTGTGGGCTGCAAGTACGCAGGATTCATCAAGTCAGTGCGGCTGCTGGACCGTGACCAGTTCTGGCTGGCGGTGATCCCCTGACCTCCGCTGCTCTGCCTGCGCGCCGGGGACCGCCGGGCTGGTGTCAGGCCCGGCGGTCCCCCGGCGTGTCGGCCAGGTCGTGGAGGAACTGTCCTCGCCATCCAGGTGAGCCCCATCGCCGACGGTAATGGGTGACCGCTGGCAGCACTGGCCACGGTCCCCAGGTCAGCACGGAAAGCAGGATCCGGACGGCGTCGTTGCGGCGCGTCCGCTGCCGCTGCTCATCCTCTGTGAGGTGGGGCCGCAGGCTGAGGCCGTCCATCTCCGCTTCGTAGTTCTCACGCCCGATCCGGCGCAGGACCAAGCCGGCTGGACTGTCGTCTGCCACCGGCCGGCCGCCTTCCGCCAGTGCCGCGTTCGCAGCTTGGACAAGCTCGCCGGACGCATCCAGCCCGCTGTCGGCGAGCATGCCCCGCACCTGGGTGCCCACCGCCGAGGCCAGAGTCTCCTCGTCGGCGTGGAACAGCAGCAGATCGATCACTGGATCACCGATGGCGGGCACGCGTCCCTGGCCGGGGCCGGGTTCATCCCGTCGTACATGAAGGTCCGGCAGCACGGGGAGGATCCGTGCCGACGGCAAGGGACGCTCCAGTTCCGGCTCGTCCAGCGACAAGCCGAAAGCCCGCTCCGCTACCGTCAGCACAGCCTCCAGATCGGGCAGTGCCTGCCCGCCCGCATCGGCCTCGAAATCCAGCCCGGCCTCCCGGATCAGTGATAGGAACCGGTCCGGGTCGCTGCCCTCCCGGCTGTACGGCACGATCGTGGCCAGAGTCGTGGTCACATCCCCGTCCGCAGCGTGCCCGAACTCCGCGAACCCGTCCAGGCAGTTGCGCACCGTCACAGCCTCCGCCCCAGCAGACACGCGGCGCAGCACCTCCGGTCGTGCCCCTTCCGACGAAGCCTGCTCCCAGGCGAACAGCCATTCCCCGCACCGGCCGACTCGCACGAAGGGGCCATACCCCTGTTCCCAGCTTTCCTCCGCGAGCTCGGCTTCCTGCCGGCTCCGTGCGACCGCCTCATCCGGATCGGCGCCGAACGCGGCAAAGACACTGCGCTCATCGGTTCCGCACACGAAAGTCACACAGAAGCTCAGCTGCTCACCGAATCGCTCGTCCAGCCACATCAATCCCTGACCTGCCATCACGCCCCCAACGCCGCTGACCCATGACCGTTACCCCTGCCAGCCGACGTTCCTACCTCTACCAGCCGACGTTCCTGGCGATTTCGCCTGGGCCGGGAGTGGGTTCCCGGCCCAGGCGAACGTCGAGCGCGATCATGGGGTGATCGCGATGCCCTGGGGGTAAGACCCGGCCTTGACCGGTTTCTCCGCGGTGCTGGTGGCCACGCTGATTGGGGTCACCCACCCCGCGGTGGAGCCGGTGGCCGACTGGATCACAGCGGCCACGTAGACCTGATTCCCGCTGGGCGTGATTGCGATGGCGCCCGGGGAGGGTGCTCCCATGATCTTGATCGGCTTCCTGGCCCTGTTGGTGGCGGTGACGATCGGCGTTACCACCCCGCTGCTGCCCAGGGGGCCGCTGGCGACGTAGGCGGTCCTGCCATCCGGGGTGATCACGATAGCGTCAGGGAAATTGCCGACTTTGATTGCCGGGCCAGCCGTGTTGGTCGCGGTGCTGATCGGCGTCACGGTATCCGATCCTCTGTTGGCAACGTAAGCAGTGCGCCCGTCCGGCGTGATCGCGACGACAGATGGAGCGCTCCCCACCCTGATGGGCCGGCCCGCGGTGTTGGTGGCGGTGTTGATCGGCGTCACACTGGTGGAGTCGGAGTTGGCGACATAGGCGGTCTTGCCGTCCGGGGTGATCGCGATGGCACTCGCCCCGTTGCCGACCTTGATGGCCCGGCCCGCGGTATTGGTGGCGGTGTTGACCGGGGTCACCATCCCTCCTTCCTGGAAGGCGGAGCTGACCACGTAAGCGGTCGCGCCGTCCGGGGTGATCGCGATCGCCTTGGGATCAAGCATGACCCTGATGGGACTGCCCGCCGTGTTGGTGGCGGTGTTGATCGGGGTGACCGTGTCCGATGCCATGTTGGCCACATAGGCGGTCGCCCCGTCCGGGGTGATCGCGATCGTCGCCGGGATGGTTCCCACCGGAATGGCCGGGCCTGGCCCATTGGTGGCCGTGTTGATCGGCGTCACGCTGGCGGAGTCGGAGTCGGCGACATAGGCGGTCTTGCCGTCGGGCGTGATGGCGATGGCGCTCGGCCCAGCCGCGGTTGGGATCTTCCGCCCCGCGGTGTTGGTGGCAGTGTCGATCGGAATGACGTTCCCGCCGTTGACCTGGAAGTTTGCGACATAGGCGGTGGGCGGGGCCGCCGCCGTCCGCGCAGCATGCGAGGCAGCCTCCGCCGCCTGCGTGGTCCCCGCGGCCAGCAGGACTGCGATCAGGCCCGAGGAGACACCGATGGCACGCTTGGTCATGACTCCTCCATTGAGCAGGGGCCAATGCCCCTGTGAGGCATCGTGGCCCGTTCATGATGGCCGGTGGCTCTGGAGGTTTTCTGGACTTGCAGGGGTCAAGGCCCGGCTCACCTAGGTGAGCCGGGCCTTGACTATTTACCACTGACTACGGTCGCGCACCAGGGCGGGCTGAGGCACGACCCGGTCAGCCATTACCGAGGGCTGCCTGGCGCAGCTTGGTGAGGGTTTCCAGGCGTTGTTCGGTTTCGATGCGTGCCGTGGTCACGCGGTCGGGGTAGCAGCGCATGAACATGTTGGTGAAGTGGGTGCCGTAGTGGATGTACTCCCCGGGCTCGGTGTCAGACAACGGGCGGGCGACGGCGCTGAACGAGGGCTCATGGAAGTAGGCCAGGGCATAGCGTTGCTTGTCCGCGAGGCGCACCTTGTGCGGGGTGGATAGCAGGACACCGCCGGTGATGAACTGCATGATGTCGCCGGGAAACACGGTGAAGACGGCCGGGACCGGCGTGACGAAGGTCCAGGGCTCCTCGTTTTCGTACCGCCCGGCCATGGACTCCTCAGGCAGCCAGTTGCGGCCGCGTTCCTCGCCGGGCACGGGCGGGCGGATGTAGAGACCGCCAACGTGGTCCTGGGAGGCGATGACCAGCATCCCGTAGTCGGTGTGCGCGCCGATCCCGCGCTCGGAGGTGGCGTCAGCCGACGGGAAGCGCAGGACACGCATGTGGTGCCAGCCGTCTTCGGTCAGCCGGGTGAAGGTGTCCATGTCGGCCAGCCCGAGGCCCAGGGCAGTCAACTGGAGCAGGCGGTGGCCGATGTCACCTACAGCCGACATGTATGCCTTCATGGCAGCCGCATAGCGGCCGGATGGCCAGGGGACCGGGCCGTGGCATGGCCACCCCTGGAGCACTCGCACGTCGTCTTCGGCGATGTCCGGGCAGACCGTGAAGATCTCCGAGCCGTCCTTCTCGCCAGCCGTCTCCTCTTCGCCGGAGGCGACGTACCCGCTGTAGGTGAGGTCGGAGACATGTGCGGACTTGACGTGGAGGGGGAGCCGGAAGAACCCCCGGGAGGCTTCCAGGGCGCGGTCCGTGACGGCCTGCTGTTGCCCGGTGGCCTGGACCTGGAAGATGCCATCTGCCTGCCAGGCAGCGATGAGTTCCCGGCCAAGCGCCTCGTGGGCGTCACTGGCCTCGACCAGCGACGGTAGCTGGAAGGTCTGGAGAATCGTCATAACAGAGTTCTACTGAGACCGGGCGGACCGCTCATCGGCCAACTGACTGAATGTGACCGGCCAATTGCGGGGGTACTCCCCTGGACTGACGTTGCGCATCGCACAGGACAGATGTCGCGAGGACGGGCCGCCAGGCTCAGGAGAGCTGGCCCTCTCGGGTGCTGAGCTCGGTGAGGTGTGCTTGGACCTCGTCAGCTTCTGGGGTGCCGAGATCGGTGTAGAGGCTGAGTGCTTCTCGCCAGTGCCGGTGGGCCTGACAGGCCTCACCCGTGGCGTACAGGGTGTGGGCGAGGCCGTTGTGGGCGCGTGCCTGCTCGTAGCGGTGGCCGGAGCTGCTGGCCAGGCTCAGCGCGGCGGCATGACAGGCACGGGCCTGGCCGGGGTCGCCGTCAGCAAGCAGGGTTTCGCCGGTGCTGTTGAGCGCCTCGGCCTCCCCGCCGGGGTCACCGACCTCGCGGAAGAGGGCTACCGCCTGGTAGTTGTAGGCAACCGCCTGCTCGAGCTCGCCCATCCGTTGGCAGGTTACGCCGAGGTAGTTCAAGACGTTCGCTTCGATTTCCTTGTCGCCAGTCACGCGTGCGAGGGCAATGGCCTGCTGGAGGTGGCTGATGGCCTGCTGGAGGTGCCCCCGGCGCTGGCAGGCCTGGCCGAGGTTGGCCAGCGCGTAAGGCTCGCTGAAACGGTCGCCCATCTCCCGGTACAGCGCGAGGGCCTGCTCGTGGTGACCCATGGCCTGCTCATACCGGCCCAGCCGGAGGATGACGAGTCCGAGGTTGTCCAGTGAACGAGCTTCGCCCAGCCGGTCGCCCATCTCCCGGTACAGGGCGATGGCTTGCTCGTGGTGGCCGGCAGCCGGGGTGTAGTCACCCTGCAGGAAATAGGTGACGCCGAGGTTGCCCAGTGCCCGCGCCTGCCCGAGGCGATCGCCGGTCTCGCGGGCCAGGGCGAGTGCCTGCCGGAGGTGAGCGGCGGTCTGCTGGTAAAGGCCTTGCTTGGCGTAGACGCTGCAGAGGCTGTTCAGCGCATGGGCCTGGGCTGCGCGGTCGTTGGTGAGACGGGCGGCCTCCAGGGCGTGAGTCTGGATGATGAGCCCCTCAGACAGATAGCCGCCGTCGTCGAAGTAGCGGTAGACGGTGGCAGCCAGGCGCACGGTGTGGGTGGGCCAGCCGTGGGCTGAGGTGTGCCTGGCGACCGCGACCAGGCTGGCACCCTCAGCGTCCAGCCAGGCTCGGGCCGCATCGGGGCCGGCCAGGGATGGCAGCGGGGTGTCCGGCCGGGGGATCCGGGGCCGGCGGTATTGCTCGGCAGGAGAGAAAGTGTCCATCGCGGACGCCGCGGCGGCAAGGTAGTAGTCGAACAAGCGGGTCAGCACCGCCCGTTGCTCATCTTCGCGGCCTCGGCCGACGGTGAGGCTGGCGGCATAGGCGCGGAGCAGGTCATGCATGCTGTAGCGGCCAGGCCCGCTGGACATGATCAGGTGCGCCCGGGCCAGCTCACCCAGTAGCTGCTCGGCACGCTCGACGGTGGTGCCGATGAGCGCGGCAGCGGCGCAAGCGTCCAGATCGGGACCAGGATGCAGGCCCAGCAGTGCAAATGCCCGGGCGGCATCGACCGGCAGGTGCCGCACCGACCAGGAGAACACCGCACGTACCGCGGTGCGCGGGTCGCCGCCTGCCGCCAGCAGGTCTAGTCGCTGCTGCTGGTCGGCCAGCTCGCCGACCAGCTCTGCCAGCGACGTTGCCGGGCGGGCGACCGCCAGCTCGGCGGCCACCCGCAACGCCAGCGGCAGCCGTGCGCACAGGCTCGCCAGCGCAGCGGCCGCACTGGGGTCATCGTCAGCCCGGCGGCCGATCAGCGCCCGCAGCAATGCCACCGAATCCTGGATCGGCAGCAGGTCCAGGTCGAGGCGGTGGGCACCGTCGCGGGCCACCAGCCCGGCCAGTGAACTACGGCTGGTGACCACGACCGCACACCCGGGGCTGCCGGGCAGCAACGGGCGGACCTGCTCGGCAGACTCAGCGTTGTCGAGCAGCACCAACATGCGCCTGCCATCCAGCAGGCTGCGGTACCGGGCAGCGCGGTCCTCCGGCTCCAGTGGGATGTCCCGCCCCGGCACGCCGAGCGCGTGCAGGAACCGCGCCAGCGCGTCGCCCGCCGTCACCGGCTGGTTGGGGTCATAACCACGCAGGTTGATGTACAGCTGCCCGTCGGGGAACGAGTCCCGCACCCGGTGTGCCCAGCGGATTGCCAGGGCGGTCTTGCCCACACCGGCGGTCCCGGCCACGGCCGAGATCACCACCGCAGACCCCCCACCCACATCTCTGGCCGGGCCGGCGGTCGTAAGCAGCCAGTCGAGCTCAGCCAGCTCCTGATCCCGGCCGGTGAAAGCATGCACGTCCGTGGGCAGTTCCCGCGGCACCGGCACACGCGCAGGGCCGGCCGATGCTCTCCCGCCTGGGGCGGCCAGCTCTGGGTCAGCGGCCAGAATGCGCTGGTGGAGTTGCTGCAGCTGCTGGCCGGGGTCGATGCCGAGTTCCCTGACGAGCAGGGTGCGGGTCTGTGTATAGACCGCGAGGGCGTCGGCCTGGCGCCCGTCGCGGAACAGCGCCATCATCAGCAGCGCCCGCGTCCGTTCCCGCAGCGGGTGCGCGGTGGCGAGAGCCGCGAGCTCGCCGACTAGCTCACGGTGTCCGCCGAGACCGAGCATGGCCTCGGCACGGTCCTCGATCGCGGCCACGTGCAGTTCTTCGATGCGGGCCTGCTCAGTG
>DASYYE010000146.1:0-3713 GCA_035946955.1 Streptosporangiaceae bacterium | reverse complement strand
CATCATCCTCGGCTTCCTGGTGGCAGGCATCTCCTGGCTGGCCCACGCGACGCTGGCCACGCCCCGGATACCCGGCTACCCCACCGTGCTGGCCCAGGAGGCCCAGAAGATCTTCGGGAACTCCTTCCTGGGCCAGGCCCTGTTCCTCCTCGTGCAGGCCGCGACCGCGCTGATCCTCTACACCGGGGGGAACACGAGCTTCAACGGGTTCCCGTTCCTTGCCAGTTACGTGGCCGGGGATGCCTTCCTGCCCCGCTGGCTGCTCAAGCGCGGCCACCGCCTCGTTTTCTCGAACGCCATCATCGGGCTGACCATCGTCTCCACCGCGCTCGTCATCATCAGAAGGGCCAACGTCAACGACCTGGTCCCGCTGTATGCCATCGGGGTGTTCACCGCGTTCTCCATGGCTGGCTTCGGTATGGCCAGATATCACCTGCGGCAGCGGGAGCCCGGCTGGCGGCACCGGCTGGTGATCAACGGCGCGGCTGGTGCGCTCACGGCGGTGGTGGTCGTCATCTTCGCGGTGGTGAAGTTCACCGAGGGTGCCTGGCTTGTGGTGGTGCTGTTCCCGATCCTGGTGTTCGCGCTGATCCGGCTGAACCGGGAGTACCAGATGGAGGCGGAGGTCCTGGAGGGGATCGGGGAACGACCCCGGCCGCAGGAACCGCCGAACTACCCGCGGCGCACCGTGTTCCTGCTGGTCGACAGCTTCGACCTCGCCACGCTGGCAGCGCTGCGCTACGCACGCAGCCTGCGACCCACCACCCTGCGAGCAGTCCACTTCGTGCTCGACACCGCCGAGGCGGACCAACTGCGGGAGGAGTGGACCAGGGCGAACCGCGGTGTTGTCCTGGACCTCGTCGACTGTTCCGACCGGCGCCTGACGCGGGCGGCCGCCGAACTCGTCAGTGCGGAGGCTGCCGTGCCTGGGACGCATGTCACGGCGGTGCTGCCCCGGCGGACGTATTCGCCGGTGCTCGGTAGGCTGCTGCACGACCAGACGGCTGACAAGATCGCCCGGGTGATCAGCCGGATCCCCAACTGCACGGCCACGATCGTGCCCTTCGACGTCCGGAGCGGCAGCGAGTACCTGCGGGCGCGGCAACTGGCCGGCGTGGGGGCACAGCCAGCCGGGGCCAGCGAGCCGCCAGCGCCGCGGCAGGGCCAGGGTCATGCCGGCGATGGCCAGCGCGGAGTGCCGGCTCAGGAGCATTCCAGCTACGAGCGGCCCGCGTCGTCGCCACTGGCCACCGCCATCGGTGCCCTCTCCGGACCCGGCCGCGCCACCGTGGAGGGGCGCGTCCGCACCGTCGAGATCAGGCCGGTCGAGCGCAACTCCGTGCTCGCGGTGGACATCTCAGACTCCACTGGTGACCTGGTGGCGATGTTCTACGGCCGGTCACACATCCCCGGAGTCGTGTGCGGGGCACGGGTCCGCTTCCGCGGGCAGGTCGGTGTGAACAACGGGAGCCTCGTGATGGTCAACCCCGCATACGAACTCCTGTCCCCGGGCACGGAACCATCTGCCTAGGAGGGACTCCCGCTGACCGCACATCAGCCTGAGCCAGGCTCACCACACGGGCACGGGCACGGGCTGACCGTGACCGGGCAGCACCGTGGCCGCCTGGCGGTCGTCATGGCGATCACGGCCGGGATCGCCGCAGCCGAGGTGGCGGGGACGCTGGCCAGCGGCTCGCTGGTGCTGTTCGCCGACGCGGCCCACATGACCGCCGACGCGGCGGGTGTCGGGCTGTCCCTGCTCGCCGCGCATTTCGCGGCCCGCCCCGCGACGCTGCGCCGCACCTTCGGCTACGCCCGGGTGGAGATCCTGGCTGCGGTGGTCAATGCCCTGCTGCTGCTTGGCATGGCCGTGTCCATCGGGGTGGTGGCCGCCATCCGGCTGGCGTCGCCGCCCGCTCTCGAGCCAGCGCTGATGCTGGTGCTGGGGGCCGTCGCCCTCGTGGGGAACGGCGTGTCCATGGTCCTGCTACGCCATGGCCAGGCGGTGAGCCTCAACGTCCGGGGTGCCTTCCTGGAGGTCGCCACCGATGCGTTCGGGGCGGGAGCCGTCATCGTCACGGGCCTGGTGGTGGCGTGGACCGGTTTCACCGCCGCGGACCCGCTGGCCTCGCTGGCGGTCGCGGTACTGATCCTCCCCCGTACCTGGCGGCTGTTGCGTGACGCGGTGGACATCCTGCTGGAGGCGAGCCCACGGGGGGTCGACCTGTCCGAGGTCCGGGCGCACATGACCTCGCTGGCCGGCGTGTCCGGTGTGCATGACCTGCATGCCTGGACGATCACCTCGGGCCTGCCGGTGCTCTGCGCGCACGTGGTGGTCGACCCGGCGGTGCTGGCCGATGGCCGCAGCGCCGCCATGCTCGACGCGCTCCAGGCTTGTCTGCGGGGACACTTCGACGTGGCCCACTCGACCTTCCAGCTCGAACCCGCCAGCCACGCTGGCCACGAGCCCTCGGCTTGTGAGTAGGGGAGCACCCGGAGTCTGGGCACGTCGCGGCGCGTGCCCGGCCGGACAGCAATGAGTGAACGGCGCGAGCAATAGTAAACAGGTATTGCGCCTTGGTGGGTTACTGGGTAGTAATGGGATGAGGCCCACTCGCCCCGAGACCACCGAGGAGGCCGCCTTGGGCACCTACGACCACTACGCGACCCCTGTCGAACCCGGCACCTGGGACATCCCCGCCGCTGGCGCCACCCGGTTCAGCTGGGAGTACGACGACGGGCGCAGCCGACTGCTCGACCTGTACCAGCGTGGCAAGGACAAGCAGTGGGACGCGGCCAAACGGATCGACTGGACCCTGCCGGTGGATCCATGCAACGTGATGGAGACAGGGGATGAGTTGGTCCCGATCCATGGATCCCGCCAGTGGGAGATCCTGAACAAGGCGGAACGAGACGAACTGGGCCACCACCTCTCCTCATGGTTGTTCAGCCAGTTCCTGCACGGCGAGCAGGGCGCGCTGACCGTCGCGGCCCGGATCGTGGAGTCCGTCCCCGACATGGACTCGAAGTTCTATGCCGCCACCCAGGCCATGGACGAAGCCCGCCACGTCGAGCTGTACTCCCGCTTCCTGCGAGACAAGATCGGCCTGTACTACCCGATCAACACCAACCTGGCCAAGCTGCTGGCCGACGCGCTCAACGACTCCCGCTGGGACCTGCCCTACCTCGGCATGCAGGTGCTCATCGAAGGTCTCGCTCTCGCCGCGTTCGGCGTGCACCGTGACTTCACGAAGAACCTGCTGGTCAAGCACATCCTCGCCTATGTCATGCAGGACGAGGCCAGGCACGTGGCATTCGGCCGCCTTGCACTGCGGGACTACTACCAAGGGCTCACCTCTGCTGAGCTGGCCGACCGGGAGGAGTTCGTCGTCGAGGGCTGTTACCTGATGCGCAACCGATTCCGTGGCCAGGAGGTCTGGGAGCGGATGGGCTTCAACGTCGCCGAGTGCCTGGAGTTCACCGAGAACTCCCCGGTCCAGCAGGCGTTCCGGGCCCTGCTGTTCAGCCGGATCGTGCCTTGTGTCAAGGACATCGGGCTGTGGGGCCCCAAGGTCCAGAAGGCCTTCGCCGACCTGGGCGTCCTGGACGCCGCCAACTCCAACCTCGACGCGCTGATGCGCGACGACGAGGACACCGCCGAACGGCTGGAACGCGAGCACGCAGCAGAGATGGCGGCCCGAACCGAGGAGGTC
>DASYYE010000145.1:0-9296 GCA_035946955.1 Streptosporangiaceae bacterium | reverse complement strand
ACCAAGAGTAAATGACAACCGAATCAGGCCATGGAGTCAGCCGCACGGTTCTCCCCGGGGGTCTGCGGGTAGTCACCGAGTTCCTGCCCGCGGTCCGTTCGGTCGCGCTCGGCATCTGGGTGGGGGTCGGCTCGCGCGACGAGGACCCGGCGCACGCGGGCGCGACCCACTACCTGGAGCACCTGCTGTTCAAGGGCACCCAGCGGCGCACCGCCCTGGACATCTCCGCCGCGATGGACGCGGTCGGCGGCGAGCTGAACGCGTTCACCGGCAAGGAGTACACCTGCTACTACGCGCGGGTGCTCGACGCGGACCTGCCGCTGGCCATCGACGTGCTCTGCGACATGGTGACCAGTTCACTGATCGAGCCAAAGGACGTCGATGCCGAACGTGGCGTGATCCTCGAAGAGATCGCCATGAACGACGACGACCCCTCCGATGCCGTCCACGAGGCATTCACCTCCGAGTTGTTCGGTGACACGCCCCTTGGCAGGCCGATCCTCGGCCCGCCGGAGTCGATCAACGCGATCACCCGCGAGCAGATCGCCGAACACTACGCCGCCCGCTACACGCCGCCCGACCTCGTGGTGGCCGCCGCGGGCAACGTGGACCACGATGCCGTGACCAGCCTCGTCCGCGACGCATTCGCGGACGTGCTCCACGGGGACACCGCCCCCGCGGACCCACGGCTCGGCGGCAACCCGCTGCAAGCCACGGGTGAGGGCGTCCGGCTGGTGTCGCGGAACATCGAGCAGGCAAACCTGGTGCTCGGCTGCGAAGGGCTCTCGCGCACCGACGGCCGTCGCTTCGCACTGGGTGTGCTGAACGCGGCGCTGGGCGGCGGCATGTCGTCGCGGCTGTTCCAGGAAGTGCGCGAAAAGCGCGGGCTGGCCTACTCCGTGTACAGCTTCACCTCGCAGCACGCCGACACCGGCATGTGGGGCATATACGCGGGATGCCTGCCCGCCAAGGCCGACGAGGTGCTGGCCATCTGCCGGGACGAGGTCGCCAAGGTCACCTCGAAGGGGCTGAGCGACACGGAACTGGCCAGGGGCAAGGGGCAGCTCCGTGGCTCCCTGGTCCTGGGCCTGGAGGATCCTTCCTCGCGGATGAGCCGGCTCGGCAAGTCTGAGCTGGTCTATCCCAGGCTGGAGCCGGTGTCCGAGATCCTTGCCGCGATCGAGGCGGTGACCCAGGACGACGTGCGCCAGGTCGCAGACGAGGTGCTCACGCGGTCCAAGGTGCTCGCTGTGGTCGGCCCGTTCGACGATGCTGGGGCGTTTGGGTCAGTTCTGGGCTGAGCTAGGCAACCGCCGGGAGGGGCGAGTGGTCAGGGTAGGCGTTCTCGGGGGACGCGGGCGCATGGGAGCCCGGGTGTGTGCCGCGGTGGACGGCGAGGCGGACATGGGAGTCGCCGCCGTTGTCGACCTCGGTGACGACCGGGCTCCGCTGCTCGGCTGCGACGTGGTCGTCGACTTCACGCACCCGGGTGCGGTCATGGACAACCTGCGCTGGTGCATTGACCAGGGTCTCGACACGGTCGTGGGTACGTCAGGTTTTGACGAGGCCCGGCTGGCCAGCACACGGGAGTGGCTCGGGGACACGCCCAAGGCCCGGGTGCTCGTCGTGCCCAACTTCGCCATCGGCGCGGTGCTCATGATGCGCTTCGCCACTCAGGCGGCGCGGTTCTTCCCCTCGGCCGAGGTCATCGAGTTGCACCATGCGGGCAAGGTGGACGCACCGTCCGGGACGGCGTCGCGAACGGCCTCGCTGGTCGCGGCGGCCCGGGCGGCGGCGGGGCGCGGCCCGGGGCCTGATGCCACGGTCACGGCGGCTGAGGGTGCCCGGGGGGCGCTGACCGACGGCGTCCGCGTCCACTCGGTCCGGCTGGCAGGCCTGGTCGCACACCAGGAAGTGCTCTTCGGTGGCCCCGGCGAGGTCCTGACGATCCGCCACGACTCCCTCGACCGCGCCTCGTTCATGCCGGGCGTCCTGCTCGCGGTCCGCGGCATCGCCTCCCTGCCGCCCGGCCTCACCGTGGGCCTGGACCCCCTGCTGGACCAATAGCCACGCGGGGACAAAGTCAATTGGCGGCCGAGGATCTGGAGTCGATCGAGGCGATGCTCGAACTCCTGAGCAACCCGGAGGCGCAGCGGCCAATCGGGCAGGCCGAGGAAGAGGTCGCCCGGGGCGACGTCCTGTCAGAGGCCGAGACCCGTGCGCCCTTCGCGCGGCGCGCACCGCGGGCACCGGAGTGAGCTACCGGGTTGTCATTGCCCGGACCGCTGCAGGGCGCCTCATAGAACAGTTGCCAGAGCCAGTGGCTGCGGCATGCATCAAGTTCACTTTCGGCCCGCTTGCCGCCAACCCACACCGAGTCGGCGCACCACTTCGCAAACCTTTCGAGGGACAGTGGCGAGCGCGGCGAGGTGAATACCGGGTTCGCTACCGGCTAGACGAGGGTCCGCCACGGTGGACGTGTCCTTAATGTGGACCACAGGCGCGACGCATACCAAACCTGACCCAAGGCTCCACCTCTCTCTTAGACCCGTACCCGACGTGACTGGTGACCAAGCTCAGGTGCAGATCCTCGGCCACGCTTGGCGTGGTTAGCCCTACTGCGCAAATGGGTTGAACACCTGGACTCCGGCCTGTTCGAAGTCCTTGACGTTGCGGGTGACCACGATCATGTCGTGCACCCGTGCCGTCGCGGCGATGAGCGCGTCAATGACCGGAAGGGGTTGCGCATGCCGCAGACGGCCCCAGGCCATGGCAATAGGGAGTGTCACGGGGAGTGCCCTCTCGGCGAACACGATCTCCACATCCTGTAGCCACCGCTCAAGCAAGGCGGCCTGTTGCTGGTCTCCTCGGCCGCGAATACGCGCGATCCCTTGCTCGATCTCCCCAAGGGTCAGCACGGAAACATGCAGCCGCTCCGGCGGCGTCGCCGCGATCCATTCGGCTACGCCCGGCGACGGCCGCCGTTTTCGCGTCTCTGACAGGACATTGGTGTCGAGCAGGTAGGTCACATGCCCGCCTCGAGGTCGGCCACGCGCCCGAAGTCCGTCTTACGCTCGGCCTCGATTTCCGCGAAGACATCAGCGGCGGCATCATCAAGCTTCGGGCCGCCGAGCAGGATGTCCGCCAGATCTGGCCGGGGTCTCGTCAGCCTGCGGTACTCGGCGATGTCCACGACCACCGCGACATCCTCACCGTGCCGGGTGATGATCTGCGGCCCGCCGTGGGTTACGGCACGGATCATCTCGCTGAAGCGCTGCTTAGCCTCTTGGATCTGCCAGTGATCTGGATTCGGTGACGTCATAACACCTCACTCATGCCTATTCGGTTCCCTCAGGTTGTGGACTGCCGCCACTCGGACCACTCACGCCTGGCGAGTACCGCAGGCTGGCGATCATCGCGATGATCGATGTGAGCTGGCGGACAAAAGATTGTCCTTGACGCCACATTCATCGCTCAGGCCAGCCGCGTACCGCTGGGCGGGCAGGGCGGTGAAGCAGCGGCCGCGTCGGTCACCTCATATCACCTGTCTAGATCTGTCTAGACAGACGATACCTGGCTGGGTGGCACGGTGTCGACGCGGGCTGGCGCCGCAGTGAGGCTCCCACGGTGGTCGGGGGATCAGGCTGATGGACTACGCGCTGGCCACCCCCCGGCTGGGTCGCCAGCCGAGGATCTGCTGGGTGGCACTGGTGTCGAACTGGCCGAGACCGCACAGGGTAAGCCGGACGTGCCCGCTCACGTTGGCTGAGAGAGCGCGGAGAACTGCTGTGGCGACGTCATCAACGTGGACGAAAGCACCCAGTTCGGCTGCGGATTCCGTCACCCGGCGCAAAGCCTGGCCTGAAGGATCATGACCGGCCGCAGGACAATCGTTGGGACGGCTGTGTGAGGGGGGTGACGGGGGGAGTGGGTTTAGGGCAATTCTGGGAACCAGAGGGCGATCTCGCGGGCTGCCTCTTCGGGGTCGCCGGAGGCGTGCACGAGGTTCATTACCGGGCGCTGCTCGGAGTTGGCCAGGTCGGGGGAGTCAGAGCTGAAGTCCCCGCGGATCGTGCCGGGGGCCGCCGCCACCGGGAGCGTGGCACCGATGATCTTCCGGACGGTCTCTATGGCACGGTTGCCGGAGACCACCATTGGCACGACCGGCGCACTGAGCAGGAACTGGGTCAGCCAGTTGCGCACCATCTGGCCGATCTCGACCGCGCTGTCCGTGCCGAGCCGCTCCTTAGCCGAGACACCGAGCCTGGCGTAGTCCTCCAGGGTCTTGCTGCCCACGATCTCCAGCCACTCCGCCGAGCGGGGGTAGTGGTCCTCGATGATCCCCTTCTCGTTACGGGAGACGCGGATCGCCTCGACAACGAGCTGGCGCTGCTCCAAACGAGCCAAGATGACACCGGTCAGCCCTCGCTGGTAGGCGTCGGGCTTCACGATTACAAGAGTGCGTTCCTGCATGTGCGAACAACTCCAGTTACGATCCAGGGCGGAAAGAACTCCCGTAGGGTAGCGCAGACGCGCCAGGGCGGGTGGTGCGGGCCGGGGGAGCGGGAGCCGTCGTGGCCAAGCTCACGGGCCTGGGTGACCGGACCGGTTCCCGGGGGGCCAGAACCTCAGGAACTCTTGTCCTCGATTTCCCAGGCGTGGTCGAGCACGTGCCAGGTGAGGCGGCGGAGCGTGTAGCGCGCCGGCCATGTCCCGGTCGGCGCGCCAGCTCGCAATGCGGCCGTGATGCATGCCCGTTGGTCCATCCAGGGCGTCTGCGGCGGGATCCGGACACCGATCTTGGGACCAAAACCCCGCTCTGCCTCACGGACGTGGTCCGCGATCGCGTCGCGGTCCCGGCCGCCACCCTGGGGCCCTTTCGCAACTCAGCGGGAGCCCAGGCCACGACCGTGTCGAAGTACCGCCACGACGCCTCCAGCAGGCTGGTCTGCCGGTCCGCCTCCTCGGGCGCCAGGGGGGCGTCGTCCCACGGCCCGGTCACGTCCGGTGCGCCGAAGTCTGTGGTGGCATTGCCGGTGACCTTCCCGACCACGCTGACTTCACCGGGGGTGAACCCCGGGCCAGCCACCAGTACGTAGCGGTCGGCATAGCCGAGCAGCGCATCTATTGCCGCGTCTTCGCCGCCCTTGCCACGGCGGCACCACCCTGGCCACTCCAGCGCGGACGCGAACACCCACTTCCTGCCCACTTCGAGACCGACCCGCGTCACCGGGCCCACCCCTGCCGTGCTCACCGGGGCTCTCCCATGGTGGGGGCGTGGGCGATGAGCATCGAGTCGGGTGGTGCCAGGTCGACCCCGTCCGGGTCGTTGAGGTAGCCCGGAGCGGTGCCGGCCACACCGGTGTGGCCGTACTGCCAGACGATCCGGTTCTTGAGTGGGTCGATCACGATCACTCTGTCGTTGTAGTCGTCGTTGACCAGGATGTCGCCATTGGGCAGTGGCAGAGCCAGGGACGGGTGGTTGAGGCCGCCGAACCGCCACAGCAGGCGGCCGTGTGTGTTGAACTCCACCACCTGCCCCGGCTGGGAGTAGTCCACGGTGAGGTAACGGCCCGGGTATACCTCGTTGGTGTCGGAGGGATAGGCCACGCCGGGCGGGTGGACGGACCACAGGACGTGCCCGCCCAGGCTCATCATGGATGCCCAGTCACCATTGATCTCGGTCACGATGTAGTCGCCGTTGGTCGCCGGGAATGCGCCGTTGGGACTGCCGAACTGGTGCGGCGGGTTGTGCCCACAGGAATCGGTCTGGCCGATGATGCGCAATGGGCGGTGGATCTGGCGGGCCCAGGGAGGCAGCAGGAGCAGCCGGCAGTTCTTGATGTCCGCGGTCATCAGCATGCCGTTGGGCATCATCATCGCGTCGTCGGGGTTGGACACGAAGTCGCTGGCGCTGCCGGCCACGCCTTGCGTCCCGTACCGGTACACGATCTTGTGTTTGGCGATGCTGATCACGCTGACGACTGAGTACTCCTCTTCGGTGGCAATGATGTATTTGCCGTCGGGGGAGAAGAACGCGTCGTCGGGGAGCTGGAAGCCCTGTCCACGGGCGAGGTCGCCGGGACGGGGGAAACGCCACCGGACCCGGCCCTGCGGGTCCACGATGAGCAGCCGGTTGTTCCAGTCGTCGGCGATCAGGATGTCGCCCGGCAGGACCGAGGGGTCTGAACCCGGCCTGAGGTGGCCCTTGCCGTGGGGTGGGCCAAGCCAGGGTGCGTTGCTCAGCAGCGAGCCGCTCGCCGCGCCGGATGCGCCCGCGGGGTCCTCCCCGGGCGGGTCTGCCGTTCCCGCTGGGCCGGCTGTGCCCGCTGGGGCGGCTGTGTCCGCTGGGGCGGCTGCACCCGCTGGGTCGACGTCAGCGCTCGACGCATCGGTGCTGCCTCGGTCCGTTTCGCCCCCGGGGCCGGCCATGTCCGCAGCCCCGACCGCGCTGGCACCGGGAGTCACTGCGGCGGCCACGCTGACCAACCGCATCTCGGTGACCGCCGGCACCTGGCGAGGTCCGTCGCTGCCACCGACCAGGAAAGCGGTGCTGCCCACTACCGCGACCGCGGCATTGCTCACCGGCACCGGCAGCTTGCCAACCCGGTGCACCCGGTGGCCTGCCGGGTCGTAGGCGAAGACCTGGTCGCTGGTGGGACGGTTTCCCGGAGGCGTCCCACCAGCGACGAAGACCTCGCCCCCCAGGGTGAACGCGGTTGCCGCGGACAGCGGCCCCGGCAGGTGGCCCACCACGGACGCCTTGCCCGTGCCCAGGTCTACCTGCTGGATGACATTGGTGGACCCGGAGGGGACCTCACCGCCGAACACCCAGATCTGGTCGCCCAGCCCGGCCACGGCCGCGTACCTGACCGGCACCGGCAGCCGCGCCACCGTCCGGAAGTGTGCCCCGTCGGTCGTGGCCAGCACGCGCGGGTTCCAGGTGGTGCCGTCGTAGCCACCGAGCAGGTAAGCCGTGTTCCCCAGCGTCACCGCCGACAGGTCGGAGCGGATCTCCGGCAGCTGGCCTGCCACGCTGCCACGGCGGCCGGTGAGCGCCTGGACGGTTGCGATGCTGTTGGCGGAGCCGCCGCCGAACACGACGGGCTGCCCGCCCAGCACCGCGCCCGCTGCGTCGTGGGTGGGGGCCGCCAGCCGGCCCGCGGGGGTGGCCCGACCGGTCACCGAGTCGACCCTGGTGACCTCGCTGGTCGTGGCGCCCTGGTTGGTGAGCCCGCCCAGGACCAGCAGGTCCGTGCCCTGGGCGAGCACGACCTCGCGGGCGATCCCGGACGGCAGCTGGTAGGGGGCGGGGGTGATCTGCAGTGTCAGGTCCGCGCCAGGCGCCGACGCCGTCGGGGACGGGTCAGCGGGGTGAGATGGCTTGGCAGCGGGGGGAGGCGGGATGCTGTTGGCGGAACAGGCCGCGGCGCTCGCGGCGAGGAACAGACCGGTTGCAGCGAGAGTCCAGTGTCTGGGCACGGGACTGTCCTTCCCTTGTTGGTGGACGGCACTCACCCGCCCGTACGGTCCTGACCAGCCGATACGTCAGTCAGGGGGGCACCGGGGCCCCAGGCTAGGGCATGGGGCCCCGGGACACGCCGGTACCACCAGACCCGGTCCGCTAGATCCGGATTGCGAGACCAAGGGCCAGCAGTGCGCCGAAAGCCAGCTGGAGCTTGCCGGTCCGCACGAGCGTCGCGACCAGCGCCAGCCCGCGTGCGCCAGCCCGCACCGCCCGCACTGGCGCTACCGCCAGTGGCAGGGCGGCCAGTGTCAGCAGGGTGAGCGGCCGGGCCGGGGCCATCGCCGCCGCGATCCCGAACGGCACCAGCGCGCACCCCGCATAGAGCACGCGGGTGCGGGTGTCGCCGATCATGACGGCCAGGGTCCGTTTCCCGGCGGTGGTGTCGGAGGGGATGTCGCGCAGGTTGTTGACCACCAGCAAGGAGCAGGCCAGCAGCCCGACCGGCACGGACGCCGCCCAGGCGAGCCAGCTCAGGGTGCCGGTCTGCACATAGGCCGTGCCGACCACCGCGGCCACCCCGAAGAACGCGAACACCGCCACCTCGCCCAGGCCCTGGTACCCATACGGGCGGGGGCCGCCGGTGTAGGTCCAGGCGGCCACGACGGCCGCCGCGCCGACCAGCACCAGCCACCAGGAGCTCAGGATGGCCAGGACCAGGCCCGTCACGCAGGCGACCGCGAAGCTGACCGCTGCGGCGGCCAGCACCTGCTTCGGCCGTGCGAGCCCGCCCGCGACCAGCCGGGCTGGGCCCACCCGTTGCTCGTCGGTGCCGCGCACGCCGTCGCTGTAGTCGTTGGCGTAGTTCACCCCGACCTGCAGCGCCAGTGCCACCATCAGCGCGAGCAGTGCCCGCGGCCAGTCGAAGTGGCCTTCACCAGCGGCGACTCCGGAGCCGACCACGACCGGCACGACTGCGGCAGGCAGTGTCCGGGGGCGGGCTCCGGCGAGCCACTGCGCGGGGGTGGCCACTACGGCACGGCGGGAGCCAGTGCCCCGAGGTCACGGACCGCGCCGGTAGAGGCAGAGGTCGCCAGGGCCGCGTAGACCCGCAGTGCCTCACTCACCGGGCGGTCCCGGCCGGCTGCCCGGTAACCACCATGGTCCGCCAGGATGCTGGCGCGCCGGGCCGCGAGCTCAGTGTCGGGCACGTCCAGCCGCAGTTCCCGCGCGGGGATGTCGATCACGATCCGGTCCCCGTTGCGGGCGAGCGCGATCACCCCACCAGCCGCCGCTTCCGGAGCCACATGGCAGACCGACAGGCCTGATGTGCCACCAGAGAACCGGCCGTCGGTGATGAGCGCGCAGGCCCGGCCAAGGCCACGGCCCTTGAGGAAGCTGGTCGGGTACAGCATCTCCTGCATGCCCGGCCCACCCCGCGGCCCCTCGTAGCGCACGACCACCACGTCACCCGCGACCACCGCGCCGGCGAGGATCGCCTCGACGGTCGCCTCCTGGCTCTCATAGACCTTGGCGGGGCCGGAGAACCTCCACAGTTCCTCCGGCACTCCCGCGGTCTTGATGATGGCGCCTTCTGGGGCGAGGTTGCCGTACAGCACGGCGAGCCCGCCATCGGCGGTGTAGGCGTGTGCCCGGTCCCGCACGCAGCCGGCTGCCCGGTCGGTGTCCAGCGAAGACCAGCGGGCGCTCTGCGAGAACGGCCGGGTGGTGCGGACCCCACCGGGAGCGGCGTGGAAGAGCTCGGTGGCCTCGGCGCTGACCTGTGGCGAGCGGATGTCCCAGGTACTCAAGAACTCCGCCAGCGAGGCGC
>DASYYE010000144.1:0-4028 GCA_035946955.1 Streptosporangiaceae bacterium | reverse complement strand
CAGACAACCACCGCTGGCCAGCAATGTCTTTCCGGTGGCGGTCTGAGTATCCGGTGGCATGCCGATGGCGGGCGAGCAGAAGAGCGGGCACTCCCCCGGGCACGACGAGCCCAAGGTGACAGCGAAGGCGCGCATTGTGCTGGCTTCCGGCTGTGGTTGCCCAGCGGGCGTGCATCTGCGCGAACCGGCCGCCTGTGGCGATGAGTTCGGCTAGTGGCATCAACCTCAAATACCTGCATTCGTGTCGCACACCCTCGGTTCGTGACGTTGCCGAGTTCCTGGCCTGCGGTGTCTGTAGCATGACCACCGGGCCCATCTAAACGGCGCACAAGTGACGAGGAGCCTGGGGTTTATGCACAGGACAATCATCCGGGGAGCGCTCAAGCGGGGAGTGCTCGTGCTGGCGGTGGCCGTAACCGGCCCGTTCGTGGCCACGGCGGGAGGAGCGCTGGCGGGTGTGGCCACACCCCCCGCTCTCAGCTTCTCGGGCGCGCAGGCCATCGCATCGCCTCAGGGAGCGACGATGACCTTCCGGGCCAGGCTCTCGGCGGCGTCAACCTCTCCGGTGGCCGTCGAGTACGCGACCAAGAACGGGACAGCGGTGGCGGGCACGGATTATGTGTCGACCTCGGGCACGCTCGTGCTTGCTGCTGGCAGCACGTCAGGGTCGGTCGAGGTGACTTTGCTGCCGGTGGCCCTCGGCGCCGGTGGCAGTGACAAGACCTTCTCTCTTGAATTGTCACATCCCAGCGGAGCTTCGCTGTCCACGCCCTCGGTGACCGGCACCATCCACCCGGATGTGTATGTGGCCAGCTCAACCAGCGCCTTCCAGAATGTCGTCATCAACCCGTCATCGACGACCGCTTATTTGACCGTCCCGGGCAAGAACGAGGTCGCCGTCCTCAACCTGAGGACCGGAACCTATGGCAAGCCGATTCCGGTGGGTTCGGATCCCCACGGCATCGACATCACGCCAGACGGCAAAACGCTCTATGTATGCGACTCGGGCGGCCAGACGATCTCCAAGGTGGACACCGCGACGCGTACGGTGACGACGATCACGACCCCTCCCGGCCTCCTGAACGACACCCCCTACTCGATCGCGATCATGAACAACGGCAACGCCCTCTACTCCACAACGTTCGCGGGCAGTGGATTCGGCGCCAACGTCTATAACCTGAACCTCACCACCGACGCCAGTACGGTTGTCACCGCGATCAGCCCGGTTACGGAAGCGACTCCGCTGTCGCGCAGCGCGGATTATTCGACCGTCGGTGCGGTGCTCGGCGACGATTCCGGCGGCCCCTTCGACATCTACACCGCCGCCACAGGGAACGTGGTCTCCGGTTCGCTCAACAATTTCATCTCGTCCAGCTCCCTTAACGGCAACGGGTCGACGGTGCTCGTCGACGGAAGGTACGTGATCGATGCAGCGACGGGATCGCTCCTCGGCACGATCAGTGACTCATGCGGCAGCTCGGCGTTGACTGCCCTCGGCACGACCGGTTACTGCCTTGAGGCGCAGTCGATCGTGAGGCTGCGCATCAAGAGGTTCTTGACCGGGAAAGCGATCGCCCTGCCACAGCCAGCCGGCGGAGGCGCCCAGCTTGCGCTGTCGGACAACGGCCGCGTCCTCGTGGCCGAGACCAGTGGCGGGGCGACGATCGTCGAGCTCTGATCGACGGGCGCAACCGCACCGAGCCGTCGTGGGTGTGTCCGCACGGCCCGGGCCGAGGTCACCGGCCGAATACTGATCACCAGGCCGGGCACCTGCACGCGGTCCTGGACGAGTATGTCGCGCACTGCAACCGGCATCGACCGCACCGGGCCCGGAACCTGCGGCCACCGGACCACGCGGGGCCGAGTCAGTCTTCTAGTGTCCCACCACGTGCCTATCCTTCGAAACATGGAGACAAGCCGGAGCTATAGCGTCACCTATGGGCACCGGGGTGCGCCAGTCACCGACGGGAACACGCGCCCGGAACTCGCTGATGTCGGCAGGCTGACGCGGCGCTTTGTACGGCAGGTCGTGGGCGCCGCCCGGGCGGACGAGTCCTCGCTGGCCCACACCATCACCAGCCGCCTCGGCCCCGAGTCCGCCTCCTTCCCCGTGGCCAGCGGCTCCTGGCCACCTTATGACCAGGTGAATGTGCAGGCAGGACTCGACGCGTGGCTGGCCGAGCCGGGCCGCGAGCACACCATCGTGGGGATCACCGGTGCACGGCACAGTGACTTCGGCCTGGCCGACCTGACCCAGCTGGGCCACTGGCACCAAGGGCTGGGCGCCGGCAGCGTGACCATGGACTCGCTGCCAGCCGCCCCCGGCGGGCTCACGCGCGCCTGTATCCACTGCGCCGTCCTCCTCATCACCGACGAGGAGGGGCCAGCCGCCGTGCTGGTCCGCGCCCCTGACATGCACGGGCCGGTGGAGCAGGTCATGGTGGAGGTGTCATGCGCCGACGATGCCCGGGGGCGCCGGGCACTGGACGCGATCCGGCGGCTCGCTGTTGAGCACAATGTGTTCCGCGGGCACGTCGTCGCCTTTGGCGAGGAGGTGTTCGGCCACCGGGGCGGGGCACTGCTCAGCTTTGTCGAGCGCCCGCACGTCAGCCGGGAACAGGTCATCCTCCCCGATGATGTGCTCACCGGGGTGGAGAGCCAGGTACTCGGGGTGGCCAGGCACGCGGACCGGCTGCGCGCCAGTGGCCAGCACCTCAAACGTGGAGTGCTGCTGCACGGCGCCCCCGGCACCGGCAAGACCCACATGGTCCGTTACCTGATCGGCCAGCTCGCCCAGGCCACGGTCGTGCTGGTCTCGGGCAGCGCGCTGCGGCTGGTCGCGGAGGCGTGCTCGGTGGCCAGGGCGCTGCAGCCGTCGGTCGTGGTGGTCGAGGACGTGGACCTGATCGCCGAGGAACGGGGAATGCGGGCAGGACCGCACCCGCTGCTGTTCCAGTTGCTGAACGAGATGGACGGGCTGGGCGAAGACCTGGACGTCACCTTCCTGCTGACCACCAACCGCGCCGACCTGCTGGAGCCCGCGCTCGCGCAGCGGCCCGGGCGGGTGGACCACGCGGCCATGCTCCCCCTGCCAGACGCCGAAGCGAGGCACAGGCTGATCCAGCTCTACCAGGGGAACCTGGAACTCGACCTGGCCGACACGGATGCCGTCCTCTCCCGCACCGAGGGCGTGACCGCCTCGTTCATCAAGGAACTGCTGCGCCGCGCGGCGCTGCGGGCCGCCGGTGAGGACGGCCCGGATTCGGGTGCGCTGCGGGTGACCGACGAGCACATGGGCACCGCGCTCGACCAGTTGCTCGACACCCGCAGCCAGCTCACGCGGTCCTTGCTCGGCTCAGCTGGCCAGGGTCAGGCGAGCCCGGGCTGACCATCCGCACCGCCAGCCCGACCAGCACCCCGAACACGAAACCGAACACGTGCGCCACATAGGCCACCCCCCCGCCGGGCGTGACCTGGCCGAAAGCATAGGCCCACTGCAGCACGAACCACAGGCCGAGCACGAGCCACGCCGGGATCCGCAGCGGTATGAACAGCAGGAACGGGACCAGGCTCCACACCTTCGCCCGCGGGTAGAGCACCAGATAGGAGCCCAGCACGCCCGCGATGGCACCAGAGGCGCCGACCAGCGGCGCGCCTGAGGAGGGGAACACGGCCGCGAAACCGTAGGCCGCCACGTACCCGCTGACCAGGTAGAACAACAGGTACCGCAGACGCCCGAACCGGTCCTCGATGTTGTTGCCGAAGATGATCAGGAACAGCATGTTGCCCAGCAGGTGCAGCCACCCCGCGTGGACGAACATGGCGGTGAACACCGACAGCACCGGGATCTTGCGGTAGTGGGCGGGCGAGCTCAGGCACGCCAGGCCCTGCGGCGTCGACACCACCTGTATCGGGTTCCCGAGCTGGTGGTCACGGATCAGCTCGCGCGGGATCGCACCGAAGTGGTCGTAGAACGCGGCCATCTGGCAGCTCACCAGGCCACGCGAGGCCGCGACATGGGGCAGTGT
>DASYYE010000143.1:0-40412 GCA_035946955.1 Streptosporangiaceae bacterium | reverse complement strand
GCCTTGGACCACCTCGCGGTCCCCGTCATGGCCCCCGAGGCCTACCTGCGGGCCACGGTGACCAACAGCTCGTCGCTGCTGCTGCTGCCAGGCCCGGCGCGGGTCTTCCACGGCAGCCAGTTCGTCGGGGAGACCATGCTGGAGACGGTCGCCGCGGGTGAGGAGTTCGAGCTCCAGCTCGGGGTCGACGACCAGGTCAGGGTGGAGCGCGAACTGCGCCGCCGCAGCACGGGCAAGGCCGTGATCGGCGGCACCCGGACCATCGACCTCGCGTTCGAGACCACCGTGGAGAACCACCGCCCCCACCCGGCGCGGGTGAGTGTCCACGACCACATCCCGCTGTCGACGGACGGCGAGATCAAGGTGCGGCTGCGGGAGTCGAACCCGGACCCGGTCGACAAGGACGACCTGGGTGAACTCACCTGGGAACTGACACTGGAGAGCGGGCAGAAGGCAGCCATCCGGTACCGCTTCACGGTTGAGCACCCAGCCCAGGTGACGGTCACCGGCCTGTGACCACTCCCGCGAGCCGAAGGCCCGGAGGCGAACGGGACTAGCAGGGTCAGTCGGCGAAGCCGTCTACGCGGGCCAGGATCGACAGCATCACCTCGTCGGCCCCGGCGCCGATCGACAGCAGGCGGCTGTCCCGGAAGTACCGCGACACCCAGGCCTCGGCCATGTAGCCGAACCCGCCGTGGAACTGCAGGCACGTGTCGGCCACTTCCCGCTGCAGGCGGCCTGACTTGAGCTTGGCGATGGTGGCGAACCTGGACGTGTCCTTGCCGTCGAGGTAGGCCTCGGCGCAGGCGTAGTTGTAGTGGCGCAGCAGGTCCACCTCGGCCGCCAGCTCTGCCAGGCGGAACTGCACATACTGCCGGGACAGGATCGGTGCGCCGAACGTCTCCCGCTCCCGCAGGTACGCGGCGGTGCGGGACAACGCGGCGTCCATGCCGCCCACGGACATGTAGGCCGCGATCATCCGCTCGTTCTGGAACTGGGCCATCTGCTGCTGGAAGCCGCGGCCGACCTGGCCGATCGTGTGTGACACCGGCACCCGCGCGTCGGCGAAGGACAGTTCCGCGGTGTCGGAGGAGTTGTTGCCGAGCTTGCTCAGCTTGCGGCTGACGGAGAAGCCGGGCGCGTCGGTGGGGAAGAGGATCTGCGACATGCCCCGGTACCCGCCCTCGCCCGAGGTCCGGGCCAGCAGGCATAGCCAGTCCGCCTGGGTGCCGTTGGTGATGTAGAGCTTGGCGCCGTTGATCACCCAGTCGTCGCCGTCCCGCACGGCCCGGGTCGTGATGCCGGCCACGTCGGAGCCCGCGTCCGGCTCGGTCACGGCGATCGCGGCGACCATCTCGCCCCGCAGCGCCGGGACCAGGTAGCGCTGTTTGAGTTCTTCGCTGCCGTGACGGTGCAGCGAAGGGGTGGCCATGTCAGTCTGCACCGCGATGGCCATGGCTACCCCGGAACAGCCCATCCGGCCGAGTTCCTCGCCGAGGACGACCGTGTAGGAGTGGTCGGCGCCCTGGCCGCCATAGACCGGGTCGTACTCCAGCCCGAGGAGCCCGGCTGAGCCGAGCGCCTTGAACAGTTGGTGGGCGGGGAAGCCGCCGGCTTCCTCCCACTCCTGTACGTGCGGCGCGACCTCGCGCGCCAGCACCCCCCGCGCCGCCTGCCGGAACGCCTCATGCTCTGCCGTGAACCGCATCTTCAAAACTTAACCCGGCGGCACCGCCAGTGGGGAGTGGGGTTACTCATCAGTAGCCGACTGATCATCCAGGGCCGGTCAGCAGCAGGCCCTGCCCGTGGATGGCGGAGTCAACGTAGTGGCCGACGGCAACGCCGCCCTACTCCATCGCCCACGTCGGCGGGTGCCAGCCCGCGTCGGCCCGTTTAGTTGTGCTGGACGGTCTTCTGCCACTGGTCGGCATTATCAGCGGCATCGGAGAAAACAGAATGGTGTGCGTGGGTGTTCACTCTTGGTGACGGCCGGTGAACTAGGTGCGTCAAACGACGGTTCCTTCCCGCAGGCGCCTATTGTGCATGTTGATCTTGTGGCATTGTCGGCTCCATAGCCGGGATCTACACCGGCTGCACGCGCAATGTGGTACCGACAGCCCTGCGCCATCCAGGGGGTCAGGGGCTGCGGTTAGCTGCGCCGTGTTCCTCTGGGGTGGTTTCGCAGCCTGAAGGCTGTGGCTGGGGGAATGACGGTTGCGGTGCGGCGGCAATATTGAGGAAGCAGCCAGGCTACGCCGGCCGGTGAACAAAGCCACAGTGGAATGGCGGCTCACCAGTGCTTGGTGGAAGGTCGGTTATCGCACGGCGGGCCAGGTCGGGTCGTGCGGTGGTGGTGTTGTCACCGGCGTCGTCCGAAATCGCGGCCATGGTGCGGTTGTCAGAGATCGCGTGGTGACGGGACTCTGACCGTACGTGACATGTGCCGCCCAGTGAGCGCACGCCCAGTTCATGCGGCGTGTCTGGAACGGGTGTATCGCCAGGAAGCGTGCCTGAGCCGCGCTATATCGCAACAGTATGATGACAGGCTGCGCCAGTTCGGTGGCTGACTGCCACTATTGCTGAGGTCGGGCCTGCGCACTCAACGGACTGAAGCAGGTCTTGGGAGTGCCATCGTGCCGCCGCGTAGACCGTACATACCTTTGCCCCCACCCGCGACCGGGCCGTTGTCACTAAGTGTGGACCAGCGCTGGCGAACAAAGCACTACTCAAGTGTGGGTTTCCCGGGGACACTCCACACAGACCCCTGCCTTGGGTCTGGCAGACAGATATGGCCCGATGGCTGGTGTCCCCCCGGCCGGGCCGCGTAGGTCGCACTAAGCTCCCTCAAGCATATTCCCGTGACGGTGGCGTGGAAAGGGCGTGATGGGCGCTGGCCGAGAGCACGGACAGGCCCCTGCATCTGGCGGGTACAAGTCTTTGGGGCACGAGCAGCACTACCGGTCAATAGGCCGTGTGCGATAGCCCATTTACCCTGGCGTTACCGTGGATTAATCAGGATTCCCTCTGAAATAGACCTGCTGTACATTCCGTGTGACGATACAGCACGTGTGGGTCACAGTGGGTACCATGCGCCACATCGGTCAGCGGATAGGGTGCGCCAGGGCCTCGTGTACTGGTTCTGTAGTGGTGGACATACGTGCGATTGGTGTGATGATGGTTGATGTCGTGAGGTCGGCTGTTGTCTCGAACGGGACGTTGGAGACAACTTCCCTGGTGCTGGTGAGCAACTCTGGCTGCCCGAACTTACGGACCGCTTCGACAACATCCAGGATTGGGAACTCGCGGCGCTCGACAAACATCCGTGTGACTTCGCGGGTGACCGGGTCCTGGGCATCGAAGCGGTCGCCGGCCCGGAAATTCCGCGCGCAGAGCGCCTGGACTATCCGCCACCCTTCGTAGAAGACCTTGATAAAACTCCCGTCATAGGGCAATGGGCAGATGACAACATTCTTCTGCTCGTCGAGCTTCACCACATCCGGATACCCGGTCGCATTGGGGACAATTGCAATTTGCAGGCCCCTGACTGCCCGCACATCCCGTGGATTCGCATAGACCCGCGTGCTCACCCATTGGTCAAGGTTTCCGCCACCGAGGAACAGTTCAGCCTTCCAGAGCCCTCTGATGCTCTGTGCCAGGTTCAGAAACGAACCGGGGCGCCTGAACGTGGCACCGATGGCAGCCAACTGCTCGCGGAGGCTCACTGTTTTTCCGTCCCCGCCAAGCAGCACTGGTGAGTTGTCCATGACAAGGCCCGGCTCGGTGGAAATCAGTTCCTGTGCACCTGACTTCTCCACCGCGAAGAAAATCGACGCCGGATTCGTCCCCCGTACGCCACACTTGCTGAGGGCCTCGGCCACCCTTTCGGCGACCACAGGCTCATGCGATACCACTGCGTCATGTACGGCATACTCAAATGCGATACCGCAGTCGCCTTTCCCCAGTTTACGGAGTCGGCCGAGCATCTTGAGTGGCAGTTGGTCGCGCCCGCCGAACCTGTTGGTAACGTCCAAGGGCACCGACTGGAGGACACCTGAGATGATCGGACCCGTCACAGCGACAAGCGCGCTGACGTCGTCCGCGACCGGATTCTTTTGCCGGTCTTCCCAGATTTCCATCCGACTAGTGTAGCGCGGCCACAGGGAGGCTGATAGGGGACGGGTTGCCTGGATAGGCGCGGTTACGGCGTGTCGCCACACGTGAGGAATTCCTGCGACGTGAGGAATGACCTGCGCCAGTTGGTGCCAGTAGACGCCCCGAAGTTCTTGGCCCGGACACCCTCCCGCGAGCCGAAGGGCGCGCCGCTCTAAGGATCTCAAAGGTGACCGGGAACCAGTCCCGCGAGCCGCAGGGGTGCGGCGCCGCCTGGACTGAGGAGCGAGGAGCGAGCGGAGCGAGCGCAGGAGTGACGAGGGAAGGCGGCGCCTCAAAGGCGCCCCGGAGATGAACGGGAACAGCAGGGTGAGCGGGAACAGCAGAGCGAGCCGGGAACTAGTGCCGCATGAGGCGGTGTTTACCCTGTCGCCGCCCCAGCCCACCCTGTCCTGCCGTTGGGTACTGCGCGCGCGGCTGACTCTCATGATCGCGGTGGTTTGTACTGCTATATGCAGTAAAGGTCACCGCGGTCATGGGAATGACGCCATGCATGCACGGTGCCCCCACATCAGGTGGGTGGCGTTTCACCCCCCGCTACCGGGGCAACCTTGCCAGTCGCGGCACTAGCACGATTTCACCCGGCCTCGGCGCGGGGGGATTGCAGTATCACAGCCTGAGTCCGCGGCGAAGGCACCGCTGGCGATGGCAGCGCCACGGACGTCTGCAACATCCGCGGAAACGGAGTGATAACGGTTGATGTCCCTGGGGTTACCGTTGTCGCAAAAGGGACGCTGGCAACTAGCTCCGTGTTAGTGGTCAGCAACTCGGGCTGAGCGAACTTCCTGGTGGCTCTGATCACATCCATGACCGGGAAATTACGGCGCTCGACGAAGATACGTGCCACCTCACGGTGGATCGGGTTCGGGATGTCCACCTCGCGCGGCATCCGGAAATCGCTCTCGCACAGGGACTGGACGATCCGCCAGCCCTCGTAGAAGACCTGCATGAAGCTCCCGTCGTGGGGGAGTGGGCACACCACCAGGTTCTTCTGCTCATCGAGCCGGATGCGGTCGGCGTGCCCGGCCAGGCTCGGCACGATCGCAATTCGCAGCCCTCTCGCCGCTTCCAGCTGGGAGGGGTTGATCTTCACGGTCGTGCCCACCCAGTGGTCGGGCTCTGTGGAGCCGAGGAACAGGTCGGCTTTCCACAGGCCACGGATGCTCTGGGGGAGGTTCAGCCGTGTTCCAGGTCGCCTGAAGGCTGCGGCAAGGGTGTTCAGGTACTTCTTGAGCTTGACCGGCTGGCCGCGGCTCCCGGAAAGGACCCTCGAGTTCTCGGTGATCAAGCTGACCTCGGTGGAGATCAGCTGCTGTGCACCTGTCTTTTCGATCGCGAACAGAATGGAGGCTGGGTCGCCGCGGACGATCCGGCACTTAATGAGCGCGTCGGCGACGCGCTCCAGCACCACCGGCTCGGCGGAGATAACTGCATCATGCACTGCATACTCGAACGCAATACCGCAGTCTCCGTCGCCCCGCTTGCGAAGCCTGCCAAGCATCCGTAGCGGTAGCTGTTCCCGTTCACCGAAGGCGGCCATCACCTCTCCTGAGATCGACTGCAAGACGCTTACGATAACCGGCCGGATGACCGCGACGAGGGCGCCAACCTCGTCAGCGACCCGATTGCTTTGCCGGTCCTCCCTTATTTCCATAGCCGCAGTCTAACCCGCGCTTGTGACCTGGTGAAAGGCATGGACTGGGGCCATCATGACGACAGCGACTGACAGGCAGCCGGCCCGCTGAATGGTGATTGGCGCTCGATATGCTGGCGTCAGCCCGCTCATTCGGAGTAGTTGACGGCAGATGCCGGTGGAAAGCGAACTGGCGTAAGTGGGTGCTGGGACGCCCAGCAGCGGAGGTCTCATAACCCGGGCTGGAGTGGTCTGCGGGACGCCCGTTGAGTTGTGCCCGGTTCGTCCGGGGGGATTTTCCCTTATGTTCGGCAGGAATGTTTCCCTATCATGATCCTGTGCGGACCCGCTACGACACGTCAGGCGTGCCGCCGCAGGGTGGCTATGTGGCCAAGCAATGCCCGGTGCGTGCCCAATGGGACATGGTCAGGCCGTCGGCCCCCGTGCCAGCCCCCCCGGGCCTGGAACGCCGGATGGCGCGGGGCCGGCAGTTCGAAACCGAGGTCGTCGCCCAGCTCATCGCGCTCCATCCGGACGCACGGGCCGTCCCTGGCGGTGACCGGAGCAAACGGAACAAGGACGAGCGGGAGCAGGCCACCCTCGCCGCGATGACAGCCGGGGTCCCGCTCATCCTGGCCGGGCGCCTGCCCGCCGACCTGACGCAGCGGCGGGTTGGTGAACCCGACCTGCTGGTGGCCGCCGGCAGCAGCGGTTACCGGGCGGTGGACATCAAGCACCACCGGTGCCTGGACGGGGGCCCTGGCGGCTGGCCAGCGCTCTGTTCACCCTTTGACCGCCTGGGCTGGGAATGGGCGGAGCCCATGGCCGGCTCATCGGCCCGTGCCCATAAAGAAGACCTCCTCCAGTTGGCGCACTACCAGCGGATGCTGGAAGCCTGCGGGATGGCTGCGCCTGACGGCCGGGTGGGAGGCATCATCGGCGTGGACGGCGTCGTCACCTGGTACGACCTGGACGCCCCCCGCTGGGTCACCGACTCTGCGAGCGGCCGTCGCAAGCACCGCTCGACCATGGCGCTGTACGACTTCGAGTTCGCGTTCCGGCTCGACATCCTCGCCATCGCAGCGCAGCACCAGGCCGACCCGTCGGTCCCGCTGCTCGTCGTCCCGGTTCGGATCGGCGAATGCCCCGAGTGCCCCTGGTGGTCCTGGTGCGGCCCACTCCTGCGGTCCGGGTCCGGTGACCCCAGCCTGCTCCCCCGTGTCGGCTGGCGGGCATGGCGCACACACCGCGACCACGGCGTCACTGACCGGGCGGGGATCGCCTCACTCGACCACCGCACAGCCACGCTGGTCGCACGCCGGGTGGACCTCCGCCCGGTCCTCTCGGCACTGGGCACCCTGCCTGATGACACACCAGTGTCAGCCGTGGTGGGCGAGCGGAAGCGGGCCCAGCTGGCGCGGTTGCGTGAGGCAGGCGTCACAACGCTGGGTGATGCGCGGACACTGTCCCCGCGCACCGCCGCCTACTGCGACCAGCTCCCGCATGGCCTGCCCGAGCAGATCGACCAGGCCCGGGCGGCACTGGGGACCGACGCCGTCTACCGGCGCCGGGGTATCTCCCAGGTGGGGGTGCCCCGCGGCGAACTCGAAGTCGACATCGACCTGGAGAACATCGAGGAAGGCGTCTACCTCTGGGGCGTCCTGGTCACCAACCGGTCAGCTAGAGCATCCGCGGCTGCTGGCTACCACGCGTTCGGGCTCTGGGATCCGATAACGCCGCTGGCCGAAGCCCGGCTGTTCGGGGACTTCTGGGCCTGGCTGTCACGGCTGCGGGAGTCTGCGGCCGCCATGGGCCTGGTGTTCCGTGCCTACTGCTACAGCGCCGCCGAGAACACCCACATGCGCCGTATCGCGGCTGGCGCCGGGCTGCTCGACGAGGTAGCAGCCCTCACGGACAGCGAGGAGTGGGTAGACCTGCGTCAGGTCTTTGAGACGCAGTTGCTGACCGGTGGCGCCACTGGGCTCAAGCACATCGCCCCGCTGGCCGGTTTCGCATGGAGGGTCGACGACCCCGGGGGCGCCGAGTCCATGGTCCGCTACGACCAGGCCGTCAGCGGGAACGGCTCCGCCGCCGCAGCCGCCCGCGACTGGCTTCTCGCCTACAACCGGTGCGATGTCGAGGCAACGCTGGCCTTGCGGGACTGGCTCGACCAGGTGGCATCCGGCCTCTCCTCGGTCGCCGACCTCGGGCCGTGACCAGCGCCGGGCACACACGTGTGCCGGGTATGGCATTGGCGCGCCACGGTGAGGAGCGATAATCAGGGCATGGCGTCTCGCCTTGCTGGGCCATCCGAGGAACTCGCCAGCGGTCACGCTGGGGAGGGCGTGCCAGGCCCCGCCTTCCCGGAAGGGCCGCACCAGCCACGCATAGTCCAGGCGTGGCGCTGGCTCAAGCAGCCCACACAGTTCCTCGACCACTGCGTGAAGACCTACGGCGACGTGTTCACCATCCGGTTGCCGCTGGGTATGAACATGGTCCACTTCACTAGTCCTGACCATGTGAAGTTGGTCTTCGGGGGGGACAACGACGTGCTGCGTGCGGGCGAGGGCAATGCCATGATCCTCGAGCCCATCCTCGGCTCGCACTCGGTTCTCGTCCTCGACGGGCCGGAACACCTGCGTCAGCGCAAGCTGATCCTGCCCGCGTTCCATGGCGACCGGATGCGGGCCTGGGACGAGACCGTCCGCGACATCACCCGGGCAGAGGTCGCCCGGTGGCCAGCGGGTAAGCCGTTCGCGCTGCGGCCGGCCATGCAGGCGATCACCCTGGACGTGGTCATGCGGGTCGTGTTCGGCGTCGAAGGAAGCACCCGCGCCGATGACCTGCGAGCCGCGGTCGTGGCGCTGACCCGCCTCGGCCGCAACCCCTTCATGCTCTTCGCCACCCGCGGGCGCAGGCTCGGGCCGCGCTCCCCATGGGCACGGTTCCTGCGTGCCCGCGACACGCTCGACACGCTGCTGTTCGCTGAGATCCAGGAGCGGCGTGGCGCCGGTGACCTCGAAGAGTGCGGCGACGTCCTGTCCCAGTTGCTGCTGGCCCGTGACGACGAGGGCCAGGCCATGACCGACCAGGAACTGCGCGATGAGCTCGTCACCCTGCTGTTCGCCGGGCATGAGACGACCGCCACATCGCTGGCCTGGGCGTTCGACCTCCTGCTCCACCACCCACAGGCACTGGCCCGGCTGGTGGCCGAGGTGGACGGCGGCGGGTCGGAGTACCTCGACGCGACCATCAAGGAAGTGCTGCGGCTCCGGCCGGTGGTCGCCCTCGTGGACCGCCATGTGCGTACGGACACCCGGATCGGCGAGTACACAGTCCCAGCCGGAGCAATGGTCTGCCCCAACATCTACCTCACCCAGCGGCGTGCGGACCTGTACGACGAACCCACGGAGTTCCGGCCGGAGCGGTTCGTGGGGCAGGCGCCGCCAGCGTTCGCGTGGTTCCCGTTTGGCGGCGGCATCCGGCGCTGCATCGGCGCCACTTTCGCCACATTCGAGATGCGCATCGTCATCCCCGAGGTGCTGCGCGCCGTGACCCTGGACCCCGCCTCCCCGCGACAGGCGCGGGTCCGCCGCGAGGCGGTGACCTTCGTGCCCCACGACGGCGCGCGTTGTATCCTTGCCGATCGCCGCCCTGCCACTACCTCCCCGGCGGCCCCATGAAGCCGGTCGAGCTTGCCGGTGCTGTGGTGCTCGTTACCGGCGGCGCCAACGGGATCGGGGCGGCCTGCGTACGGCGGCTGGCTGGCGAGGGCGCGCACGTGGTCGTCGCCGACGTGGACGAGCAGCAGGGTATGGAGATCGCGGCCGAGGTCGGTGGCGTGTTCAGGCACTGCGACGTGACGTCAAAGGCCGATCATGAGGCGGCCGTGGCAGCAGCGGTGTCGTCCTTCGGCGGTCTCGACGTCGCGGTCCTCAACGCTGGTGTGGCCACGGTCGGTGTCAGGCCCGGTGGCCCCGAGTGGGATCTGAGCGCCTACCGGCGGGCGTTCGCGGTCAACGTGGACGGCGTGTTCTTCGGGGTGGACGCGGTACTGCCTGCCCTGCGCGCCCGGGGTCGCGGGGCGCTGGTGTTCACCGCCAGCCTGGCCGGCCTGACCTCCGTACCGGCCGACCCGATCTACGCCGCGACCAAACACGCGGTGGTCGGCCTGGCACGCGCGCTCGGGCCAGCCCTGGCACCCGACAACATCGCCGTGAACGCGATGTGCCCTGGCTTTGCTGACACCTCGATCGTCGACGGGTTCAGGGAAATCGTCAGTGCCGCAGGTATCCCGCTGCTGTCCGCCGACAATGTGGCGCAGGCCCTGCTTGCAATCCTGGCCAGCGACGGGACCGGCGAGGCATGGTACGTGCAGCCAGGGCGTCCACCCGAACCCTTCCGGTTCCGCAACATCCCCGGTCCCCGCGCGACGGACGGCTCGCCGGTAGGTGGGGTGCCTGAGATGCCTGACGAGCCTGGCCAGGTACCTCAGTGACTGCCAGGGGTGGTCACGAAGTCGATCAGTTCCTCGACGCGGCCTAGGAACTGGGGTTCCAGGTCGGTGAACGTGGTCACCCTGCGCAGGATGCGCTGCCACGCCTTGGCGGTGTCCGGAGGCCACCCAAGGGCGCGCAGCACTCCTTCCTTCCACGGTTCGCCGAGCGGCACCGTGGGCCACGCGCTGATCCCAACCACGGCTGGCTTCACCGCCGCCCACACATCGACATAGGGGTGTCCCACCACGAGCACGTGCGGTGAGCGCACGTTCGCGGCGATCCGGCTCTCTTTCGACCCGTCGACGAGGTGGTCGACGAGCACACCCAGCCTGCGACTGGGTTCTGGGGAGAACTGGGTCACGATGGCGGGCAGGTCGTCAATGCCGCCGAGGTACTCCACGACGACGCCGACGTCGCGCAGGTCGTCACCCCAGATCTTCTCGACGAGCTCGGCGTCATGACGGCCCTCGACGTAGATACGGCTTGCCCGGGCTACCTTGGCGCGGCTGGCTGGAGCGGCGACCGACCCGGAGGCCGTCCTCGGGACCCCGGGAGCCGCGGTCCCGGCCGGCCTGACCAGCATCACCGGCTGGCCCTCTAGCAGGAACGGTGCCGGGCTCAGCGGGAAAATGCGCTGCCTGCCGTGCCTGTCCTCCAGCGTGACCGCGTCCTTCTCGCAGAACACCACCGCACCGCAGAACTGGCCAGCGGCGTCCTCGACAACCAGCCCAAGTTCGGCCGGTACCTGGGGAAGCTGCTGCCGCTGCCTGCGGCGCCGGTCCGCGTCCGCCAGCACATCCTGGCCATACCGCCTGCTGCGCACCGACCCTCCTCAACAACCAGACCGTCCCGCAGCCTACGGCCATGCCCCCTGGAACGGGTGGAAGCGGGGCATTCACGGGTTGCGGCCCAGGTAGACCGCGGTCACGAACTGCCGCTCGACATGGCCACCGAACTCCTCGGCCACGAGGTGCTCCAGCCCGTCCAGCGCCGCGGCCTGTTCGGCTGCTGGCCTGCGCAGGACGATGGCCAGCGTGGCGTAGAGGGCGCGGACCTGCGCGGCACCCAGCCGCGCGGCCGAGTGGACCAGTTCGGCCTGCACCTCGGTGAACCCGGCGTCCGCGAGGTCAGCTTGACGGGCTGGCAGATCGACCTGGAAGGGGAGCCGGCCGGGTTCGGTGTAGTTCGGCGAGCCGCCCAGCACCTGTTCGGCCGCCCGGGTGAACTCATCCGGCGAGGCCGGATCCTCGAACAGCATCCACCAGACTGCTACCCAGCCTCCGGGGCGCAGGATCTGGCGCAGTTTGTCCCACCCGGCGGGCTGCGACACCCAATGGAAGCTGGTCGCGGCGACCGCCAGGTCGAAGGCGCCTCGCGGGAGCCTGGCGTCCTCGAAGGCTCCTGTGATGACCTCCAGGCCCGGTGCTGTGATGTTCGCCCGCAGATAGGACGTCATCTGCTCGTTCGCCTCGACCGCCGTCACCTGGCCGCCCGCCGCCAGGAGGTGCCGGGTGACCAGCCCCGTCCCCGGCCCTATCTCCACTACCCGGCAGCCAGGCCCCAGCCCACCCCGAGCCGCCAGAAGCTCATAGACCCGGTCCGGATACTCGGGCCGCCCCGCATCATAGGCAGGCGGATCGACCCCGTAGAGGACACGCCCCTCTCGGCGATCAGGTCTGGCCGCCACGGCACCTCCCGCGCTCTGCGCACCAGTAAGGCTCGGTGCGCACAACAAAGGCCGGCACAACAAGACCAAGTGTGGCTGGTCCTGACGCTTGGTCGTCCGTCGCCTCTTCTGGCGGCGGTTTGGCAGTGGTGGTTCGCTGAAGACCGGCACTGACCACTCCCCGGGTGGTTCTTCCTGCCAGGCTGAGCCGGGACAGATGGACCAGCCGGTATGCCAGAGATGCGGGCGCAGATGGCTGCAAGGAAATCGCGTGGCTTTCCAAGCCCTAATTGATATCCGCGAGTCGAATAGGCTCGCAGGCTAGAATGATGTCATCCTCGGTGCCGTACCATAGATGGAGGACCGCGTCGCGTATGTGCCCGTGTGGGTCAGGCTGTCTGGTTGTGCCCGGCCACGGTACATGAGTAGCCTCGCTGATGTAGTCCTGTAGCTCGTTGAGGGCTTGGACAGCGACACCGACAACGTTCTCCTCGTTAGTCGCCCCATACAGACCGAAATTTGAGCGCACGTAGGTTCCTGACCGGCCAGGGTCATAGTTCCCCAACTGGCCGGGGAACCTTCCCTGCTCCGCCGTGTACCAGAGCATGCCGTCCGCTGCGGCAATGTGAAACCCGGCAGGGACGATCTTGGATAGCCGTTCGGCGAGAACGGCAGCGAACTTATCTAGGTCCATAGCTAGTAATCATAGCCAACTATCACCCTAAGTCTCGTTGACCAGGGAGATCGCAGTTGCACACACGGCCGTGCTTATCTGGTATCCCCAGGGGCCGGTGGTTCCGCCGCACCTATGCTGGACAGAGTAAGTCCCATCTGCGTCGGTGAAGGAATGGTGCTTATTACATACGAGGAATGCTCCGTTTGGCCCAGCTTCTGGATGGCTCATCCGCATGCTGCCTTGTAGGATAGTTTTTAGCTCGTTTACGATGGATGCGTTCACGGGCTTGTCGAAGTTGACTGTGATGGAAGACGTGTAGCCTTTGGTGGGCGTTGCATCCTTGATTGTGACCTTGGTAGGTTGCCCACGGCTCCGGGAACCTTATGCGACAGGCCCCAGAGGGAAGCGGACTGGGTTTCCCTGCCAGCAGTGGCGGCGGACGCTGGCAGTGAGAGCGCGACCAAGGCTGCGGTGGCGATCAGGGTGGCAGTGGAAGCATATACTAACGCGCGCAAGGACTCCTCCTCTTGTCATGGCAAACCGTCTCAATGACGGACCGGCCGCTATCCGGACTGCCGCCTCTAACGGCACGCAGATTGCAACCTAATATGTCGGTTGGCTTCTGCACATCCCTAAAATGGGGATGTGCAGAACTACGGCAACGGTTAACCTGAAGCGTCACTACGCTGCGCCAACTGCTGAAACCCCTACGAGCGGGGCAGGAGGCTGAGTCCCTGTCGGCGGCTCTACTAGGACAGCTATGCCACCTCGCGTGACGCAGATCACGACACAAATTCACTAACAGCGCTGTAGGCGGCTGGTCGCCAGCGGCATGCTCCCAGACCGGGCGGGACAGCCCATTAGGTGCAGGTACACCTGTCGCTGCGGGACCTGCTGGGACTGGCTGATGGCCCAGACGGCTCGGTGGCGGAGCAGGCGTGGCGGCGCACCAGTGGCCCAGGCTGGCTGACCGGCCCCGAAGCCGCCGCTGCGGCGTGTGACGCGACGCTGGTGCCGATGGTGACCGGGCACGTCGACTGGGCGGCGCTGGACCAGCTCACCCAGGTGTTCCTGACCCTTCACGAACTCCCAGGCCACGCCACCCCCGCCACCAGCAGCACAGGCACGGGCCCCCCAGGCACGGGCGCGACGGCCATGGGGGCACCGGGCACGGGTTCCTCGGGTCCGGGCGTCCCCGGCCAGGAAGACCCCCACACCAGCGCCGCAGGCACCGGCGCCACTGGTACGCCGCCCGCCGGAGCGGGGCTGTCCCCGGCGACCCGGGAGCGGCTGGCGCAGGCGTTGCTTGGCCTGTCGGTCCGGGCGCTGTCCGGCCCTGGTGGCCTCGCCTCCGCGTTGCGTGCCCGCCTCGGCGCGCCACTCGCGACGGTCAGCCTGCCACTGGACGTGGGCAGCCCGACCCCGGTGATCCCGCCGCACCTGCGCCGCGCCGCGACCGTCCGCCACCCCTGCTGCGCCTTCCCCGGCTGCGACACCCCAGCCACCGCCTGCGACATCCACCACCTGGTCCCCCGCTCCGAAGGCGGGCTGCCGGCGCTACCGAACCTGGTGCCGCTGTGCCGGTTCCACCATCTGGTCGCCGTGCACGACTGGGGCTGGCAACTATGCCTGCACCCGGACGGGACCACCACCGCCACCAGCCCCGAAGGACGCACCGTCCACAGCCACAGCCCACCCATCAGAGCGGCATGACTGTTCAGGTCGTGAACTGGGGCGACTGATCTGCCGGCGTGTGCGGCCTTGCCTGGTGGGGGGATAGCCATCTGCTCCCGCTGGCACTGCCTGGGCCGGCGTACCGTAGTAAGAGAGCCCGGGGCCAGCGATGACAGCGTTGCCTGTTGGGCTCACGTGGTCACGGGGAGGTGGTGCCCGATGGAACGGATGGGCATGCTGGGCGCGGGGTTTTCCGCGTCGAAGATGGCGTGAGCGCAGAGATGGGCGTCCTGCCGGGAACGGCACACAGTGGTGCAGACGCAGATGATGTGGACACGGGGCCCTCGGCTGCGCTGTACCTGACTGAGGTCATCCGTGGGCTTGCCAGTGCGGGGGCGTTTCCATTGGCTGTGCCCTGGCTTGTGGCTGCGCCGCGTGGTGATGGTCATGGCGTCCTGGTGCTGCCTGGGCTGCTTGCCGATGATCCGAGCACGTCCGTGCTACGGCTGTACCTGCGCTGGCTGGGGTATGACGTGCGTGGCTGGGGTATGGGCCGCAACCGCGGGCCTACGGACGCGGTGGTGGACGGGCTGCCGCGACTGCTCGCCGCCCATGCCGAGAAGACCGGGCGGGCCGTGTCAGTGGTGGGCTGGAGCCTGGGGGGCATCTACGGCCGGGAGCTTGCGCGTCAGTTTCCCGAGCATGTCCGCCAGGTCATCACGCTGGGCAGTCCCTTCGCCCTCACGGATCCGCGGCAGAGCCGGGTCAATGGTGTCTACCAGCGTGGCAGCAAGTTGCATGCGCCCGGTGTGCGGCTGCCCACCCGGGAGGAGGTGGCACGGCCCATCGCTGTGCCCTCGACTGCCGTGTACTCGCGGATGGACGGCATCGTGTCCTGGCGGGCCTGCGTCGCGGCGGAGACCACGCTGCACTGCAACGTCGAAGTCCGTTGCGGCCACCTCGGCTTCGGTGTGGACCCGGCCACGTTGTGGCTGGTCGCTGACAGGCTGGCGGCTCCGGCCGGCCGGACTCTGCCGTTCCGGCCGCCGCCGCTCATGCGGCCGCTCTACCCTGGCCACCGATGATCGGCGCCCGGCCCGGCACGAGCGATGCCCCCTGGCAGTTCGCGGAACAGTGGGGGGCACGCGGTTATGTGACGGAACTGAGCGGACTGGTGCACTGGGTCGAGTTCGGTGCCAAGGCAGAGGGGCCGCCGATCGTGTTCGTGCACGGCCTCGGTGGCTCACACCTGAACTGGTGCCTGGTCGGTCCGCACCTGGCCGCCGGCTGGCGTGCCGTCGCACTGGACCTGCGTGGGTTCGGCCTGACGCCTGGCACGCGCGGCACGGCCACCGTGGCGGCCAATGTGGCGCTGCTGGACCGGTTCGTGCGGGAGGTCACCGGGACGCCGGTGGTCCTGGTCGGGAACTCCCTGGGTGGGCTGGTGTGCCTGCTGCAAGCAGCCCGTGCCCCGGAGACCGTCACGGGTCTGGTGCTGGTGAACCCCGCGTTGCCGCCCTCGTGGCAGGCCTCGGATGTGCAGGTGGCCAGCATGTTCATGCTTTATGCATTGCCCGGCCTCGGTGAGCTGTCCCTACGGGCCATGCAGTCGCGACGGCCACCGGAACTCGCGGTGGCGGACCTCATCAACCTGTGCTTTGCCGACCCGTCCCGGGCAGACCCGGACATGACCGCGGCAGCGACCGCCCTGGCCTACCAGCGCCTGGCGGTACCCAGACGTGACGAGTCGTTCCTGGCGGCCTCGCGCTCACTGCTGCGGATGCTCGGTTCGCGGCAGCGCTATTGGGCGAACGCCTCCGCGGTCCAGGCCCCGGTCCTGCTCATAGGCGGTGATGCCGACCGGCTGGTCCCGGTGGCCAGCATCCACCAGGCGGGCGCCCGGTACCCGGACTGGGAGACCGTGGTGCTGCCCGGGGTGGGCCACACGCCCCAGCTGGAGGTGCCAGCCGTCGTCGTCGACACACTGCGGGACTGGCTGGCCAGAAGGGGCGAGCGGAACTAGCGAGGACGAGTGAGAACTAGCAGCGGGTGAGCCGGAGGGGCGCGGTGCCGTCTGGACTGAGGGGCGGGGAGCGAGCGCAGCGAGCGCGGGAGCGACGAGGGAAGGCGGCGCCTCAAAGCGCCCCGCAGGCGAGCGAGGACTAGCAGGGAGAGGGTAGATGGAACAACTCACTGGGCTGGATGCCTTCTTCCTCGCGCTGGAGACGGCCCATTCCACCGGTCACGTCGGGGGCGTGTGCATCCTGGACCCCCGGGACGTGTCCACGCCGCTGACTCTGGCCCGGCTGACGGAGGTGCTGGCTGAGCGGCTCCAGCTCGTGCCGGTGCTGCGGCGCAAGTTGCTGTACACGCCGCTCGGCCTGGACCAGCCGTACTGGGTCGATGACCCGGACTTCGACATCGAGTACCACGTCCGCGAACTGGCGCTGCCCCGGCCAGGGTCGCAGGCCCAGCTCACTGAACAGGTCAGCCGTTTGCACGCCAGGCCGCTGGACCGCAGCCGCCCGTTGTGGGAGGTCTACCTCATCACCGGGCTGGCCAAGAAGCGCGCGGCGGTCTACACGAAGATCCACCATGCGGCGGTCGACGGGGCGTCCGGTGCGGAACTGCTCACCGTGCTGCTCGACCTCACCCCGGAAGGGCGCGAGCCGCCCCCAGCCGAGCCTTTCCGGCCGGAAGACCCGCCCCGGCCACGTGCGCTGATTGGGCAGTCGCTCGTGCGGCTGGCGTGGCGGCCGGTCCAGACGGTCCGCTTCACCAATGAGCTGGTCCGGGTGCTGCCGACCCTGGCCCCCGTGGTGAACACCTTTGTGGGAGGCCTGTTCGGGCTGAACCGCGGCGACGGCGGGGTCATCGCCGCGCCGTTGGCCGGACGTGCCCCGGCGACCATTTTCAACAGACCGATCACCTCGCACCGCAGGATCGCCTTTGCCAAGGTGGACCTGGACGCGGTCAAGGCGGTGAAGAACGCCTTTGGCGTGTCGGTCAACGACGTCGTGATGGCGATGTGCGCGGGCGCGCTCAGGCGGTGGCTGGCTGACGACCACGATGCGCTGCCGGACCAGCCGCTCGTCGCGATGGTCCCGGTGTCAGTGCGCGACCAGGCCAGCGTGGGAACGCTGGGAAATAAGTTGTCGGTGATGCTGTCCATGCTGCCCACTGATGTCACGGACCCGGCTTCGCGGCTTGAGGTCGCACACGCCGCGACCAAGATCGCGAAAGCCCAGCAGGCCGCGCTGCCGCCTGGCCTGGTCGACAGGATCACTGACTTCGCCCCGCCCGCGCTGATGGCCCGGGCGGCCCGGGTGGTGTTCACCACCGGGCTGCTGCACCGGCTGCCGCCGTTCAATCTCACTATCTCGAACGTGCCGGGCCCGAACATCCCGGTTTACCTCTGCGGCGCCAAGCTCCTCGCCTACTACCCGGTGTCAGTGGTCACCGATGGCCAGGGCCTGAACATCACCGTGCTGGGCTACCTCGGCAAGCTGCACTTCGGGCTGGTCGGCTGCAGAGAGCTGGTGCCTGACATCGACGTGCTCGCTGGTTACCTGCCCGGTGAGCTCGAGTTGCTGAGCGAGGCCGCAAAGAACCGCGCCGACTGACGGTGTCAGTACATCGCCGGTTCACCGGTGCCCCTCGACCAGGGACAGTTGCGGGCCATTGGACCGCCCGTAGAAACCCGCTGTTTCACAGAAGGTAGCGGCCACACAGCTCACGCCCGCCAGCTCGGTGTAGTCAATGTCGGGGTAGGACAGGGAGGCTGCGGTCCAGCCGGTCCCATTCCAGGTATCGGCGGCCACCTTGTCGATGTTGCCGCCCGCGGTTTGCACATACCCCACGGCGACACACCTGGTGACCTGCGGGCACGACACCTGGCTGATGGAACTGTCCGCAGCATCGGGCATGCCCGGCAGCAGGTGCCAGGAAGTCCCATCCCATGCCACCGCGTATGCCGGCGAGGGGCCCTCGCCCTGGGTGCTTCCCACAGCGACGCAGTGCACCGTCGAGCTACAGGAGACCCCCGTCAGATCGCCTTGGTCGAGACCGTGCGGCATGGGCGGGTTCGACGGGGTCCATGTCTGGCCGTCCCAGTGTTCCGCCAGCGGCTTCCCACCCAGGTCACCGGCCACGCCCACGGCCATGCAGTCGTTCGCCGACACGCAGGACAGGGCGCTGAGGCCGAGGCTGGCGCTATCGGGGCTGGTGGCCAGCATCTGCCATCCGCTGCCGTTCCACTGTTCGGCGAACCAGTTGCCGATGGTGTCGCTGCTGGCATTTTTATCGCCGACCACGACACACTCACCCGGGCTGGGACAGGACACTGCCATGAGCCCCCCCGGTGCCTGTATGCCTGTAGACGACCAGCCGGAGCCGTCCCAGTGCCAGGCGTACGCCTCCCACAGGTCCCCTCCCTGTCCCACCGCCATGCAGTCGCTGGGGCTGGCGCACGACACGCTCATGGTGTTGAGGCCCGTGGAGATGGCATTACCAGGGCTCGTGAGGCGCTCCAGCGTCCAGGCGCCGTGGTCCCACCGTTCGACGACTGCCGGCCCATTGCTGTTCTTGGCGCTGACACCGGCCGCCATGCAGAACCTGGTGGTCGGGCACGACACCGAATACAGCTGTGTCTGCGTGTTCTTCCCGGGACTGTTCGCAGTCCCCTGGATCGTCCAGCCCTGGCCGCCGTGGCCCACCAATGCAGGGCCAGCGGTGATGACCGGCCCGGAGTGAACGGGTACCAAGTGGGCTGCTTGAGTCGTGCACGCGCTCACCATCAGGATCCCGGCCGCGACGACCGGTGCGAGCCAGTGCCTTGCTCTCATAGCCGCTCCTCTGGACGTCTCCGCTGCTGCCTGCTCGCGCGGCACACCCGGCCGGTGGATAGCGAAGGCCGATCCACATCCCACACGTCTCAGCGACTTGCCCGGTTGCACAGCATGGCCATGATCGATGTACCGCCACGGACAAAGAGCGTCCCGTGCCAAGTCCTACAGTGATCTTCACCGTGATCGATGTACCGTCACGGACAAAAGAACGTCCCACGCCAAGAGCCACAACGATCATCACAGTGATCGATGTGCGCTGGCGGACAAAAGATTCTCCGCATTGGTACATCGATCATGATGGAAAGACCAGTTTGGCCCCTTGGCGCGGCAGCGAGCGGCCGGACATCCGCGGCTTGTCCTCTGGAAGCGGCGTCAGAACGCGTAGCTGCGGAGGACTTGCAGTGCTGCGGGACCGTCTGGGCCTGTGGTGGTCAGGCCGGAGTCCGCTGGCTTGAGACGCTGGGCAGCGACCCGGCAGAACGCGCTTGCTGGCCCTGTGATGGCTGAGGCTGCGTCATCTGGGCCGAAGCGCCACACATCCCCGCCAGGGGCGGCGAGTTCACAGCGGACCGTGCCCGGCTGCTGGCCATCCAGTCCGAACGCGTAGGGCAGCGTGCGCATGGCCAGCCACGCGACGTGGCGCAGGCGGGCGGTGTCCGGATAGGGGAGGCCGAGTGGTTCGGTGATGTCCAGTGCGTGCGCCCAGTGCTCGGCCAGCCGGGTGGTGGCGAGCGTTGCCGCTGACAGCGGCACAGCCACCCAGGGCAGCCGGGTACCGGCAGGGCAGTCCCGCAGGGTGCTCATGGCCGCGCGGCGTGCCTGCTGCCACCGCTGGAACACCATGTCCGGCGAAGCGCCGCGCTGCGCGGCCACCATCTGCGCCGCCATCTCGTCCACGGACCCCAGCCGCGCCAGCGGAGGACGCTCGGCATCGGTTGCGGAGTCTGCGACCAGTTCCTCGGTCTGCGCGAGGTGCAGCACCACATCCGCAACGCTCCAGCCCTGGGCTGCGGATGGGCTGGACCAGTCGCCGGGGCTGAGCCTGGCCAGGACCGCCGCAAGCGTGTCCTGTTCGGCTTCGAGGTCGTTGAATATGGCAAGGCTGCGCTGCGGATCAGTCATAACCCTCAGGTATAGCGTCCACCTGTGGACGTGATCGATGCGGCCTGACGCGCACCCGAGGACCGGCGGTAGCCTGCAACAGGTGCGCGGCGGCGACCTGCCGTGACGCGGCCCAGGAAGGTAGTCATGGCGGCCAGCGACCAACCGCCGGGCGCTGACTCTGCGTCGGTACCGGTCCTGTCACGTCGGCATGCGGCTGGCGCCCCGAGCGTGCGTGGGCTGCTGCTGACCCTGCTCGGCGTGTGCGTGCTCCCGGATGACGGGACGGCATGGACGTCGGCGGTGCTGGCCGTGTTCGCCCGGCTGGGCATCGAGGAGAAGGCGACCCGGCAGGCGCTGATGCGCACCGCTGCCGCTGGCTGGCTCGCGGGGGAGAAGTCCGGGCGGCGCACCCGGTGGCGGCTGACCGGCAGTGCCCAGCGGCTGCTCAGCGAGGGTGCGGAGCGCATCTACTCGTTCACCGGGCACGCGGACGGCTGGGACGGCCGCTGGCTGCTGGTGTGGGTGCGGGTGCCGGAGAGCGACCGGCGGGCCCGGCACGTGGTGCGGACCCGGCTCAGCTGGGCGGGTTTTGGTTCGCTGGGCGGGGGGCTGTGGCTCAGCCCGCACCCTGACCGGGAGGCCGAGGCGGCTCAGGTGCTGCGCGAGGTTGGCCTGGCCGGTGACGCCCACGTGTTCGTGGCCACCAGGCGGGGCCTGGCGGACGTGCGAGTGATGGTGGCCGCCGCGTGGGACCTCGCGGCAGTGGAGGAACAGTACGAGCGGTTCATCGAGGAGTTCCGCGACCCCACACCCCGCGATTCGCCGCGCGATGTGCTGGCGCGGCAGATCGAGCTGGTGCACGCTTGGCGGCGGTTCCCGTCCATCGACCCGGTGCTGCCAACTGAGCTGCTGCCCGCCCGGTGGAGCGGGCTGACCGCGGCCAAACTGTTCGCGGACCGCAACCAGCGGTGGTCGGCTGAGGCCCTGCTGGAATGGAAGCGCCTCAACGACCTCGGCTGAGGGCGCCGCGCGCCCGGGGTGACCGCGGGCGCGCGGCGGCGATCAGCTCAGCGCCTGGTCAGGGGAGCGTCCAGTCCTGAGCGTTGGTGCCGTTACAGTCCCAGATCTGCAACTGGGTGCCCGGGGAGGTGCTGGAGCCCGGATCGTCGAGGCACTTGCCCGACTGTGGGTTCACCAGCGAGCCGTTGGCTCCCTGCCGCCACACCTGGGATCCGGTCCGGTTGCAGTCCCAGAGCTGGACCTTGGTCCCGTCGCTCGTGCCGCCGAAGGTCACGTCCATGCACTTGCCGAGTGCCTGGAGCGAGTCGTCCGACGCCACCGTCCAGGACTGTGCGCCCGTGCCGTTGCAGGTCCAGATCTGGATCGGCGTGCCATTGGACGTGTTGGAGGAGCGCACATCCACACACAGGCGGTTGATGCCGGTGATCTGGCCGGTGCTGCGGCTGCCGCCGCTCTGGGCACACCCGTTGACCTGGTTGCTCCACAGCGGCTGCGTGGCGAAGGAACCGGTGGACAACTGGAGCGCGAACAGGTTCTGCCACGCGCAGAGGTCGCCGATCTCGCTGCCGTCGGAAGCGACGTAACCGCTGGCTGGCTCGGGGTCGGTGACGGCCTCGGCATACTCATGACCGGCCGTGATGCTGAACCCGTCGAGCTGGTTCCGGACCGAGTTCGCGCCACAGCTGCCGCCCAGGTCCAGCACGTACGGCTGGTTCGTGTAGGCCACGTTGCCATTGAAACCGTGGTAAGCGCAGAAGCCACCGCCGGGCGTGTTGAAACCCCCCGGGTGGGTACCGGATGGGCTCAGCACGAAGATATCCACGTCAGGACCGGAGACACCGAAGTGGTTCGCGGCGGCCTGCGCCTCCGCCTGGAGTTGGGCATCGGAGGCGTTGCTGGGGGACTGCTGGGAGGTGTCCACCCAGACCCCGCCGAGCACGGAGCCGCCGAACGAGGGGGCGTTGCCGTTGCTGTCGGTGTACTGGGTCATGATCGTGGACCAGTTGTCCTGCGGCTGGGTGCCCACTCCCTGGAAGTAGCTCTGCATGTACTGCTCGACGCCGTTGGAGTCGCTGTTCCACTGGCTGCCGAAGAAGTCCAGGTAGACGCGCGGGTTCAGCTCCAGCGGTCCGCCCCTGTAGTTCAGGGGGCCTGACGACTTGGCACCGGTGGGTGCTTTGCAGCGGGCGACGGCCGGCTGGTTCACCGGCACCCGGTGGCCCTTCTCCGGGTAGATCCCGAACCTGCCGTAGTTGTGGAGATGGTAGGTCCTGCCATGCCAGTGGACCGTGATCGGGATACCGCATGAGCGCTGTGGGTGAGCGGGCGCCTGCGTGGCCATCGCGGTACCGGTGCCCCATGCCGTCGCCACGGCCAGAGTCGTTCCGCTCAGCACTGCCAGGCACAGTCGGCGCAGCCGATGAGGTCGGCCTCTTACTTCCAACATCGGGGTCTCCGTGTTCGCTCGTGGGCGGACGGCCCCCGTCCGAGGCCGGTCCTGCGGTGCCGCAGGACACGGGAGCCGCAGATCCATCCAAAGGGTGTATTTCACGTGAGTGTGATGCAACGTAAACGTAAGGTCAAGAAATATAGACAACGTTGTCAAAAAATCTTGTGAACCGCTGTCAGACCTACAGGGCTTCGCCGCAGGCGTGAGTCTGGTGTGAACTCGAGGATGAAGTGGCGATGGCTTCAGTTGGATTCGGAGAGCTGGGCCGCGCGGAGGTGGTTGGCAGCCTGCGCAACACGGCCTGCGAGGCGCCGAGCCGCAAAATACTACGTGTCATTGACGTAGTGACGGATAAACGTAGAGCATGAGGGTGTGCCCAGAGTGGACTTCCAGGTGCATCCCGCGAGCTACCGGCACTGGCGGCTGGACTTCGACGGGCCGGTCGCCACGCTGGCCATGGACGTGGACGAGCAGGGGGGCCTCGTCCCCGGCTATGAGCTGAAGCTGAACTCCTATGACCTCGGCGTGGACATCGAGCTCTACGACGCGGTGCAGCGACTGCGTTTCGAGCACCCGGAGGTCCGGGCGGTGGTGCTGACCAGCGCCCGGGAGAAGGTCTTCTGCGCGGGCGCGAACATCCGGATGCTGGCGGCCGCATCCCACCCCTGGAAGGTCAACTTCTGCAAGTTCACCAACGAGACCCGCAATGCCATGGAGGATGCGAGCGCCCATTCGGGCCAGGTCTACCTGGCCGCACTGAACGGCTCCGCATCAGGCGGCGGGTACGAGCTCGCCCTGGCCTGCGAGCACATCATGCTGGTCGACGACCGCTCCTCAGCGGTGGCGCTGCCGGAGTTGCCGCTGCTCGGGGTGCTGCCGGGGACCGGCGGGCTGACCAGGGTCACTGACAAGCGGCACGTGCGGCGCGACCTGGCCGACTACTTCTCCACCAAGCCGGAGGGAGTTGGCGGCACGAAAGCGGTTGCCTGGCGGCTGGTCGATGAGGCTGTCCCGCGTGCCGCCTGGGCCGAGACCGTCCGGAAGCGAGCCAGGGAACTGGCCGGGCGGTCTCACGGCCCGGGCGAGGCGACAGGGATCGCGCTGCGCCCGCTGTCAAAGTCCCGCACGGGCGAAACCATCTCCTACCCGCACGTGACCGCCGTACTCCACCACGCCCGCGGCGTCGCCGAGGTCACCGTCAACGGCCCGGACACCAAACCGCCGCCCAGCATCACCGGCCTGCACGACCAGGGCGACGCCTGCTGGCCGCTCGCGATGACCCGGGAACTGGACGACCTGGTCCTGGACCTGCGCACCAATGAGCCGGAACTCGGCACCTGGGTGCTGCGCACCCATGGCGACCCCGCTGCCGTGCTCGCCTACGACCAGCTGCTGCTCGACCACACCGACGACTGGCTGGCCACCGAGGTCGTGCTGTACCTGAAACGCACCCTCAAGCGGCTGGACGTCACCAGCCGCTCGATCATCGCGCTGATTGAGCCCGGCAGTTGCTTCGCGGGCTCGCTGCTGGAACTCGCATTGGCGGCGGACCGCTCCTTCCAGTTGTCCGGGGTGTTCGGGGAGCCAGGGGTTTTGGAAAATGCGGAGGCCACGGTCACGGTCGGGCCGATGAACCTCGGGCCGCTGCCCATGGGCAACGGCCTCACCCGGCTGGAGACCCGCTACCTCGGCGACCCCGACGGGCTCGCGGCGGTCCGCAAGCGGGCCGGGCAGGCCCTGCTGGCCGACGACGCGGCACAGCTGGGCCTGGTCACCTTCGCCCCCGACGACCTGGACTGGGAGGAAGAGGTCCGCATCGCGGTTGAGGAACGGGCCAGCTTCAGCCCGGACGCGCTGTCCGGGATGGAGGCGAACTACCGCTTCCCCGGCCCCGAGACCATGGAGACGAAGATCTTCGGCCGGCTGGCCGCCTGGCAGAACTGGATCTTCAACCGCCCGAACGCCGCTGGCCCCGCTGGCGCCCTGCGCCGGTACGGCACCGGCCAGCGCGCCGAGTTCGACCGGAAGCGAGTCTGACCCCCATGACCACCGAAGCCGACTACACCGAGAAGATCCCCAACAACGTCGACCTGCGCGAGGACCGCAGGCTCCAGCGGGCACTGGAGTCCTGGCAGCCCAATTTCGCGAACTGGTGGGAGTCCATGGGCCCGGCGCTGCGCACCCGCGACGTGTACCTGCGCACCGCGGTCAACGTGGGCCGCGAGGGCTGGGCGCACTTCGCGCATGTGCCCATGAAGGACTACCGGTGGGGCATCTTCCTGGCCGAACGCGACGCGGACCGCCGGATCGGCTTCGGCGAGCACAGAGGCGAGCCCGCCTGGCAGAAAGTGCCCGGCGAGTACCGCGCGGACCTCCGCAGGCTCATCGTCATCCAGGGCGACACCGAGCCAGCATCCGTGGAGCAGCAGCGCAACCTGGGGGCCACCGCGCCCAGCCTGTATGACCTGCGCAACCTGTTCCAGGTCAACGTGGAAGAGGGCCGGCACCTGTGGGCCATGGTCTACCTGCTCCACGCCCACTTCGGCCGCGACGGCCGCGAGGAGGCCGAGGAACTGCTGCGCCGCAGCTCCGGCAGCCAGTCCTCGCCGCGGATCCTCGGCGCCTTCAACGAGGAGACCCCGGACTGGCTGTCGTTCTTCATGTTCACCTACTTCACCGACCGGGACGGCAAGTACCAGCTCGGGACCTTGAAGGAGTCCGCGTTCGACCCGCTGTCGCGCACGTGTGAGTTCATGCTCAAAGAAGAGGCGCACCACATGATGGTCGGCACCACCGGCATCGACCGGGTGGTGGCGCGGACCGCCCGTCTCATGGTGGAAAACGACACAGACAACGCCGGGCCCTACGGGGCGGTCCCGCTGGCAGTCATCCAGAAGTACCTCAACTTCCACTATTCGGTGTCGCTGGACCTCTTCGGCGGCGAGACCTCTACCAACGTGGCCAACTACTACACCGCTGGCCTGAAAGGACGCTGGCTCGAGGAGCGGCGCCACGACGACCACCGGCTGACCAACGACTCGGTCATGGTGGACGCGCTAGCCGACGGGAAGATCAGCCAGAGCGAGGTCTCTGCCCTGGCCGGGCTCAATACCGACCTGCGCCGCGAGTACATCGCCGACTGCCAGATCGGCGTCAACCGCTGGAACAGGGTCCTCGCTGAGGCTGGCCTGCCGCAGCGGCTCAAGCTCCCGCACGTCGCGTTCAACCGCAAGGTGGGTGCGTTCGCCGGCATCGAGGCGAGCCCGGACGCCGAGCTGCTGAGTGCACCGGAATGGGCACTGCGCAAGGGGCAGTGGCTGCCCACCGAGGTGGACAAGACCCACGTCCGCTCGCTCATGCAGCCGGTCCACGAACGCGGGAAGATCGCCGCCTGGATCAGCCCGCCCCGTCATGGGATCAACGGCCAACCGTTCAACTACGACTACGTCCACCTGACCTAGGGACTCCGGAGCAGCGATGCCACATCTGTTCAACGCATGTGAGTACCTGCTGGACCGACGGCTCGTGGCAGGGGACTGGCAACGCACCGCCCTGGTCAGCCCGGCCGGCGACCTCAGCTACGCCGGCCTGCACGACCGGGTGTGCCGGACCGCGGCGTCCCTGCGTGAGCTGGGGCTGCAGCCCGAGCAGCGGGTGCTGATGGTGATGGCGGACTCACCTGAGTTCGTCGTCGTGTACCTCGCGGCCATGCGGATGGGTGCGGTCCCGGTGCCGGTCTCCACCATGCTGCGTGCCGACGGCGTCGCTGAGCTGCTGCGGGATTCCCGGGCGCGTTTTCTTGCCATAACCAGCGACTTCGCTGACGTGGCCGCGACGGCAGCCGCCGAGGCACCCGAACTCACCGCCGTCCTGGCGGACAGCGAAGTGCCAGCTTGCCCGGTCCCTGTGCACCTGCTCGACGCGATGGCCAGCGGCCCGTCCGACGACACGGTCTACCCGACCACCGGGGACTCGCCCGCGTTCTGGCTCTACACCTCCGGCACCACCGGGCATTCGAAGGCTGCGATGCACCGGCACGCATCTGTCCAGGTGGTGTGCGATACCTATGGCAGCCAGGTGCTCGGGATCTCACCCGATGACCGGTGCCTGTCCGCGGCCAAGGCCTTCTTCGCCTACGGCCTGGGGAACTCGCTGCTGTTCCCGTTCTCGGTCGGAGCGGCGAGCGTACTCGTGCCCGCCCCGTCCCGGCCGGACCTCCTGGCCGAGACGGCACGCAAGCACGACGCGACCCTGTTCTTTGCCGGGCCCACCTTCTTCGCGAACATGCTCCGCGCCGAACTCCCCGCCGACGTGCTGGCCAGCGTGCGGCTGGCCGTGTCGGCCGGGGAGGCGCTGCCGGCCAGCCTGTACGCGCGGTGGACCGCGCACTTCGGCCCGGACATCCTGGACGGCCTCGGGATGACCGAGACGTTGCACATCTTCCTGTCCAACCACCCGGGCCAGGTGCGGCCCGGCACCACCGGGGTCGCGGTCCCCGGCTATGAGCTCAAGGTGCTGGACGAGGCCGGGGACCCCGTGCCACCGGGCACCGCGGGCACGCTCTATGTGCGCGGCGAATCCGCCGCGACCGGCTACTGGTCGAGCTATGACGCCTCACGTCAGGTCTTCCAGGGCGAGTGGCTGCGCACGGGTGACACCTACGTGCGCGACAGCGATGGCTACTACACCTGCCTCGGGCGCACCAGCGACATGCTCAAGGCCAGTGGCATGTGGGTGTCACCCGCGGAGGTGGAATCCCGGCTGCTGGCCCACGACGCCGTCGCCCAGGCGGTCGTGGTCGCCGCCCACGACAAGGACGAGCTGGAGAAACCCGTGGCGTTCGTGGTCGTGGAGACCGGCCGCACCGTCACCGAAGGTGAGCTGGTTGAGTTCTGCCGTGCGGCGCTGCCTGCGTACAAGCGCCCACGCAAGGTGGTGTTCGTCACCGGCTACCCGACGACCGCCACCGGCAAGGTCCGCCGCGTGGATCTGCGCGCCATGGCCGACGCCGCCCTGGCCACCGGCCAGGGACTGGCCGGCCAGGCGCCCGTGGAATCCCAGGACACGCCCTAGGTCATTTGTCTTCTGCTACCTCGGTAGCAGGGCGCTGACTTCCTCCGGGTGATGCCAACTGGGTGAGCGCGTCGTTAGCCTGCAGCCATGAAAACGCCCAGCGCCATTCGGCGGTGTCCGCAACGGCACCCAAAGCTTGGGCCCGCTCTCTACGCGTCGAGCATCCAGTTTTTCGTGGCCCAGGTCGTAGTGGCCCAACAATGGCTGCACGCCTACAGCTTCTCCCGTGACACCATCAGTGACCTGGGCAATACTTCCTGTGGGAGCTGGAATGGGCGTTTCGTTTGTTCACCAGGCCACGGCCTGATGAACGCCTCGCTCGTTGCCCTGGGTGTGACCATGGCCCTGGGCTCGGTGTTCTCCTGCCGGTTCGCCAGGAACCGTGGCAGCGTAGCTGGCTTGGCGGCTATGGCAGCCTCCGGGTTGGGGGTCGTGCTGGCGGGCCTCTTCCCGGAGAACAGTATCCCGGCGCTGCATGGCCTGGGCACGGCCGTGCCATTCGTCGCGGGGAACGCGGGGCTCATCATCCTGGCGTTCGCGTATGACCTGCCGGTTCCCTTGCGCCTGTATTCCTTCCTCTCCGGCATGGTGGCTTTCCTTGCCTTGGTGACCTATGCCAGCGGCCACTTCGCTGGCCTTGGGGAAGGTGGGATCGAAAGGGTTGTCGCCTATCCGCAGGCAGTGTGGCTGGTGGTGGTGGGCTTTTACCGGCTGGCCCGCGGCCCCGACCGCCGTGCCCGGGTGGGTGGGCCTGGCCCTCCCGTGCGGGCCGCTACCTGAGTATGGGCCTGCCCCGGACTTGGGGGTGTGTACTCCGGCCAGCCGCGGTGGGCATGCTGAAACGATGAGCGGACCGCTGCCGGCCAAGACACGTCCCAGCCCTGGACATGACGCCGGGCCGGTCGCTACCGCCTGGCCCGGGTCCGTGCTGGAACGTGTCGCTGTGTTCCTCATCGCTGAGCTGCGACGGCCAGCCGGGCCAGCGATGTATGTGGCTTTCCTCGCCGCAGGGTCCGTCGTACTGGCGTTGCGGCCTGGCGGCATGGTCAGCATGTGGGTCTTGGTGCCGCTGGCGGTGGTCGCGACGGCGCCGCTGGCCGTGGCGCGCCGGTTCCCTGCGTGCTCGCTTGGGCTCGTGCTGGCTGCCAATGCGTGTTACCTGCTCTTCCCCCAGTTGCGGTGGCCCGCGACCGCCGGTATCGCCGGGCTGCTCGCCCTTGGGTTGTGCCCGAACCTGCTGCCCAGGTGGCCTGCGGTGGCCGTGGCGATCGTGAGCGAGGTGGTGGTGCTGTGTGCGGCGGTGTTGCCGCGGTCGGTCAACGGCAGGCCGTGGGATGCGGCTGTGTCAGAGGCACTGGCCGTGGTGGCCGCCTGGGCGACCGGTGAGATGGTGCGGACATGGCGGCAGGGGTCGGCGGAGCGCGTGGCTGCCCAGGCGGAGGTGCGGGCGCTCGGCGAGCGGAGCGCGCTCGCACGGGAACGGGCGTCGATCGCCCGTGAGCTGCACGACGTCGTGGCACACCATGTCTCACTGATCGCCGTCCGCGCGGCCACCGCGCCCTATGCGATTGCGGGGCTGCCAGCCGAGGGTCAGGCGGCGTTCCACGAGATCGCCGCACAGTCCAGGACGGCACTCAGCGAGCTGCGGGTCATCCTCGGGGTGCTGCGCGGGCCGGATGGCCAGCCAGAGGCGGCACCACAGCCGCGCATCACCGACATCGATGGGATGCTGGCGCGGATCGTGCAGACCGGCACGGACGTTGTCATGACCGTCCGGGGCGAGCGGCGCGAGCTGCCGGGCTCGGTGGAACTGTGCGTCTACCGCATCGTCCAGGAAGCGATGACGAACACCGCGCGGTATGCCCCGGGCGCGGGCGTGGCCGTCGACCTCTGCTACCTCGCTGGCGGGGTCCGGGTACGGGTGCATGACAGCGGGCCAGCGCCTGGCTGCTCCGCCACCCCGGACCGCGGCACCCCGGGCGGGTTCGGGCTCGCGGGTATGCGCGAGCGGGCGGCAGCGCTCGGCGGGGACTTCGAGGCTGGGCCGGACGGCCGTGGTGGCTTCCGCGTGTCGGCCTTCCTGCCGGTCTCGGCGGAGGTTCCACCTGCTGCGGGGACACCGCCTGCCATTAGGGGCCACCTGCCCAGCTCCGAGTGGGGCGGGGCAGGCGGCAGTATGGCCCGGTGAAGACAGGGGAGGGCACCTTGCGGGTGCTCGTCGCCGACGACCAGGCTGTCGTGCGGATCGGGTTCAACGCCATGCTCGCGGCGCAGGAGGACATGGAGGTGGCTGGGCTGGCGGGGGACGGGCGGGAGGCCGTCCGCCTGGCCCGCCAGACGCGCCCCGACGTGGTCCTCATGGACGTCCGGATGCCGGTCCTTGGCGGCATCGAGGCGACCAGGATGCTGCAGGAGGTGCCTGACCCGCCGAAGGTACTCATCCTCACCACCTTTGACCTGGACGAGTACGTCTATGCCGCGCTGCGCGCCGGTGCCAGCGGGTTCCTGCTCAAGGACGCCGAGCCGGAGGAGATCCTGGCGGCGGTCCGGATAGTCGGCGCGGGGGACGCCCTGCTGGCTCCAGGGGTCACCCGCCGGCTGATCGCGGAGTTCGCGGGCCGGCCGGAGCTGTCCGCGCCGCCCCAGCTCGCCAGCCTCACCCCCCGCGAGCACGAGATCCTGCTACTGGTTGCCAGCGGGATGGCGAACGTGGAGATCGCGGGTGCCCTGTTCCTCGCCGAGCAGACCGTGAAGACACACGTCAGTTCGGTCCTGTCCAAGCTGGGCCTGCGGGACCGGGTGCAGGCGGTGGTCCTGGCATACGAGTCAGGGCTCGTGGTGCCGGGTGGTCCCCGGGACCAGCCGCGCTAATACCGCAGATGTAGGGCGGGGGAGAAAGCTCCTACTCGCGGGCGACGCGCGGCGCCCAGCGGTCGCCGTACCGTCGCGTCATGACCATCACCGCGGAGGCAGCGACGGCAAGATCGCCCCGCTGGCCGTGGCATTGGCCGATGACGCTGGTCAGGGCCGGGCGGGCGGCCGCATCCGGCGGGGCCGCGTCAGCGGCCACCTCGGCGCGGGCGGGCCGGCTGTGGATGGCAGGCGCCTTGTTCGGGAGTGCGGCCTTCGCCGCGGGGGTCGCCGCGTTCAGCGACGTAAGCCTGCACAGGTCGTGGGGCCTGGTTGCCGCGTGTGCCTACCTGGCCGCTGGTGTGGCGGTGCTGAGCTGGCCGTCCCACGGCCGTGACCTGGCGTTGCTGCTGAGCGTGGGCGGCGCGTTGGTGACGCCGCTGCTGCTGAACACCACCAGCGGCCAGGCCCAGGACGAAGTGACCGTGGTCGCGAGGTCAGCATGGCTGCTCGTGCACGGGCAGTCCCCATACCCGCTCGCCGGCCAGCTGGTGGCCGCCCACTACCCAGGGGGCTACAACCCCTACCTGCCCGCCATGTCGGCGTTCGGGGTGCCGCAGGCGCTGCTGGGGCCAGGCCCGCTGACCGACCCCAGGGTGTGGTTTGTGCTCGTGTCCGTGCTGGCATTCGGGCTGGCGCTGCGGGCTGCCGGGGCCAGGAATGTCATCAGGTGGACCGCGCTCGTCGCGGCGAGCCCGCTGATCGCGTTCGAGCTGTGCGTCGGCGGGACCGACGTGCCGGTCGTGGCGCTCATGTGCCTCGGCCTCGCGCTGCTGCGGCGACAGCCCCGGCCGGTCCTCGCCGGACTGGTCCTCGGTGTGGCGGCGGCGGCCAAAGCCACGGCGTGGCCAGCACTGGCCATCGTGGTGGTGATGATGACTGCCCGCAGCGGATGGCAACGGGCCGCTGCCATGCTCGGCGCCGCCGCGGGGGCCTGCGCCGCGCTGGCAGGCCCGGTTGCCTGGCACTGGCCAGCAGGCCTCGTGGCGAACACGGTTGCCTTCCCGCTCGGGCTGGCGTCCACCAAGTCGGCTGCGGCCAGCCCGCTGCCCGGCCACCTCATCGCCAGTACCGGGCCGGCTGGGCGGGTGATCGCGCTGGCACTGCTGGTGGCCGCCGGTGTGACGGCGTGCGCGTGGCTGGCCGCCGCGCCGCCGCGGACGGTCCCGGCGGCAACGGGGCGGCTGGCGGCCGTCTTGCTGGCGCTGTTCACGCTGGCGCCGCAGACCAGGTTCGGCTACTACATCTACCCGGCAGTGCTGGTGGCCTGGCTCGGGATCTCACAGGTGGCCAGCCGCGCCCCGGCTGGCCACGATGAGGTGCTCGTCGCCAGCGAGGAACTCAGCCTTCACAGCGAGGCCGGCGGCCTGCACGAACGAGCGCAGGACGGCTCGCTCACGTCGCCCGATACTGCGGTTCTTGGTCATGGAGTTGACCGCGCCGGACGCAACGACCAGCTCCGCTGGGACCCTCATGAGCATCTGGTACGCGGTTCGGTCCTGGCGGGCGACGACTGGCACCAGCTTGAACAGGAACGCTACGTCGTAGCGCGGCTGGTGGGTCCGCTCCGCCAGTGCGGTCCACCCGGCGCTGATGTCGAAGTGGGTCACGACTAGGCGGCCGTCGCCCCGGACCCTGGCGTAGCTCTGCAGGATTTCGAGGGACTTCTGGTCTCTGTCCGCCGCGACGTAGGTGGTGACTGCCGCTGCTTCGCGGTCGAACGGGAACAGCAGCGGGTACAGGCCGCACCCGAGGTCGAGAACGGTTGCGGGAGTGCCGATGTGAGCGAACAGGGCCTGGTGGAACTCGGCCAGAGCGGGCAGGCGTTCAGCCGTGCTGACGTGGCCCGTGGCCAGGGCGGTGCGCAGGTCCTCGCTGGGAAACTCGCCAACTGCCAGCGCCGCCACCTGGGCCGCCACGGCCGCCAGCCCAGGTGCGGCGCGGTCGTAGCGGCGGAGCTGGTAGTAGACCTTTTTCCGGGTGGCCGAGGCGAGGTCCTTGAACAGCCGGGTCCGCTCGATCTGCGCGGCCGTCTGCCCCGCGGCCACGGCCGCCGCCAGCGCGGGCTGCCCGCCCAGCAGTTCGGTCACAATCGCCAGCGCCTCAACCTCACCGATCCGGTACCTCCGGCAGACGTCCCCAACCAGGTCCGCCGCCAGCGTCCGCCCGACCTCGGTGTCGAGCCATGATCCTGAAGACTTCTCAGTCACTGTGACTGACAATCCTTCAGGATCATGGAAATCAGCGGCCTACGCCGGGAGGTTCTCCTCGATGGCGGCGAGTAGGGCGGGGTCTTCGGGGGCGGTCATGGGGCGGAACCGGGCGATGACCGCGCCGTCGGGGCCCACCAGGAACTTCTCGAAGTTCCACTGGATGTCGCCGGCCTCACCGGCGGAGTCGGGGACCGCGGTCAGCTCCGTGTACAGCGGGTGCCTGCCCGGCCCGTTGACCTCGATCTTTTCGAACATCGGGAAGCTGACCCCGTAGTTGACGGAGCAGAACTCGCTGATCTCCTCGGAAGTGCCGGGCTCCTGGCCCCCGAACTGGTTGCACGGGAAGCCGAGCACCGCGAAGCCACGCTCGGCAAAACGTTGGTGCAGCCGCTCGAGGCCCTCGTACTGCGGTGTCAGGCCGCACTTGGACGCGACGTTGACCACCAGCACCGTGGTGCCCGCCAGGTCACCGAGTGAGGCGTCCTCCCCACTCAGCTTCTTCACGGCAATGTCATGAATGGCCACGCTCGTCTCCTTGGCCAGGATGGGACTACTCGACTGTCCCACCGTACGGCGCGCAAGGCGCTGCGGGGTCAGGGGAGGTGCCGGATGTGGCTGTCCACGCGGCTGCGGGTGGGGGCCAGGCGTGACATGAGGTGCGCGACGATGGCCTCGCCGTGCAGCCGGCCGCAGGTCAGCAGGTCGAACCGGGCCAGCCCGTGCTCTGGCCAGGTGTGCACGGTGAGGTGGGACTCCGCGAGCAGCAGGGCCGCGGTGACCGCCCCGTTCGGGAAGAGCGCACTGGCCTCACCCATCACGGTGGCGTTGCCGGCGGCAGCCGCGTCACGCATCGCCGTCAGCAGCCTGTGCTCGTCGGTGAGCAGAGACGGGTCATCGAACCAGGCGTCCACCGAGAACGAGCACATTTCGCTGATGTCACCCGGTACCTGGGTGCCGGCCAGCTGGGGTATCGCGCTCACACCCACCAAGGGTATGTGGCTCGCACACCACCAGTGCCCATCGGGTGGGGCTCCCAAACTTAATACGCCGTAAAAATGGTGCAAATTCAATATCCCTTGCCGTTTACCCATTGCATCCAAAGGCGCCCTGCGGGGAGCTGGCAAGTGGCCAAGTGCTGTCCAGTTTCAGTCACGCTCCATCGACACTCATGTCTTGGTCAGTCATAATGACCGCACATCCCCGCCCGGGATCCTCCAGTTAGAACACGGCCGGCGACTTGGAGTAATGGTGAGTACGAACACAGTCTTGGTCTACGTCCTCGCTGATATTGCAGTCGTCGTCGCAGCTTCGGCATTACTCGGAATTGTCGCCAGGCGGCTTGGGCAGCCGACGGTGGTCGGCCAGATCATCACCGGGATCCTGCTGGGTGCGAGCTTCCTCGGGCGGCTGCCGGGGAACCTGGAGAAGCACCTGTTCCCCGCCGCGGTCGTGCCCTACCTGACCGTGCTCTCCCAGGTCGCTGTCGTGATCTTCATGTTCGTGGTCGGGTACGAGATCGACCTGCGCCGGGTCCGTGGCCTGACCAAAGCCGTCCCGGCCGTGGCAGTGGCTGCCTTCGCGGTCCCCATGGCGCTGGGCGCGGGGTTCGCCTGGGCGTTCGGCTCCGGCACGGGCACCTTTGGGCCACATGTCAGCGGGGCCGGGTTCGTGTTGTTCATGGGGGTCGCGACGTCCATCACCGCACTGCCGGTGCTGGCGGCGATCGTCCGGGAACGCGGCATTGCCGGCCTCCCCGCGAGCATCGTCGCCATGACCTCCGCAGGGGCCATGGACGTGGTGGCCTGGGTGATGCTGGCCGTGGCGATGACCGAGGCCAAGCCGACGAGTGGCCGGCCATGGTGGCTGACGCTGGTGCTGATCCTGGCCTTCGTGGTGTTCATGCTCGTGGTGGTGCGCCGGGTGCTTGGCTGGTGGCAGGCACAGTCGCGGTCACTGCTGGCCGGCCAGGTGCCGATCGCCTTGACGCTGGCCATCGGCAGCGCCTGGGTGACCGCCTCGCTCGGCCTGCACCCGGTGTTCGGGGGTTTCCTGGCCGGGATGACGATGCGCAGGCAGGGCCAGGCACCAGACGCGGATGTGCTCAGGTTCATGGAGTCGGCTGGCGGCGTACTGCTCCCGCTCTTCTTCGTCATCACCGGGCTCTCGGTGGTCATCGGCACGCTGCACGCCCAGGACCTGGTCCTGCTCGCCGCGCTGTGCCTGATCGCCACCGCAGGCAAGCTCGGGCCGGCGTATGGGGCGTCCCGGTTCAGTGGGCTCGACCACCGCCAGTCAACTATCACCGCGGTGCTCGTCAACACCCGGGGCCTCACCGAACTGATCGCCCTGACCGTTGGCCTCCAAGCAGGCATCATTGGCACCCGGCTGTTCACGGTCCTGGTCCTGATGGCCCTGGTGACCACCCTGATGACCGGCCCGCTGCTGACACTGGTCAGCCGGTCCAGGCAGCCCTCCCAGCTGCCCGAGGCTCAGCCGGCCGACCTGACCGGGTCTTGAGCCGCCGGGCGACAGTGCCTCAGCGCGGGGCTTTCTGGCCGTAGCCAGCGAGCTTGCCCACCACCCGGTCGATCTCCTCGGGCGGCAGCAGCCGGGGTGTCCCAGCCGCTGCCGCCCGCAGGTACACGTCGCACAGCCATTCCAGGTAGCTGGCGCGGGTGCGGGCGGTCGTGAGGTCGGGCCCGATGGTGAGCGCCCCGTGGTTGGCCATGAGACAGCCCGTGCGCCCACGGAGCGCGGCGGCGACGTTGTCCGCCAGTTCCTGGGTGCCGTAGGTTGCGTAAGAGGCGACAGCCACCGGCCCGCCGAAGGCTGCCACCAAGTAGTGAATGGGCGGCAGTTCGTCACAGAGCGCGGAGGTGGCGGTGGCGGCGGGGGAGTGCGTGTGGACGATCGCGGCCGCATCGGTGCTGGCATACACGGCCAGGTGCAGCGGCATCTCACTGGTGGGCTGGAGGGAGGCTGCCACCGCGGTGCCGTCCAGCCGGTGCACCCCTACCAGGTCCGCGGTCAGCTCCGCGTAGTCCAGGCCACTGGGAGTCACGGCAACCAGGTCGCCCTCGCGGACGCTCACATTGCCCGACGTCCCGACCACCAGGCCAGCCGCGGCAAGGTGCCCGCAGACCCGGACGACCTCCTCACGGAGCTCCCCAAGCAGCATCGCTCCTCCACTCTTGCACCTCGGGTAGCTTCACCGCATGGACTCCCCCGTGGCGGGCCCTGACGCGGCCGCAGAAGTCATCGGATGGCGAGATGGTCACATCGTCGCCATCGACCAGACGGCTCTACCGCACGAGACACGCATGCTCCATATCACCACGGTTGACCAGCTGGTGGATGCGATCATCCGGCTGGCCATCCGCGGCGCCCCGGTCCTCGGCGCGGCCGGGGCACTCGGGGTCGCGCTCGTAGCCCGGCTAGCTGCGGAGTCTGGCTGGGACGACGCGCAAGTGGCCGCGGAGGTGAAGCGGATCAGTGCCGCCCGGCCGACCGCGGTCAACCTCCGTCGCGAGGCCGAGGCGGCGGCGGCCGTGATCCCGCAGGGGCCCGGCGCCGTCGAGGCGGCGGCCCTGGCTTCGGTGGCGGCCACGGTGCAGGCCAGCCACCGCATCAGCGAACGCGGTGCGGACTATCTGCGGGAGGTGTGCGGCCAGCAGCCGCTGCGGGTGCAGACACACTGCAACACCGGCCCGCTGGCTGCGCTCGGCTGGGGGACGGCGCTCGGGGTCATCCGGGCCCTGCATGACCAGTCGGCCCTGAGCCACGTCATCGTGGACGAGACCCGGCCGCTGCTCCAGGGGGCGCGGCTGACCTGCTGGGAGCTGGGCCAGCTCGGCATTGGCCACTACCTGGTCTGTGACGGGGCCGGGCCGTTCCTCATCAGTCAGGGGCTCGTTGACGCGGTGGTGGTGGGCGCCGACCGGGTCGCCGCCAATGGCGACGTGGCGAACAAGGTCGGCACCTACAGCCTCGCGCTCGCCGCCCACCGCGCCAAGATCCCGTTCGTGGTCGCGGCGCCCGAGTCCACCGTCGACCCGGCGACGCCCGACGGCGCGGGGATCCCCGTGGAGCAGCGCGCGGACCATGAGGTCACGCACGTGCTGGACGTCCCAGCAGCCCCTGCCGGGACCCAGGCCCTGAACTACGCATTCGACATCACCCCGGCGGAACTGGTCACCGCGGTGGTCACGGAGGACCGGCTGATCATGGGAGAGGCTGGCACACGAGGGGATAGGCATGGAACTGGCTGATGCTGTCCGGGGACGGCGCAGCGCTACCCGTTTGAGCGACCCAGGCCCCTCCGATGAGGAGGTCTATGAGCTGGTCACGGACGCGGCTACCGGCCCGGACCACGGCCTGCTGCGCCCGTGGCGGCTGGTGCTGGTCCGTGGCGAGGCACGTCAGACGCTCGGCGACGCCTTCGCCGCTGACCTGCCCGATGACGACGAGGCGGGCCGGGCGCGGGCCGCTGCCAAACCACTGCGCGCACCACTGCTCGTCTCTATCATCTGCGCGCCCAGGGACGTGCCCAAGGTGCCGCCCTGGGAGCAGCTCGCCTCGGCCGTGGCCATGGCGCACAACCTGGCCCTGCTGCTGCACGACCGCGGGTGGGGGGCTATGTGGCGCACGGGGGAGCCCAGCCGCTCAGCGGCCGTGCGTGACCTGCTGGGCGTGGGCCCGGACGAACAGCTCCTCGGATGGCTCTATGTCGGCACGCCGGCGGCGGTCCCGGCGGCAGAGCGGCCAGCGCTCGATATAGCGGAGAAGGTCTCCGTGCTCGGGCCTGACGGAGTCCTCTCTCCGCTAGCCGGGAGCCTGACCGCACGCTGACGACCGTCACCGCCCGCTGACGACCCTGACCGCCCACTGACGACCTTGCCTGACCTGAGGCGGTGGACGTTGCGCGCCCAGCCAGGTGTTGACGGCGGTGCCGTTCCCCCAGCAAGGTGGCACGGTGGGAAGACCGGAGCGCGACGTTGACGCCGACTCGGGCCCGCTGGCACGGTTCGCCTGCGACCTGCGTGCCCTGCGCAAGGCGGCGGGCTCACCCAGCTACCGGAGCCTGGCCGCCAAGGCCAACTATTCGGCGACCATGCTCTCGCGGGCTGCGAGCGGCCGGGAGCTGGCATCACTGCCAGTGGTCCTCGCGTATGTGAGCGCGTGCGGCGGGGACTGTGACGAATGGCGGGCGCGGTGGCTGGGGCTCGTGGAGCGGCTCGATGGACCGCAGGCAGAGCTGCCCGCCAGCGAGGACCGCACCGACGAGGCTGACACTGATGCCCAGACTGCGGCTGGCACGGGCAGCGGCATACCTGCGCCGTCCATGGCCGGTCCCGCGGGCAGCGGACTGCCTGGCCACGCTGGCCTGGCGGCCCGGCTCGCCCGGCTCGCCCGGCTTCCGCTGTCGCGCCGTGCCATGGTGGCGCTCTCTGTCGTTGTCGCAGTGCTGGCCGCCGGAGCCGCCGCGGTGGCTCTCACTGGCTCTCGCTCGCCCGCGCCCCAGGCCAGGCAGCCTGGTGCGCGGCAGGCGGGTCTCGCGCGCTCGCCCGCCACCACCGAGCTGGTGCCGGTCACATTAAGCGACGGCAACGACCCGAAAGAGTCCGGTTGTGGGCCCGATGCTGTCACCGCCGCCCAAGCGGACCTGCGCCTGGACAGGACCGTCACGATCGCCGGGGTGTTGCGCCGGGCAGGGACGGACGTCGGGCTCATCGAGTTGCGGTACTCGGCGCACTGTCATGCCGCCTGGGCGCGTGCGACCCCCATGCCTGCGTTCAATGTCCCATCACTGGGGTGGGTAACCATCCGCATTTCGCGTCCGGCCGACGGAACCTACGCGAGCTTCCGGGTCGGTGTGCTGACCACCGTCTACGGCGACATTCTGCTGACGAACGGGGGTTGCCTGAGCGCGTCGGCGGACTTCCAGTTCCGCGGTGGGGGCTCTGCCTCCGCGACTACGCCCTGCTGGCGGGGGCACCCGACGGGCTGAAGGGCGTGTCTTGCGGCCGGACGCAAGCCCAGCCTCGCCCATTGTTGCCTCATTGATTACGCATTATCGCGCGACGTGAATCAACCAGCCCGGCCCTGAGAATGGGTGCCTCCGACCACGACCCGGTCGCTGGAATAGCCCATTCGAACGAGGTTGCCGTGCCCATGCACACCCGCTATCGGACGAGCCATCACCGCACCCGGCATGTTTGGCCGGGCAAGCCGAGACCGAAACCGCAGCGGGGACGGTGGAGCGCGCTGCTGGCGGCCATTGCCGCAGCCAGCATGGCCGCTGTGGCCCCGTCCGGGCCGGTGCTGGGCGCCACCGTGGCGCGGGTCGCACGTGCTGACCCGGCTCTTGCCGGTACCGCGCATCGCTCGGCGGTCAAGGCCGGCACGCTCCCGCCGCGGGCAGGCCAGGACCTGGCCGTCTATGGCGCAGGTGACCTGGCCGGGTACCACCTCTATACCGCGTCGGCCTGGTCAGGCTGGCGGTGGCGCGCGCTGGCCACGGTCGCGCCGGGTGGTGGCGGGGACTGGCGCTGGATCGGGCAGCAGTGCCTGACGGGCGATGGGCGCACCGTGGTGGTGGTCATCGCCCCCTGGAGTGTCAACAACAGTGAGCAGGGCATGGACTCCGGCGCACTGGCGTATGCGGTCAATGTGCGCTCCGGTGCTGTCCGGCCGATCGCGGGTGGCGTGTCGCTGGCGTACTTCGATCCTGGCTGCGGTGCTGACGGCACGGTCACGCTGACCAGCTACCTCGGTCCTGCGCAGCGCCCCACACGGGTGTCGGTGTTCGATGCGGCCTCGGGCCGTCTCGAGCGGACCGCGACCGTCCCCGCTGAGGTGACCTCAGCCGTGGCCGCAGGAGGGCGGGTCCTGGCTGCCGAGGGCCCGGACCTGGTGGACATCACCGGGAGCTCGCTGGCGGTCGTGCACCGTTTCGGCGGGCAGCTTGCCGACCTGCACCCGAGCGCGGACGGCGGGCTTGACCTGACTGCCCGGGGGACGGGTGGGTCCGTCCAGGTGTGGCACTACTCGCAGGCCAGCGGCGCACGGCTGCTGGGGTCGGGCAACCAGGCCGCTCTTCGCCTGCTTGGGGGCGCTCACGGTCACAACATCCTGGCCAACCCGGCCCACCTGGTCCCCGCGAGCGGCCTTGTGGCCGTCCGGCTGCCTGGCGCTGCCGCGCCGGAGGGCGCATCCTCGCGGGGCGGGCTGGTCCAGGTCACCGACACCGGCGCGCCGCTGAGCGCCACGCATTCCAGCGACGGCGACGTGGCGGTGTGGCAGCGGGGGAGCGCTGGCGTGGCCCGCGTGCACCTGCCCCTCGCAGCGGCGCGCACCGCCCAGTCCCTGCCCACGCTCTCGAACACCAACCCCGGGCTGGCCGGGCCGGGACGGCATACCTCCGCTGTCCGCCCACGGGGCGCCGCGGTGCCTGACACCCAGCCGCCGGACACGACCG
>DASYYE010000142.1:0-3341 GCA_035946955.1 Streptosporangiaceae bacterium | reverse complement strand
CCATCAAGAGCAAAGCGCTCACCGCCGCCGCAGTACTGACGCTGGCCGGCGGGCTCAGCACGGCGGGGACGGTGGCGGCGAGCGCCGCCACCCCGCAGTGTGGCAATAACTGCCTGACGCCAAGAAGCGCGGCGTACCCCGGGTTCGTGGAGACCGTGCTCTTCGGGATCCCGCTGCGCGGCGTGCCCACGATCGTCAGCCCGGCCGCCGGCTGGAACCCTGGTGAGGACCTCACCGTCCCCACACACGGTCCGGTGAACGTGTCCTACTTCCTTGCCAACGGCATGGTGTCCGCCGCGGTCGCCAGCTATTTCGGGGGCCCGGGCTATCTCGCCCTTCAGCTCGAGTACGCGCCCTACGGCCACCCCACCGGCCTGTGCTCGGGCATCGCCACCACCGCCTACCAAGACGAGGCCCTGAGCCTGCAGCCGTGCAGCACCCCGGACACCACGGTGTGGATCTTGGACTTCAAGGACTCGCAAATAAAGGGCGACTACTCGATCATCAACGCGTCGACCACCGACTTCACCCACCCGTTCGTGATGACCATCCTGGGGAACCCGGCTCACCAGCTGGTCACGCCGATCATCTTGCAGCACCTCACTGGCAACCCGGGCAACGTCCCCGTCAACCAGCTGTGGTCCACCGCCACCGGCACGCTCTGAGCGATCTAGCGGTGGCGCGTCCAGCCAGGAACGGCGCCACCCAGACCGCGCCCGGAAGGCCGCTCAGCCGCAGGAGGCCGGCTGGGACCCCGCCCGCATCGCCCGGGCCCAGGCCGTGCTCATGCAGAGCCTCGGCTACACACGATCCGCGGCGCAAGGCGGCGACTGGGGCGGGGGTGTCTCTGATGTGATGACGCGGCAAGCACCTCCGGAGTTGCTCGGCATTCACGTCAACTTCCCCGGCACCGTCCCGCCCGGCGCGGCCAAGGCGCTCCAGGCCGGCGACCCGCCGCCAGGCGGCCTCTCAGCCGAGAAAGACAAGCGTACGAGCAGCTGAGCACCTTGTTTTCGAAGCGGCACTCCGCGCCCGGCGCGCTTCTCTCACCGCGAAAAACAGCCCTGCCTACCGGAGGCGATCGGTCGCCCCCCTCCGCCCAGCGCAGCAGCGCAAACAGAAAAGGAACTGTCATGTTCTCGCTCCGCCGCCCCATCCCAGCCATCCTCGGCCTCGCCGCCACTACCATCACGCTCACCGCGGCCGCCCTGGCGCCCGCGCACCTCGCGTCCGCGTCCGCGTCCGTCAGAACATCCCCCGCCTCGGCGGCGAAGCCGACCGTGGTGATCGAAGCGGGCGCCTGGGCTGATAACTCCAGCTTCGCCGGCGTCGTGCGCCTGCTGCAGCACGACGGCTACACCGTCGACGTCCCGCCCAACCCGCTGCAGGGCCTGACCTACGACTCCCGGACCCTGGCCGGCTTCCTGGGCACCATCTCCGGGCCCGTCGTGCTGGTCGGTCACTCCTACGGAGGAATGGTCATCACCAACGCCGCCGCCGGCAACCCGAACGTCAAGGCCCTGGTCTACGTCGACGCCTACATCCCGGCCCGGGGCGACACCCTCCAGGGCCTGACCGGCGCTCAGCCCGGATCCTGCCTCGCGGTCCCGCCTGCGGACGTCACGAACGTCTTCACCTTCGCGCCGATCCCCGGCGCACCCGCTAGCGACCTCGACGCCTACGTCAGGCCGGGTGTGTTCGCCAGCTGTTTCGCCAACGGGCTGCCCGCGCGTGAAGGCGCCGTGCTGGCGGCTAGCCAGCGCCCGCTCGCGACCGGCACGCTGACCGATGCCTCAGGCACCCCGGCCTGGCAGGCCATCCCGTCCTGGGCCGTGGTCGGCACCGCGGACCATGTCATCCCCCCGGCCGAGCAGCTGCTCATGGCCATCCGCGCGCACGCGCACACCACCGAGGTCGACGCGCCGCACCTGTCCATGGTCTCCAACCCCGGCACCGTCACCCAGGTGATCCTCAACGCCGCGCACGCCTGACCATCCGCACACCCCGATTCAAGTCCGCACCGAAAGGAAACGTCATGACCGCACCGCGCACCCCCGTCGTGTTCATCCACGGACTATGGCTGCACGCCACCAGCTGGACTCCCTGGCTGGAGCTGTTCGCCCAGGCCGGCTACGCCCCCGTCGCTCCCGGCTGGCCCAATGAGCCGGACACCGTCGAACAAGCCCGGCAGCAGCCCGATCTGGTCGCCAACACCAGCATCGACGACATCACCGCCCACTACACCAAGATCATCGACGCGCTCGATGCCAGCCCGGTCATCATCGGCCACTCCTTCGGCGGCCTGATCGCCGAGAAACTGCTCGGCCAGGGCATCGGCACCGCCGCCGTCGCCATCGACCCCACCCAGATCAAGGGCGTCCTCCCGCTGCCGCCGGCCCAGATCCGCGCGGCCCTGCCCGCACTCCGCAACCCCGCCAACCTGCACAAATCCGTCACCCTCACAGAAAAACAGTTCAAGTTCGGCTTCGGCAACGCACTCACCGAAGAAGAATCCCGCCAGCTGTACAACACATGGGCGATCCCCGGCCCGGCCCGCCCGTTCTTCGAGGCCGCGACGGCCAACTTCACCCCCCACTCCCAGGCCGCAGTAGACACCACCAACCAGACTCGCGGCCCGCTGCTGCTCATCTCCGGCACCCAGGACCACACCGTCCCGGACGTGGTCACCCGCTCGACCCTCAAGCAGTACCGCCACTCCACCGCCGTCACCGAACTCGAGCAGTTCCAGAACCGCGGCCACTCGCTGACCATCGACCACGGCTGGAAGGACGTCGCCGACGCTGTCCTGCAATGGCTGTACACCCAGGGAGCCTGACCGACGGCGCCCGTTGCCCGGCACGCACCCTCGCAGCTAGGGCCGTCCAGGCCGCCCCGCAACCCCGCGGGGCGGCCTGGACGCAGGTTTTCGGAGACCGCGCCCTATCTGTCCACTCGCGGCCTAGAACCTCAAGCCGGGACGGATCGTCTCTCCCGAGACCGTGACGCAATCAAGCGCAGATCGCCGCGATCTGCGTCGTCCTCGGCCAGTTCGTGATCAATTGCCCGGGCGTCCCGAACGCCGGTTACGCGCGCGCCCGGGAATGCCGCACACCTCGGTACTGGAACCATGTCGGCCGGTCAAAGCTGCATGAATATACAGAGGACCCGGCGTTGGGAAAGGTCCGCACATGCCGCTGGTCGCGAGTGGCTAACGTTAGTGGGCGCGGCCGCAAACGGTGCACGTCCCCGGACGTGAGCCCCCCGGGTACCGTCTCGTCCCGGGCCATTGCTCCGCTGGGCTCCCCGCGGACCGGCAGGCCGGCCGGGACCGGGGCCTCAAG
>DASYYE010000141.1:0-52803 GCA_035946955.1 Streptosporangiaceae bacterium | reverse complement strand
CGGGTTGAGTCATACGTTGCTCACCTCCTGTTGAGCAGCCACGCGTCGCTGTGGTCGGGGCGGCCCACCGAGGGGCGGCGAGCTCACCCCCACCCATCCCTACCGCCGTCGGCTCCACCTGAAACGGCAACTCACCTGGGTTGGGTCTTCACGTACTCCCGTGACGTGGGAATACTGGTGAGAGTGACCGAAGACAGCTCAGACCAGTCAGCCGAGCAGTTCCACCGTGACCGCCGTGAGCACGGCGGGGCACCAGACCGCCTGGACGACGAGCGTCTTGCCCGCCTGACCGAGGAGGAGCGGGTAGCGGCCGGTCTGGATGACTACGACCCGGACGAGGTGCCCCCGGCGACCGATGCACCGCCAGACTTCGATATCACCGAGTCAACCGAGTTCCAGGAGGCGCGGGCCGAGATCCGCCGCGAGTCCGACAAGGACGAGCTGCAAATCAAGGGCGAGCGGGATCCCTACCCGCCCACCCACTATGACGAGTGAACTCGCGCGAGCTTGTGCGCCGCGGGGTCCAGCTCGATGACGGAGAACCCTTCCTCCTGACCGATCGCCAGGGTCAGGCCGGTGACGGCCAGTGCACGGACAATGGACTCACGCTGGACCGTCAGGGTGCACGTGCCGCTGACGGGATCCCAGACCCGGACCGTCCGGTCTCCGCTACCGCTCGCCAGCACCAGCCGGCCTCCGGGGTCGGTGCCGAACGCCACCGCGGAGACCCAGCCGGTGTGACCGGTCAGGGTCTTCCTGGCCGGTCTGCCGGCCAGCGGCCGCCAGACGCGCACGGTCTTGTCGTCACTGGCTGATGCCAGCAGCAGCCGCCCGCCAGCGGCCCCGAACGCGACCGCCCGGACCCTGCTCTTGTGACCGGTGAGTGGCTTGCCTACCGGCGCTCCGGTCAGGGGGTCCCACAGCCGCACCGCCGCGTCTCCGCCACCGGAGGCCAGCACCAGGTTCCCCCGGCGGCCCGCGTTGGCGAAGGCGAGGGTGTCGGCCCCGTAGGCGTGTGCGGTGATCCGGCGCCCCAGGGCTTCACCGGTGAGCGGATCCCAGACTTGGACGGTCCCGTCGTCACTGGCGGAGGCGAGGAGGAGGTCCCCGCGGGCGGTGGTGCCGAATGCAACGGCCCGTACCGCGTCATCGTGGCCGGTCAACGGACCGGTGACGAGCTCGCCGGTCAGCGCGTCCCACACCCGGACCGTGATGTCGCCGCTGGACTTGTCGCCACCAGCGGACGCGAGCAGCAGCAGCCCAGTGTTCGTGACGCCGAAGGCAACCGAGTCAACCCAGCCGACGTGGCCGGTGATCGGGCCTGCCACCAGCGCGCCCGCGCGCGCGTCCCAGATGTTCAGCGCCTTCTCACCGCTGGCCGAGGCGAGCAGGAGCGACCCGCTCGGCGCCACACCGAAAGCGAGTGAGCTCACCCACGCCCACTCGGACGTGCCCGGCTCGGCGGGCGCGTTGACGAACCGGTCCCAGACCCGCACGGTACGGTCGCCGCTGGCGGAGGCGAGCAGCGGACGCCTGCCCGGCGCCAGGCCGAACGCCAGGCCATCCACCCGCCCTGCGTGGCTGATCAGCGTCGCAACTTTGCGGGTGCCGTCGCGCGGATCCCACACATGCATCGTCGAGTCGCCGCTCGTGCAGGCCATCAGCGGCTGCCCGTCCCCGTTCGTGCCGAACGCCAGGCAGTTCACCGGGCCGGTGAGCATGGGGAACGGCTCGGCCACCGGGTCGCCCGTGAGCGGGTCCCAGAACCGCAGTGACCGGTCGATGCCTCCGGTCATCAGCAGCAGCCCGCCGTCGGGACCGGGGCAGAAGGACAGCCAGTACACGGTCCCGGAGTAGCCGGTGATCGGCGGGATCACCAGGGTGCTGGTGAGCGGGTCCCAGACCATCACCGGCCCGTCGGGGCTTCCGGTGGCCAGCAGCAGCCGCCCGTCCGGGCAGTTGCCGAACGACACCGAGCGGACACGCCCGGCGTGGCCGACCAGGGCCTTCCCAACGGGCTCACCCGTGAGCGGATCCCACACCCGGGCTGTGTTGTCCCCGCTACCTGAGGCAAGCAGCAGGCGCCCGTCCGGGCACCGGCCGAACGCTATCGCGTAGACCCGCTCGGCGTGGCCGGTGATCGGCTCGATGAGAGGGGATCCGGAGACGGGGTCAAACACCCGCACCGTCTTGTCCTTGCTCGCGGAGGCGAGCAGCAGTTGGCCATCCGCGCAGGTACCGAACCTCACGCACCACACCTCGTCGGAGTGTGCGGTGATAGGCGGGCAGACGAGGCCACCAGCGAGCGGGTCCCACACCCGCACGGTGGAGTCGTCACTGCCCGAGGCCAGCAGCAGCCGCCCGTCCGGGCAGGTACCGAACGCCACCAGGTTCACGAGGTTGGTGTGGCCAGCGAGGGTGACCAGGCTGTCGTCCCGCCGCACCGCCGCCAGGAGCGTCCGGTAGACCGGGCGGATACCGGTGTCCGGGGCTGGGGGCGCCGATGACCCCGGGAGGCCGAAATTGGCTTCGGCGAGGTAGGCGGCATTAGCGTGGGGGTTGTCGCTCAGAATGGTCCGGATGCGCCGGTAGGCACGCACCGTGTCGCGCTGCGCCAAGGCAACGGGGCCGAGCAGCGGGCTGAGAATGGCTGGGTCCGCCACGGCGAGGAAGCCCGGGTCAGCGACCAGCGCGCGCAGGGCGGAGTGCCCGGCAGCGGCCACATGCTGTGCGAGGTGGGCCCGCAGGTAGGGGTCAGCCGACAGCCAGTCATGCTGGCCGTTGCCCGCCACCGGCACCGTGGCAAGCAGTGCGTCCGTGATTGCCTGCTCAGCCAGGAGATGGCCGGCCGAGGCGGCGTCTCGCAGGGACGTGGCGAGCGTCTGGTCCGCCAGCCGGTAAGCCGGTGGCCAGCCAGGCCGGTCCGTGGTCACCACAGCGGAGGAGGCCCTGCGCAGCAGCCACCGCACATCCGTGTCGCTCACGGAGGACTCGCCCGCCAGGGCATTTGCAACAACGACCCAGACGTCGCGAGGGGCTCCGGAGCCCTTCGCCCAGGCCAGCCCCTGGAGCAGGATCCGTGCCCGGTCTGCTCCGTCGCCCAGCCTGGCCAGGTCAGCCTCGAATGCCGCTGACCCGCGTGTCACCGCCCAAGCCGCCAGAGAGCAGCTTCGCCCATAACGACTGTCTCCCCACGCTCCACGACGCCGTGCCGGTCCCAACTCTAGGCAGCAAGCCTATCCGTGTTCGTGGGTATCGCCATTCAATCGATTTCAGGCCGCATTACCCACCGGGGCGGCCTTTTCTCGAGGAACGCCGCCATTCCCTCGGCGGCTTCGTCAGAGGCGAACAATTGGGCGGATCGCCCGATCAGGGTCTCCGCTCGGTCGTCGAAGCCGTCCAGCAGCCCGGGGGTGAGCAGCGCCTTGGTCGCGGCCAGGCCCTGCGGGGAGGCGGCCCGCAGTACGTCCAGGAGAGCCAGCGTGGCTGAGTCGATGTCCTCGACGGCCTCGGTGACCAGCCCGATCCGTGCCGCGTCCGCCGCGCCGAACGTCTCCCCGGTCAGGTAGTAGCGGCCCGCGGCGCGCGGCGACAGCCGCGGCAGCGTGGTCAGGGAGATGATGGCTGGCGCAAGGCCGAGCCGCACCTCGGAGAACGCGAACGTCGACGAGGGCCCGGCCAGCACGATGTCGCACGCGCCGACGAGCCCCATCCCGCCGGCCCGGACATGCCCGTCGATGCTCCCCACCACCGGTTTCGGCATGGACACGAGCTGTCTCAGCATGGCGGCCAGCGACTGTGTGCCAGCCGCCATCCCGCCCTGGCGGGCTTCGCTCAGGTCAGCCCCGGCGCAGAACGCGGGCCCGGTGTGGGTCAACTCGACCGCGCGCACCCCATCGTCGGCCGCGGCGTCGGCCAGTGCCTGGCCGAGCTGTGACATCAGCGCAGCCGACAGCGCATTGCGGTTGGCCGGGGAGTCAAGCGCGACCCTGGCGATCCCATGGTCGGTTGAGTACTGCACGAGGTGGTCTGGCACGCCGCTTATCCTCTCGCTCGCCTCCGGGCCGCCTGAAGGGCGCTGCGCCGATCATGCCATCACCGGCCTCCTAGGCTGGTGGCCATGCCGCCGAGCTCACGCCGCGCCAACGTTGCGGACGTCCACGACCTGGCGTCGCGCATGCCCTATGTATCGGTCATCCATGGCTCGAAGTACCGCAACCCCATCTACCAGGTCGGCGGCAAGTCGTTCGTGTTCTTCCGCACCCCACGTCCCGACGCTGTGGACCCCGCGACTGGCGAGCGCTACACCGACGTGATCGTTTTCTGGGTGCCGTCAGAGTCCGACAAGCATGCGCTCGTCCAGGACCCGGCCACGCCCTTCTTCACCACACCGCACTTTGACGGCCACCCGTCAGTACTGGTGCGTGCCAGCCGGATCAGCGAACTCAGCGTGGCTGAACTAACCGAAGTGATCGAGGACGCCTGGCTCAGCCAGGCCTCGCCCACCAGGGCCAGAGCCTGGCTCAGCACGCATGGCAAGGAGACACAAGGCAGATGAGCGAGCACTCACACCACACCGCTCCCCCTACTGATGAGGCTTCCTGGGACGAGCGCTACCGGTCCTCACAGCGGGTGTGGAGTGGCAACCCGAACCCGCAACTGGTGGCCGAGGTCACGGGCAGGCCACCGGGCCGCGCGCTGGACGTGGGGAGCGGTGAGGGAGCCGACGCAATCTGGCTCGCACGCCGGGGATGGACGGTGGTGGCGGCCGACATCTCTGGTGTCGCGCTGGAGCGGGCGGCCCAGCACGCCCGCGAGACCGACCAGGACTCGGCCGGACGCATCGAGTGGCGTCATGTGGACCTGCTGGTCAGCCCGCCCGAGCCGGACACCTACGACCTCGTGTCGGTGCAGTTCATGCAGTTGCGCCCGGAGCCACGCGCGCAGATGTTCACGGCGTTGATCGCCGCGGTCCGCGCCGGCGGCACGCTGCTGGTGGTTGGCCACCACCCGTCGGACCTCACCAGCGGTGTGCGCCGCCCTCCCATACCCGAGGCCTTCTACACCGCTGACGATGTCGCGGCCATGCTCGACGGCACGTGGACGGTCGAGGTCAGCGAGGCGCGCCCCCGGTCCGCGACCACTCCCGAGGGCGTCGAGGTCACGATCCACGACTCGGTCCTGATCGCCACTCGCTAGTACGTCCTGCGTCGCCGGCGGCCTCCTCAAAATCGGTCAGCTGACCGATGTTTGTCACTGCAACTTGCATGAGTATTTGTTGTGCAAGCGGCGCTCCTCACCGCTCGCAACGTTTGACCGGCCCCCAGACGGTCCGCGCAGAGTCACTCCCCCTCTGCGCGGACCGGTCCGGACCAGCCCGGGCCTCCTGGGAAGGAAGACCAGATGGACACGATGGCGTTGACCCGCCCGACCGTGCAACGCGCCCGCCGCAACTGGCTCACCGCAAGGCCAGCCGCCGCGGCAGAAGCCCGCAGCTACGTGCGGGCAGCCATCCACGCCTGGCACATCCCAGTCGACTCAGACATCGCGATACTGCTCACCAGTGAACTGGTGACGAATGCCATCGCGCACGTGGCTGGCCAGACGATCATGCTCACCATTACCTGCCAGCGCGACCAGTTGCGCGTTGACGTCCACGACACGTCGTGCTCGGCGCCAGTGCTGATGGAGGCCTCCGACGACGCCGAGGCCGGGCGCGGCATGATGCTGGTCGCAACCCTGTCCACGGACTGGGGTTGTTACCAGACGCTGGCCGGGAAGGCTGTGTACTTCACGCTGGCGTTTCCGCCCAGCCTTGGCGCCGCTGAGGCATCACAGGTGGCCTGAGCGCCAAGACTCACCCCGCAGCCGGGCGACGTCCGTGGCGGCGCCAAGCGAGGCATAGACCTCCACAGCGCGAGCGACCGCGGCGCGTGCCTGCACGCGGTCACCGGCGCGGACGAACTCACCAGCGGCGGCCTCCAGTGCTTTCGCGCGCTTCAGTGGCTGGCTGGCATCGCCGTAACGCTCAGCGGCCTGGAGCAGCCTGGCGGCATCGTGGTCCAGCAGGCCCCGGCAGTACAGGGCGTTCGCCTGCCGGTGCGGCACCTCCGACCCAGCGGCGAGAGCGGCGGCATGCGCGGCAAAGGCCCGCGCTGTGCCTTGGTCGCCCACCTCCATAGCAAGACGCACGGTGTCGGCAAGCAGTTCCTCCGCCAGCCCGATTTCTTCGGTGCGGTCGGCGAACCCGGCTGTCAGCACGGCAAGGGCCTCGGGCAGTGCGCCGGCGTACTCACGGTCGAGGCTCTGGGCGAGTAGCAGCGGGCCGATCATCCGGTTCCCGATCCGCTTGCCCAGCGGGACCGCAGCCGCGAGACGACGGCGTGCCTCGGCCACCTCACCGCGATGGAAGAAGACCACGGCGGCGACAGCGTGGTCGCAGCAGGCCGTAGCGGCTTCCTTCAAACCTTCGTGCAGAACCTCCAACTCGGCCAGGGCCTCGTCCCACCGGCCTGTATCGAACAGCAACTGGCCCAGGGTGCTGTTCGCCTGAGACAGCCGGACTACTATGCCCACCTGGTCAGCGCGCTGGCGGGCCGGACGGAGCACTGACAGGGCCTCGTCGTACCGGTCGAGGTTGCCCAGTGTGGCAGCCTTATTGAGCTGCAGCAGCAGCCCGAGGTCGGTCAGTGCCGGATCGGCCTGGGCTACGGCCAGTGCCCGGTCGAACAGCGGCAGTGCGTCAGTCATCTTTCCTTGCACTGCGGTCACGATGGTCAGCACGTGCAGGGCCCAGCCCATCGCCCAGTTGTCGCCCGCCTCCATTGCCGCACTGAGCGCCTTGGTCGCGGCTTGGTCGGCCTGCTGAACCTGGCCGAGGCTGCTGTGCGTGCGTGCGGCCAGCACGAGGAGCCTTCCGCGCTGCCGGGCTGTGATCCCTTCAGACGCCAGTGCCTGCTCCAAAGCGGCCAGCGACTCTTCGGCCAGGCCGACCTGGATCCGGCACTGTGCCAGTGTCCAGTGCAGGTCAACAAAGAGATCGGGCTCAATGGCCTGTGTCAGTGCCTGGCTGGCTACCTCCTCGGCCCCGGTCACATCCCGGACACGGTAGAGAGCGTCGGCAAGCCGGCTCACGAGGAAGCCATGGTGGGCCGAGCCAACCGGAGAACTCACGACCGCGTGACTGAGGAGGTCTGCCGCCACCCGCGGTGCCTGGCTGACCAACGGATCTGCCGTGCGGACCAGCCAGCCCAGCATCCATTCGTCCATCGGCTCGCCCGGTCGGGTAGGGTCGCCGACTGTCTGCAGGAGTTGCCGGGCAACCTGGTCTGCTGACGCATCGGCCTCCGCGAGAGCACGGCCCGCGTCACGGTGCCATGCGGTGCGTACCGCAACCGGCATCTCCTCGTACAGCGCCGCATGGATCAGTGGGTGCCGGAAGCCGAGAGAGTTGCCTGACTCGGCCAGCACGCCTGCGGCACGTGCCTCGTCAATCGCGGGTAGCAGGTCCACCACACCGCAGCCCAATATGGTGGCCAGGTCCGGCACAGCGAAGTCCACCCCAAGCAGAGCTGCCGCCCGCAGAACCTCGCGCACCGGCCCTGGAACAAAGTCAAGGCGGTCCGCGATGGCCGCCGACAGCGAGCCCGGCACGGGGCCGCTCGCCAGCTGAGCATCTCCCGTGTCCGAAATGGTCAAGCTGGCACCACGAACCAGCGCGGCGACGAGTTCGCTCACGTAGAGCGGGTTTCCCGCTGCCCCGGCGGCAAGCCGCAGCAAGTTCCCGTCAGGCTTGCCACCCGCCAGAGCCGCAACCAACTCGGCCACAGCCGCATCGCTGATCCCGGTGAGCTGGAGCCGCCCGGCCTCACCCACCACACGCCGCAGCGCCAGCAAGTCATCGCGCTGGGGCACCGGCCGCATCACCCCGACCAGCAGCAGCGGCACCTGCTGCACCAGCTTCACCAGCCGCCCAAACAGGGCGATGCTTGCCTGGTCAGCCCACTGAAGGTCGTCTACCACTAGGACCGTCGGCCGCGCCGCACACAGCTCGGCGATAAGCGCCAGCAACTGCTCTGACATCGTGGCCGTCACGTCTGTGCCACGGTCGGCGGCGACCTCGCCACGCAAGAGCCGAACGATCACGGTCCGCCGGGGGTTCGCCGAGGGCTCGCGGATGCTGAGTCCCTCCAGGAACGGCAGTAACGGGAACGCCTGCCCTAGTTCGTCACCAGTCCCCCAGAACACCTGGCACCTGGCACCCGTCTGCGCCAAGGCGGAGCGCACCAGCGCCGACTTGCCGATTCCCGGTTCACCCTCGATCAGCACGGAGCGGCCTCGCCCCCTGGCCAGCTCCTGGGTGAATCTGACCAGCCTCGCTGTCTCGCTGTCACGACCGATCAGGCGAAGGCTCTCGGGCACAGACGCATGCGCTACCGCACCTGCTGGCGTATCGAGGTCAGCGAGCGCCTGAAGCAGGGCATATTGAAAGGCCGCCCTGATCTCCCCCCACCTGTTGCGCACCGTCTTGTCACTGGCCCGCGGCGGTACGAGCCAGGTAGCAGCGAGGAGCTGCCGTGCCTCTTTGCTGCCCACTGATGACCTTCGGGTCATCTGAGCAGGCGACCGGCTGTAGTCCCTGTCGGGCGGCTCCGTTATCAGTCCCATGACAGCGGCACAGGCAAGGACCAGACCCGCGAAAGCATCATTGTGGTTGTCCTTGACCGACTCGAAAGCCCGGTTGACCACCGCCTGCAGTACGCCCAGCAGAGCTCGTGACTTCTCCCAGTCCGGTCGGCTGCCCGACACGAGGGTGCTGGGCAGATGGCCCAGGAGGGCCACGCACCGCTCCAGCTCGGTCGGTAGGGCTGTCTTATCGGCAAGGCGATCCAGTTCCTCCGCAACCGGATCGCCCGATCGCTCACCAAGCACCATGACAGCTACTCCAAGTCCCGGACTCAATACGCCCCGCAGTGGCCCCTCGGTTTCCAGAGACTGTCCAACTTCCTTCCGCCCATGCCTCATGCTCTGCCGCAGCATTGACCCCAGGGGCGAAACGCCTCCAAGCGGGTTCAATGGCGCAGGCGGTGAACATCCCCCATCATCGCCGGCGTCATTGCCCCAACCACGTAAGTGTGGAGGAAGACAGCCGCGGTGAACGCGGCCAGCAGGGCCAGTTCAAGCAGGGGCAACTGCGGCATCTCTGACAGAGGAAGGTCTGGGCCATGAGGACCGGGAAACTCCCCAGGGACCGTAAGAACAGCAGCGGTGTAACTTCTGCGACCGGGCGGACGAATGTTCCGTCTGAGGAGGAGCACCATGGGTACGGCGATGCAAGCGGGTGCTGCGGACGCCGGGGAGCCAACTGTGCCTGTGGCCGATCATGGCCGGGTGCATACGAGGAGGGCGCCATGACATGAGCTCGCGGCGCCGTCAGCGTGACCGCAAGGCAGCCTCCCGAGCGATGTCTATCCGGGAGTTGACATCAAGCTTCTTGAGGATGTGCGAGACATGGGTCGCGACAGTCCGCCGGGAGAGCAGCAGCTTGGCGGCGATCTCCGGGTTGGAAAGGCCCCCCTGCACCAGAGATGCGATCTTGCTCTCCGCCGGCGTGAGGCTGTCCCAGCCGCTCGTCGCCTGACGGTGCTTGGAATGCGGGCCGCGCCGGATGCCGTGAGCGCGGAACCTGGCCTGCAGCCGGGCGACGTCAGCGGCAGCGCCGAGCGAGGTGTAGGTCTCCACTGCACGCGTAAACGCAATACGAGCCTGGTCCCGGTCATCGGCCCGGACGAACTCACCAGCGGCGGCCTCCAGCGCCTGCGCACATAGCAGCGGCCGGCTGGCGTCGGCGTAACAGTCAGCGGCCTGGAGCAGCCTTGCTGCGTCGTGGTCCAGCAGACCGCGGCAGTAGAGCGCGTTCGCCCGCCGGTGTGGGGTATCTGACTCGACGACGAGCGCAGCGGCGTGGCCCGCGAGGGCCTTAGCGGTGGTAAGTTCGCCAACCTTCATGGCAAGACGGACGGCGTCGGCGAACAGATCCTCCATCAGCGCGAGTTCCTCAGTGCTGTCGGAGAACCCAGCTGTCAGCGCGGCAAGTGCCTCAGGCAATGCGCCAGCCTGCTCGCAGTCGAGGCTGCGGGCGAGCACCAGTGGGTCGATCAGCCGGTTTCCTATTCGCTTGGCATACGGGACCGCATCGGCGAGGCGGCGGCGTGCCTCGGCGACCTCGCCGCGATGGAAGTACATCACAGCGGCGGTGGCGAGGTCACAGCATGCCGCAGCAGCTTCCTTCAGGCCTGCGTGCAGGGCCTCCACTTCGGCCAGGGCCTCGTCCCATAGCCCCGTTTTGAATAGCAGCTGCCCCAGGTTGCTGTGGGCCTGAGCCAGCCGGACCACCGTGCCTACCTGGTCCGCGAGATGGAGGGCTGAACGGGCCGCTGCTAGTGCCTCCTCGTACCGGTCGAGGCTTCCCAGTGTGGCGGCCTTGTTGATCTGCAGCAGCAACCGCAGATCGGTCAGTGTCGGATCAGCCTGGGTCACTGCCAGTGCCCGGTCGAACAGTGGCAGTGCGTCAGTCGCCCTCCCCCGCACTGAGGTCACGATGGTCAGCACGTGCAGTGCCCAGCCCATCGCCCAGTTGTCGCCCGCCTCTGCTGCGGCGGCGAGTGCCTGGGTAGTCACCTGGCCAGCCTTCTCGACCTCACCGAGGTTGCTGTGCGTCCGCGCAGCGAGCACGAGCAGGCGCGCGCGCTGCCGGGCCGAGACACCGGGTGCGGCCAGCGCCTGGTTGAGCGTGGCCAGCGACTCCTCGGCCAGGCCGACCTGGATCCGGCACTGCGCCAGCGTCCAGTGCAGGTCAACAAGGAGGTCAGGCTCGACAGCATGCGCGAGTGCGCCGTTCACTACCTGCTCGGCCTCGGCCATGTCGCCGACTCGGTACAGGGCGTCAGCGAGCCGGCTCACCAGGAAGTCACGGTGGCCAGAGCCCCCCGGGGAGCAGGCGACTGCCCGGGTGAGGAGTTCCGCCGCCACCTTGGGCGCCTGGGCGACCAGCGGCTCCACCGCACCAGCCAGCCAGCTCAGCATCCACTCATCAATCGGCTCGGGCCTGCCACCCAGCCCATCGACCGCCCACAGCAACTGGCGGGCAACCCGCTCCGGGGGCGCGCCGGCCTCCGCGAGGGTGCGTGCCGCATCACGGTGCCAGGCCGCCCGCACTGGCCCTGGCATCTCGTCGTACAGCGCGGCGCGGATCAGCGGATGACGGAACTGCAGGGCACAGTCCGACTCGGCCAGCACGCCAACCGCGCACGCCTCATCAACAGCCGGGATCAGGTCGGCCACACCCCGGCCTAGCACAGTCGCCAGGTCCGGCACGGCAAAGTCAACTCCGAGCAGGGCCGCGGCGCGCAGCACCTCACGCACCGGCCTGGTCACGAAACCAAGCCTGTCCGCGATGGCTGCGGACAGGGAGTCCGGCACATGGTTGCCCGTCAGTTCGGCGGTCCCCGCGTCCGTGATGGTCAGGCTCGAACTGCGGTCCAGCGCGGCGATTAGCTCGGTGACATACAGCGGGTTACCCGCTGCTCCGTCCGCCAGCCGCAGCAGGTCTTCGTCGGGCTTGCCACCTGCCAGGGCCGCGACCAGTTCGGCTACTGCCTCGTAACTGAGCCCGGTGAGCTGGATCCGTGCGGCATCACCCGCCGCCCGCCGCAGCGCGAGCAGGTCGTCCCGCTGCGGTACCGGGCGTGTCGTGCCGACCAGCAGGAGTGGCGTCTGGCGCACCGACCTGGCCAGCCGCCCCCACAGCGCGACGGTAGCCTGGTCCGCCCACTGCAGGTCGTCAACGACCAGGATGGTCGGCTGGACCGCACACTCCTCGGCGGTGAGCGCAAGCAACTGCTCTGCCAGCGCGGCTGACACGTCAGTGCCACGGCCCGCGGCTGCCTCACCACGCAGCAGGCGGACGATCGCCGCCCGGCGGGGGCTGGCAGAGGGCTCCCGCACCCGCAACGCATCGAGCAGCGGCAGCAGCGTTAATGGCTGGCCAAGCTCATCGCCGGCGCCCCAGAACACCTGGTAGTCGGCGTCTGCTGTCTCCGCAAGGGCCGCCCGCACCAGCGAGGACTTCCCGATTCCAGGCTCACCCTCGATCAGTACCGAACCGCCCCGCCCTTGGGCTACACCTCGCATACGCACAGTGAGCATTGCCATCTCACTGTCACGACCGATGAGTGCACCAACTCGGGTCACGACGGGCATGGGCGCACTCTACTACCAGAAAATTTGCGGAACAAGCGGTGTTTTTCGTACATAAATTCGCGTTCGAACACCGTCCGCCGAGCCTAGCTGCCAACTTTTCTAGCACTATGCAATGCAAGTTGCAGAGCGCCTTGCCGTGCATAATCCTGGAAACCTTCCCACGCATTACAGCACGATTCTTGCTTGCAATTTGCCAGTACTAGTTTTTGGGCAGATTTCAGTTATCCACAAAACCTAGTCTAATGGTTACCTTGATGCTTCAATTAGTACGAGAGGCATAAATACCCCTCACATGACGGAAACAAGCAGTCGCAGGTCGGCGGGTCTAGCCACAGGCCGCTGACCTCGGGGATCGCCATGGAGGAAGCCATGCGTATCGGGCGAGCGATCATCATTCCAACTGTCGTCGCACTCAGCCTGACCGGAGTAGGTCTAGCTAGCTCGGCAGCACTTGCGTCGACCACACACGGGTCCAGTTCGAACGTGCAGACGGTCAACGATACCACGAATAACCAGATCTGGTACCACGGGTGAACACAGGCCGCACAGACAATTAACAGACATGCGTCCAAGCAGCCAATCTACACCCGGCTGTACGCACTTATTGAATAAGTTATTGACCCGTTTTGCCGGGCGTAAGTGCCTGCCGAGCCAAGTCAAGAGACTTCGGACACTCTAGGAACTGCAGGCATCCTCTTCACAGCAGTCCCACTCATCACAAGCCGCCGCCGCGGGTGAGGGTGCTCCGTCGCCCCTCCCGCGGCCGTGCTGGTGCTGGGACTGCCGTCAGTGGCTAGGGCCCGTGAGGCTAACCAGGGCTCTTGGAGCTAACCCGAGCTTGTGGGGTTACTGTGACGATGCGTGCTCGCCAAGGGCAACAAGCGGTCCACTGGGTGGAGTACCGGTTTCAGCGTCACCCCGTGTGATCCATTCATCCTGGTGAGTGCGCGCGTTTCGTCTCGCAGGATCCCGCGCGTGAGATGCGGTGAAACTTTCGGTATCGTTTTCTATGAAAAGAGGATTGGCTGTCACCCTGGGGTTCCGCTCGGGCGGCACCGGAGAGGAGGGGACGCCAGATGACTGTGCCGGGGAGTCCGACAGTTCGGCGGCGCAGGCTTGCTGCGGAGTTGCGGGAGATCAGGGAGAGCAAGGGCAAGAGCGGGGACGCTGTCGCCGCGGCGTTGCGCTGGTCGCCTTCCAAGATCAGTAGGTACGAGCGGGCCAAGACCGGCCTGCAGCCACGTGAGGTGGAGCGGCTGCTCGACTACTACGGGGTCACCGGAGCGCGTCGTGACCTGCTCCTGGCGCTGGCCGAGGATGCGACCCACAAGGGCTGGTGGGAGGAGTACGCGGACAACCTGTCCGAGGACTACCAGCAGTTCATCGGTCTCGAGCACGAGGCGGCTGAGATCGACCTGTGGCATGTTGACGTCGCGCCCGGCCTGTTGCAGACCGAAGCATATGCACGGTACATAATCACCACCTACCGCCGTATTGAACCGATCGCGCCGGGGATGATCGAACGGCTTGTCAAAGTGCGGATGCGACGGCAGCAGGTGCTGGACCGCGACCCACCACCACAGCTGTCTATCGTCCTCGACGAATCGGTGCTGCGGCGCAGGATCGGCGATGACACGGTGATGTATGAACAGCTCCTGCGGCTCGCAAAGGAGGCCGACCGGCCAAACGTGACATTGCAGGTCCTCCCCCTCGACGCTAAACACACTGTTTTTGCGGAGTCCTTCGTCCTGTTCAGTTTCGGGTCGCAGAGCGACGCTATGTTGCAGGACGTCGTATCCATCGAGCACTTGCGGAACGACTTCTCTCTGGAAGGCGAGAGAGAGACCTACCTGCACCGGGTCGCCTTCGAGATGCTCGACACCGCATCCCTCGACCCGGCGGACTCCAAGGAACTCATACTCGAGACGGCGGAGTCGCTGTGGTCGGGTAACCGAGTGGGGCGTTAACTCTCCGCGACATGACCACCGCTGCGCGCTAGCAAGTCGGCCCAGGTCAGTATGGTCGCGAAGCCGAAACGCGCCGTTTGGGCGCGCTTCATCAATTTGGGTTGAAACATGCCCTAGGATGTCGGTCACCTTAGACGGCCGTTACGCAGTGTGGCTGCTAAGGTACGCCATGTAGTCACGCCTTTATCCATCACCGACATTCAGTGAGGCAAGGACATGGGAAGATCTACGATCGCGGGCCAGGAAATGCCCGGCTCAGGCCCGAACTGGGTTAAGAGTTCCCTGAGCTTCTCCAACAGCAACTGCGTCGAGGTAGCAGATCTGCCAGACGGCGGGATCGGCGTCCGGAACAGCAGGGACCCCCAGGGCCCGGCACTGCTGTTCACACCCGGCGAATGGCACGCTTTCATCGGAGGCGTGCGAAACGGGGAATTCGACAGTTTCGGCAAGGCATGACCGCTAGGCGCGGGGCACAGTAACGCCCCCGCGCAGTATGGACGCAAACCACGACGAGGGCGAAGGCTTTCAACCAGACGGAAAGCCTTCGCCCTCGTTGTGTGCGCAATGGGTGGTTCAGGGCACTGAGCGGATCTTCCAGACAAACGCCGAGCCTGCCACGGTGACGACGGCCACGGTCAGGTAGAGCGCCGGGTACCCGCCGACAGAGCTGACCAGGGGCGCGGCGATCGCGGGAGCCAGCACCTGCGGACCGGAGTTGGCGATGTTGATAATGCCGAGATCCTTGGCGCGTCCCATCGCCGAGGGCAGCACCTGGGTGACCAGCGCCTGGTCGACTGACAGGTAGACGCCGAAGCCCAGGCCGAGGACCACGGCCGAGGCGATGGTGACCAGCCAGGTGGGCCAGAACGCCAGCATCACCCCGGGGACGGCCATGACCAGCCCGGCAACGGTGACAGGACGCTTGCGGCTGCCGGTGCGGTCGGAGATGAGACCGCCAACCACCGCGGTGGCAACGACCGCGAGTGTGTAGATGAGGATGAGGATCAGCAGACCGTCCTGAGCCGTCTGGCCCAGGAACAGCCGGCTGTAGTGGACCCTGTCCCGCAGGAAGTACAGCAGGTACAGGACAGCCATGGCATTGCCCAGGTTGACGGCGAAGCGGGTCAGCCATGCCCACGCGAAGTCGGGGTGGCGGCGTGGGCTCACCCAGAACGACCTGGCGAACTCCGCCCAGGCGAACGGTGGCCGGTCGGCGCGGGGCAGTTGCGGGTCGGGGGTGGTGAGCGCGAACGGCAGGACGCACGCCACCACCAGGACCGCCATCAGCACATACCCGGCGTTGCCCGTGACCGCCAAGGTGAGCAGTGCGACCGCCAGCACCACCCCGACGGTCTGTGGCAGCCCGATCCAGCCCGAGACCACGCCGCGCTGGGTCACCGGCACATGGTCCGGGACACCCGCGGTCACACTGGCCTGCATGGCGTTCAGGCCGGCCTGTGCCAGGCACCAGCCGATGAGCACACCGGCGACTGTGTGCTGGCCAGCCAGGAAGACGAGGGCTGCAGCGCCCGCGAGCGCTCCGCACACCGTCCACGGGTGCCGCCGCCCGAACCGGCCCGTGGTGCGGTCCGACAGTGCCCCGGCGAGAGGGTTGGAGATCATCGCGATGGCCGCGCCGATGCCCGTCACCACGCCGAGCACGGCGACCTTGTGCGCAGACCCGGCGATCGCCTGGACCTGGTTGGGCAGCAGTACCTCTAATGGGCCGAAGTACCCGAGGTACAGGCCGAGGTTGGCGAGTGCGATCAGCGCGATCCAGCGCTTCCCGACATTGCGGGTTGGCTCGGCGGTCGGGCTCAGGGTGGGGCCCGGGGCCCTGACGTCGGTCATGATCGCCTCTGTGCAGAGATGAGGTCTCGGTACCAGGTGTAGGACTTCTTCGGGGTGCGGGCCTGGGTCTGGTGGTCGACGTGGACGAGGCCGAACCGCTGGGTGAAGCCCTCGCTCCACTCGAAGTTGTCGGCCAGCGTCCAGTGGAAGTAGCCGCGCACGTCGATGCCGGCGCTGAGCGCGCCGTGCAGGGCACGCAGGTGGCCGTCCACGTAGTCGATGCGGAACTGGTCATCGACAGCCCCGTCAGGCGCCGGGCTGTCATCGTTCGAGCAGCCGTTCTCGGTGACATACACCGGCGGGAGTGCGTCGCCGTAGCGTTCGACGAGCAGGTTGAGCATCTCGGACAGGCCTGCTGGGACCACCGGCCAGCCGAACGAGGTGACCGGGTAGCCGGGGACCGGCTGCAACTGGAACGGCAGCGGCGAGTCTGGCAGTGCGGACAACCTGGTCGGGTTGTAGTAGTTGACCCCGAGGCCATCCAGTGGGGCTGAGATGACAGCCAGGTCCCCGTCCTGGACACAGGCCAAGCCGTCGAGCCCGAAAGGGCTCAGGTCCGGGTACTGGCCGAGCAGCAGCGGGTCGGTGAAGATCCAGTTCTGCAGGATGTCGTAGGCATGGGTGGCTGCGCGGTCGGCTTCACTGTCACTGGCGGGCCAGGCCGGGGAGTAGTTGTTGGTGAGCACCACCTGCGACACGCCTGCCGCCCGCAGCGCCGCTGTGGCGAGGCCGTGCCCGAGCAGCTGGTGGTGTGCGGTTGGCAGCGCGCCCAGCATGAGCGCCTCGCCCGGCGCGTGGATCCCTAGCGCGTACCCGTACGCCAGGACCACGAACGGCTCGTTGAGCGTGATCCACAACCCGATCCGGTCGGCCAGCCGATCGGCGGTCAGTGACGCGTAGTCGGCGAACCGCTGTGCGGTCTGCCGCGATAGCCAGCCACCCTCGTCCTCCAGTGGCTGCGGCAGGTCCCAGTGGTACAGGGTCGGCACGGGGGTGATGCCCGCCGCCAGCAGCGCATCGGTCATCCGGTCGTAATAGTCGAGCCCTGCCCCGTTGGCGGGGCCCTTGCCGCCAGGCTGGACGCGCGGCCACGCGATGGAGAACCGGTAGGCGGTGACACCCAGGCCGGCAAGCAGCGCGACATCCTCGTCCACGCGATGGTAGGAGTCGGTGGCCACCGCCCCGCTCTGCCCGTCCTTGATCCGGCCCGGCTGCTGGCAGAAGGTGTCCCAGATGGACACCCCACGCCCATTCTCGGAGACCGCACCTTCGATCTGGTACGCCGACGTGGCGACACCCCAATGGAACCCAGCCGGAAACTTGGGCAAAGGCGGATTTGTCACCCGCCGATCGTAGCTACTGCCCGGTAGCTCCGCTAGATGCCAAGCCTCGGTAAAACAATAGCAGTGGCATTCCTACGCACCCGGCCAGCCGAGGTGGGCCCAGACGGTGCGGGCGGTGGGGGCGGTGATGACGCCCCAGTCCTGGGCGAGGGCCGCGACGATACCGAGTCCGCGGCCATGGGTGAGGCCAGGTGGTGGCCCCAGCCACGGGCCGCCGTCATCGATGACCTCGACCCGGAAGCCTTCGCCGGGCCAGATCTGGGCCCAGATGGTGAACGTGCCACCCGGCCGGCTGGAGTTGCTGTGGGTGACCGCGTTGGTGGCCAGTTCGGACACGCAGAGGACCACGTCATCCGCGACAGGACAGCCACTGAGCAGCGGCCGCAGGTCGCTGCGGACCTTACGGACCTGGTCGGGCCTGCCTGGGTAGGTGGTCACCATCTCGCGCGGGCCTGCGGCGACAGAGGGTGGCGTGTGCATGGCACTCCCCTGGTGGCCGCTGGTCTAGTTGGCAGTGATCCCTCGCGCCAGTATTCACGTGCCTTCTTGACATCCTCTTGACGATTTCTGACCTGACGGTCACGAACCGGTGCCCGGCGTAGACTCCCAGCTAGGTGGGGATTTTTGTCGAGGTGGTCCGGGATGCCCGGGGATGAGGCGTCACTGCGGGTGCAGTTGCTGGGCCCGGTGCGGGCCTGGTGGGGTGAGCGGGAGCTGGACCTCGGCCCGCCGCAGCAGCGGGCTGTGCTGGCGGTGCTGGCTCAGGCGGCCGGCAAGGCCGTGTCACGCCATGAACTCATCGATGCTGTCTGGGACTCTCCTCGGGACACGGCTGACGGCACCCTGTTCACCTATGTCTCGCGGCTGCGGGCGGTGCTGGAGCCCGAGGGCGGCCGACGTGCCCGGGGGCACGTACTGGCATCGAGCGGGTCAGGGTACGTACTGCAGGCAGCCCCGGGCCAGGTGGACGCGGGGGTGTTCGCCGCCCAGATGACTGCCGCCCGGAGGGCACGTGAGGCGGGAGACCTGGCGGGAGCGGCGGAGGCATTGGAGACCGCGCTCGGGTTGTGGCAGGGGACCGCGTTTGCCGGCATTGCTGGGCTGTGGGCCCAGGCTGAGCGGGACCGGCTCAGCGAGGCCAGGCTGGTGGCAGTGGAAGAGCAGGCGGCCCTGGGGCTGGCGCTTGGCCGCCACGGCGAGGTCGCGGCGGAACTGGCCGGGCTGGTGGGCAGGTACCCCTTGCGGGAGGGGTTGCGGTACCAGTTGATGCTGGCCCTGTACAGGTCGGGCCGCCAGGCGGAGTCGCTGGCCGTGTTCCATGACACGCGGCACGTGCTCGACGCCGAACTGGGCATTGTGCCTGGCCATGCCCTGCGGCAGTTGCACGAGCAGGTGCTCGCCGCTGACCCGGCTCTGGCCGCCCCGGCTGAAGTGGCGCGGGCCGACCCGGCCGACATGGACGCACTGGCCCGCCGGCCGGTGCCGGTGCCCAGGGAGCTGCCTTCCGACGTGGCCGCCTTCACCGGCCGAGCCGCTGAACTGGCCGTGCTTGACCACCTGCTGCTGAGAACCAGCCTGCCAGCGGCAGGACCGGCGCTTGGCCCGGTAGTGGTCTCGGCGGTGTCGGGGACGGCAGGGGTCGGGAAGACGGCGCTGGCAGTGCGGTGGGCGCACCGGGTGGCCACGCAATTTCCCGACGGACAGCTCTATCTCAACCTGCGGGGCTATGACCCCGCCCAGCCGGTGCCGGCCACAGAGGCACTGGCCCAGTTCCTGCGGGCGCTGGGTGTGGCCGCCCAGGACATCCCGCTCGCCGAGGCCGAACGCGCCGCCCGCTACCGGTCGGTGGTCGCCGGCAAGCGGCTGCTGGTCCTGCTGGACAACGCCGCCACCGAAGAACAAGTACGTCCCCTGCTGCCCGGTACGCCCACCGTCATGGTCGTCGTCACCAGCCGCGACTCACTGGCCGGGCTGGTGGCCCGTGACGGCGCCCTCCGCCTGGACCTGGACCTGCTGCCCAGTACCGACGCGGTCGAGTTGCTGCGGACCCTCATCGGAGACCGTGTCGACACCGACCCCGTAGCGGCGCAGACCCTGGCCGGCCAGTGTGCGCGGCTGCCGCTGGCGCTGCGGGTGGCTGCCGAGCTCGCCGCGGCCCGTCCGGACACCCCGCTCGCGGACCTCGCTACCGAACTGGCTGGGCAGGAGGACCGGCTGGAGATGCTGTCCGCGGGCGGAGACCCGTATGGCGGCGTCGCCACCGTGTTCTCGTGGTCCTGCCGTCACCTGGCCCCCGATGCCGTGCGGATGTTCAGGCTGCTGGGCCTGCACCCCGGTACCGGGTTCGACACCTACGCCGCGGCCGCGCTCACCGCCACCACCATCCCCCAGGCCAGCCGGCTGCTCGGTGCACTGGCCCGGGCGCACCTGGTCCAGCCCACCGGCGCGGGCCGGTATGGCATGCACGACCTGCTGCAGGCGTATGGGGCAGGCCTCGCGGCCGCCGACGAAGGCGAAGCACCCCGGCAGGCGGCGCTGACCCGGCTGTTCGATTACTACCTGGCCACGTGCGTCGCCGCGGTGGACACCATCGTCCCCGCCGAACGCTCCCGCCGTCCCCAGCCCCCGCTCATTGACACCCCCGCGCCGGAGTTCGGCGACCGGGTGGACGCACTGACCTGGCTTGACACCGAACTGGCCAACCTGACCAGCATGGCCGCCCATACCGCCAGCCATGGCTGGCCCGACCACACCACCCGGCTGGCTGCCACGCTGCACCGCTACCTGTCCTTCGGGCACACCGAGGCCCTCACCATCTACACACACGCCCTGGAAGCCGCTCGTGACCAGGGAGACCTCGCAGCCCAGGCCCGGACACTGATCAACCTCGGCCAGATCCACCTCCGGCAGGGCCGTGACCAGGACGGCACCTTCTGCTACCGCCAGGCGCTCAGCCTCGCCCGCAAGATCGGCGACCAGTTGCTGCAAGCCCGGGCATCCGGCAGCCTCGGCGTCTCTCACCTCCACCAGAGCCGGTACCCACAGGCCATCAGCCGATATCAGCAGGCGCTCGCCCTGTACCGCGCAGCGGGCGACCAGGTCGGCCAGGCCGTCACGCTGACCAACCTTGGCCAGGCCTACCGCTGGCAAGGCCGCTACGAGCTGGCCGCAGAGTCTGACCAGCAGGCCCTCTCTTTGTTCCGGGATCTCGGTCACCGGCACGGAGAGGCCGCCGCACACGCCAACCTCGGTGAAGTCTGCTACCTGCTCGGCCAGCACGAGCGGGCCACAGAGCACCTGCAGCAGGCACGCACGCTGTCTCACGAGCATGGCGACCGCCGCACCGAGGCATACACACTGACCGTGCTTGGCGGACTCTGCCACCGCCAGGGGGACTACCCGGGGGCGGCTGCCAGCCACCGGCAGGCGCTCGCCCTGCTCCAGGAGATTGGGGAGCGAGAAGGGGAAGCCGGCGCCCTCAACGGCGCCGGGGAGACCCTGCTCGCCACCGGCCAGCCCCACCCGGCCCGCACCTGCCACACCAACGCGCTCACTCTTTCCCATCACCTCGGCGACCGACATGAGCAGGCACGAGCGCTCGCCAGGCTCGGCGAGGTCTGTCACCATCTGCGCCACTATGGCGAGGCCGCCGACTACCAGGAGCAGGCACTCGCCCTGTTCCGCGAAATCGGCGACTCCGACGGGGAGTCCGACGTCCTCAATGGCAGCGGGGAAACGCTGCTAGCCACCGGCCAGCCGGAGCAGGCCCGCACCTGCCACTCCACCGCGCTCACCCTCGCCCGCCAAACCGGCCACCGCTACCAGGAGGGCCGTGCCCATGAAGGACTTGCCAATGCCTGTCACGCCACCGGCGACCTCAGGCAGGCGCGTAAGCACTGGCAGCACGCCTTGGACACCTACACCGACCTCGGCGTCCCGGACGCCTCCCGCGTGCAGGCCAGCCCGGCAGGGCTCGGACCATGGCAACCAGACGACACCGATGACGCGCCTGGGCAGCACGCGCCCCGGCGGGGACCACCGCAGCCGGCTGGTGATGACTCCGCGGGGGCCTTCCTCGGCCGCTTAGGGCGTGCCCCGCAGGCCGGGTTCAGCGGACCCAGCGGCGAAGCGTCTCGATCCGGTCCTTGACCTGTGCCGCGGTGGCTTGGGCCAGTGGTGGTCCGCCACAGGTCCGGCGGAGGTCGGCGTGGATCGCGGCGTGTGACTTACCGGAGCTGTGGTAGTAGTCCCTGACCAGCAGGTTCAGTTTCTTGCGCAGGTCCGCAAGTGTTTCGCGGGTATCTGGGGCGTCAGCCGGTGCGGTCCCGGCGCCCGTGCCTGGCGGCGCAGCGGCCTTCCTCGTCTCGTTGGCCCGGCGCTTGCGCAGCAGCAGCGCCACCTGTTCTGGTTCGAGCAGCCCGGGCAGGCCGATGAAGTCATCCTCTTCGGCCGAGGTACCGAACTCCCCGCCGTCGTAGAGGACCCGGTCGAAATGCGCCGACGCCTGCAGCGCCTGGAACGTCGCCATGGTGAGGTCAGCGTCCGGGGTGTCGCGTTCGCGCTGGGCGTCGGCGAACTCTTTCTCCTCGCTCTCCTCATCAGGCAGGGCCAGTACATGGTCGCGTTCGGTCTCCAGCTCCGCCGCGTAGCCAAGCAGAGAGGGAATGGAGGGCAGGAACACCGACGCGGTCTCGCCACGCCGGCGTGCACGGACGAACCGGCCGACCGCCTGTGCGAAGAACAGCGCGGTGCCGACGCTGGTCGCATAGACGCCTACGGCCAGCCGTGGGATGTCCACCCCTTCCGAGACCATGCGGACAGCGACCATCCAGCGGTCACCGGAGTCCGCGAAGCTGGCGATCTTCCGGCTGGCGGTCCGGTCGTCGGAGAGCACCACCACAGGGCGTTCCCCGGTGAGGCGGCGCAGCAGAGCCGCGTAGGCGCGCGCGTCGTCGTGGTCGCTGGCTATGACCAGGCCGGCTGCGTCCGGCATACCGCGGCGGACCTCGGTGAGCCGCCGGTCCGCCGCCTCCAGCACCCTGGCGATCCACTCCCCCGCCGGGTCAAGGGCGGTCCGCCACGCCTGCGCGAGCAGCTCGGTGGTCATCGGGGCGCCCAGTGTCCCCGCGACCTCGTCGCCGACCCGCGTCCGCCACCGCATCTCGCCGGAGTAGGCCAGGAAGATCACCGGGCGGACGACGCCGTCCGTCAGGGCGGGCCCGTACCCGTAGACGTAGTCGGGCACGCTACGCAAGCTGCCGTTGGCATCGGGGAGGTAGGTCACGAACGGGATGGGGTTGGTGTCGCTGCGAAACGGGGTGCCGGTGAGGCCAAGACGCCGCCTGGCTGGCTCGAAGGCCTCCCGGACGGCCTCGCCCCACGACAGCGCATCGCCTGCGTGGTGGATCTCGTCGAAGACCACCAATGTGCGCCGGTTTTCCGTCCGCTGCCGGTGCAGCACCGGGTGGGCGGCCACCTGCGCGTAGGTCACAGCCACCCCGGCGTAGTCGGCCGAGACCCGGCCCTGGGCATTGCGGTAGGCGGGATCCAGGGCGATCCCCCGGGCGTGCGCGGCACGCGCCCACTGGTACTTGAGGTGCTCGGTCGGCGTGACCACGGTGACCGCGGCGACTTCACGCCTGGCGAGCAACTGCGACGCGACGGTCAGCGCGTAGGCGGTCTTCCCTGAGCCTGGCGTCGCGACCAGCAGGAAGTCACGCCGGGGGATGCGGAAGTACTCCTGGTATGCGCTGCGCTGCCAGCCACGCAGTAGCCGGAGCACATCGTTTTCATTGTCGACGGGAGCACCGGGGCCGCTCCCCCCGTCTTCTGCAACGGTTCCGGGGGTGCTCACAGGCCCGAGAGGCTACCAGGCGATGCCGTCAGCGGAGCGCCCCGCGCCCGAACAACACGGGATTGGCTGGCGCTGGCAGGGCCAAAACCCAGTTGCAGCACAAGATCGCAGCGCGCAACGCTGCCGCTGTGGATATGCATCCCGGCCAGCTGGCTGTCCCACTGGAGACCGCGCGCGAACTGGTGGATGAACAGTTCCCCGCATGGCGTGACCTGCCCATCCGGGCCGTGAACTCGCAGGGGACAGTGAACGCCATCTTCCGCATCGGCGATCAGCTAGCAGCCAGGTTCCCGCTTCAGCCCGGAGACCCCGGTCAGATAAGGAGGTGGCTGGAGTCCGAGGCTAGGGCAGCCAGCGAACTGACGGGACACACGCGCTTCCCTACCCCCGAACCTGTGGCACTGGGCGATCCGGGGGCGGGCTACCCCCTGCCATGGTCGGTGCAGACGTGGCTGCCCGGGGTCACCGCCACCGATGACGACCCGGGGCAGTCGGTTGGCTTTGCGCATGACCTCGCCGAGTTCATCCACGGGGTACGTGGCATCGGCACCGGTGGCCGGACCTTCAGCGGGAAGGGCCGGGGAGGCAACCTGCGGTCTCATGACACCTGGATGGAGACCTGCTTTCAGCAGAGCGGGCAGCTCCTCGACGTGCCGCGGCTGCGCCGCATGTGGGAAGTGTTCCGAGCCCTGCCCCGTCGCGGCGCTGACGTGATGAGCCACGGCGACCTGATGCCGGGCAACGTGCTCGTGTCCGGCGGGCGGTTGGCCGGGGTCATCGACGTGGGTGGGCTGGGACCAGCCGACCCGGCGCTCGACCTTGTGGGTGCCTGGCATCTGCTGGAGGCTGGCCCCCGGCAGGTACTCCGCAACGACCTCGGGTGTGACGACCTCGAATGGGAGCGCGGCAAGGCCTGGGCCTTCCAGCAGGCCGTGGGAGCGGTCTGGTACTACGCCGAGACCAACCCGGCCATGAACCAGATGGGCCGATGCACCCTCGCGCGCCTGGCGGCAGAAACTCCGCCGGCCTGAGCCTTCGGCTGTCCGCTGGCTAGGAGTAGTCGGCGACAACCCGGCGAGCGCCACCGTCGACAGTGACCGTGCCACCGTGCGGGAGGACCCACTGCGGACGTGTGTGGCCGAACGGGATGCCCACGCACACGACGGCCCGCGGGTTGTACCGGCTGATGACCCCGGCCACGACATCGCGTTGCTCAGCACGCAGCCGGGTGCGTTCCTCCGAGGACGGTCTGCGGGTGAAGTCGGACACGGGCGGACGGGCCACGAGGACCGCATCGACCGCCGCAAGGATGCCGCGCTCGCCGAGTGCACGGACGATCCACCCGATGTTGCGCGCGGGCAGGAGTTCCTCAGAGGTCTCGATGAGGAGCACACCGCCGTCGAGGACGTCCGGCTCGAAGGGGAACCGTCCCGCGGTGAGGACCCATTCGATGATCTCGATACAGCCGCCCCACGTACGGCCGGTGACTGACCGCGCCGGGCCGTACCAGGCCCACGGCTCGGTCGGCTCGCGCTCACCGTAGGAGTCCAAGGCCCGCGGGTCGGCCCAGTCCAGCCCGACGTCTTCCGACTCGCCGGGGTCGGTGACCTCGAGGATCCCACCGGTGATGAGCGCGGCGCGCAGCGACCGCGCGTGGACGTCGTCCACGCCTGGGCCAGGGCCCAGGTGCACCTGGGACGAGCCGCCATAGAAGCTCGCGATCCCGTTTGCCCACAACCATTGGTGGAGGTTGGTGTTGTCGCTCATCCCAACGAACGGCTTGGGGTCGTTGCGGGCCAGCCCGGCATCCAGGTGCGGGATGACCGTGATCTGGTCCTCGCCACCGATCACCGCGAGGACCGCGCGGACGGCCGGGTCGGCGAACGCGGCATTGATGTCAGCGGCACGCGCCTGCGCGGTGGCACCCACCTCACGCGTGGTCGGGTACTCGACCGGGACGAGACCCGTCACCTCGGCCAGTCGGCGCATCGCCTGTTCGTGCACGTCAGGAAAGGCGCCAGCTGCGGCGAACGACGGTGAGACAACGGCGATGCGCTCGCCGGGGTGCGCCTTGGGCGGGTGGACCAGGTCGTACGCCATGCGCGAATGGAAGCACACCGCCTGTCCCGCACACACCCTGTTTTCCGGCTCCATGGCCTGGGCCCCGGTGGCAGCGGCGAGCGGGTCGGTTGGTGACGTGGTGCAATGCCCGCCGCCGCCCACCAGGCGAGGTCGCGCCGTCACCACCGCGTCAGGAAGCTCAACCACCGGGCAGTTGCGCGAAGGGCTACGACAGACTTGCCTGAGCAGACACGGACGTGGGCAGAATCGTTTCTGCGAGGACTGGAGGGGCAGTTGGCGAACAGCGTGGCCCCAGCGGCCGCCGGGCAAGCCGAGCCCGGCAACCTCGGCCAGCGCCGGACGCTCATCATCATCGGCGCGCTCCTCCTCGGGATGCTGCTCGCGGCGCTGGACCAGACGATCGTCGCGACAGCGCTGCCGACCATCGCCGGTGACCTGCACGGGCTGTCACACCTGTCCTGGGTGGTGACCGCCTACCTGCTGGCCTCCACCGTGTCCACACCGCTGTGGGGCAAGCTGGGCGACCTGTACGGGCGCAAGACGTTCTTCGAGGCCTCGATCGTCATCTTCCTCGTCGGATCGGCACTGGCCGGGCTGGCCCACTCCATGCTGGAGCTGATTGCGTTCCGCGCGGTGCAGGGCATCGGCGGTGGCGGCCTGCTGACAGGTGCGCAGACGATCGTCGCCGACGTCGTGCCGGCCCGGGAGCGCGGCCGCTACCAAGGCCTGTTCGGCAGCGTGTTCGGGGTGACCAGTGTCCTCGGGCCGCTGATCGGCGGGTTCTTCGTGGACAACCTGTCGTGGCGCTGGGTGTTCTATGTCAACATCCCGATCGGCATTGTCGCGCTGGCGGTGGTCGCCGCGGTGCTGCCCGGGCGGCTGCGCCGGGCCCAGCACCGCATCGACTACCTCGGCACGGTGCTGCTGGCGGGCTCGGCGACAAGCCTGGTGCTGCTCACCTCGCTCGGCGGGGTCACCTACGGCTGGTCATCCACGCCGATCTTCATCATGGGCGCGGCCGCAGTGGTCCTGGGCGCGGCGTTCGTCTGGGCGGAGAGCCGTGCGGCCGAGCCAGTGATCCCGCTGCACCTGTTCCGCAACCGGGTGTTCTCTGCCTCGAGCGCGGTCGGCTTCGTCGTCGGGTTCGCGATGTTCGGGTCGATCGCCTACCTGCCGCAGTACATGCAGATCGTCAAGGGCGTCAGCCCGACCGTCTCCGGGCTGCGGCTGCTGCCGCTGATGGCCGGCCTGCTGGCCACCTCGATCACCAGCGGGCGGCTGGTCAGCAGGTGGGGCCGTTACCGGGTCTTTCCCATCGTCGGCACCGCGGTCATGACACTGGGTCTCTACCTGCTGTCCCACCTCGGGGTCACCACGAACGACTGGCTGTCCTCGCTGTACATGCTGGTACTCGGTGCTGGCATCGGCGCGTCGCTGCAGGTTCTCGTCGTCGCGGTCCAGAACGCGGTGAGCTACACCGACCTCGGCGCCGCCACTGGCGGCGCGACGTTCTTCCGGTCCATCGGCGGCTCGTTCGGCACAGCGGTCTTCGGCGCCGTGTTCGCCAATGTCCTGGCCGGCAACCTGGTGGCCAGCCTGCACGGGCTGTCCCTGCCGCACGGGCTGACGGCGTCCAGCGGCGCGAGTCCGGCGGTGCTGGCCCACCTGCCCGCCGCAGTGCACCTCGGCTACATCACCGGTTACGCCAAGTCGCTGCAAACGGTGTTCCTGGTGGGTGTCCCGTTCGGGGCACTGGCGTTCCTGCTCAGCTGGACGATCAAGGACGTCCCGCTGCGCACCACGACCAGCACGCCAGACCCGGCAGACACCCTGGCCCCGACCTCCCGGCCCACAGTCCGTACCTCGGACCAGGAAATGGAGCGGGCGCTGACCATGCTGATCAGCCGGGAGCGCCGGCACGAGATCTACTCGAGCCTGGCCGCGGCTGCGAACGTGCAGGTTGCCCCGCGCGCCACGTGGCTGCTGCTGCGCGTGGGCCAGCATCCCGGGATGAGCCGTGACCACCTGGCACGCCGGCTGCACCTCACGGACGCCGACCTCGGGCAGCGGCTCACCGAGCTCGTAACGCCTGGTTATGTACAAGCCGTCCCACCGGACCCTGGCGAACCGGTCCAGCTCACGGCGACCGGGCACCAGGTGTTTGACGCGCTCTCCCGGGCGCGTCACGCCCGCATCGCCCGCCTGTGCGCGGACTGGCACCCCGACCAGCACCCGGCGCTGCTGGCACTGCTCGACCACCTCACCCATCAGCTTGCCGCCAGCGAAGAGCCACCCGGCCGCGACCTCGACCTGGCCGCCTCGGCCACGGCCCCCGGCGCGGCAGCCGGCCCACATGAGTGACCGTCGCCGACCCAGTCTTTACCCGGCGAACTCGTCGATGAGCTTGGTGATGTCTCGCAGCGTCGCGCGCAAAATGGGGAGCCGCGACGCTGCGATGAGCCGCGTGGCGATGGGCACGGTGGCGTCGATCAGCCGGTATGTGCGAGCGCCGTTGGGTGACGTGTCATGGACCCAGTACAGGATGATGCCCAGCGAGTACAGCCACAGGAGTTCTGGCAGCCGGTCTCTCAGCTCGGGGTCTGCCCGGGTGGTGGAGCCTTCGGCGACTTCCCGGTACAGGGCGATGGCTGCCTGGCGGGCGTGGCTGGACTGCGGGCTGAACGGGCTGAGCGGGCTGCTGGGTTCCGCTGCGTGCTTGTAGAGGGTGCCGGCGAAGCCGTGGTAGGGGGTGAGCACGCCGATCAGCGCGCGCACCGTGCCGCCGAGGCGGGCCGCCAGGCGGGTCTCGGTGGCGAGGAGCTCCTGGCAGGCGGCCACGTGCTGGGCATGGTTGCGGGAGTAGAACTCCTGGATGAGTTCTTCCTTGGAGCCGAAGTAGTAGTAGGCGTTACCGGTGGCGACGCCCGCCCGGTCGGCGATCGCCCGCATCGTCGCAGCCTCATACCCACGTTCGGCGAACAGCGCCAGCGCGGCCTCGACGATCGCGGCCCTGGTCTGCTCCGCCCGCGGCGTCCGCGCCGGGCCGGGCGCATCGGTCAAAGCGCGGCCTGCCGACGGCCTGCGCGCCACAGTGGCGGTGAGACCGGTCCCTCATCAGACGGGATGGACGGCGGTCCCGCCACCGGGGCGGACGTACGGGCGCGGGAACGGCGGAGCCTGCTGAAGACGACCAAGGTGGCGAAGTACAGCGCGCCCAGCACCAGCAGGAGCTCACCGACCTTGACGGAGAGCAGCTGCACAGCCTGGCTGGCGTTGCCGATGGTGCCCGGCATTCCCACCGTCAGCGCTACGAACCCGAGGCTCAGCAGGTAGAACCCGACCACCAGCAGCCGGGTCACCGCCTCGGCCAGCGCAGCGCTGTTGCCGAACACATCGAGGAGAAAGGCACGGCCACTGCGTGCGAGAGCCCGGCCGACCACTGCCGTAAGCCCGATACCAGCTGCGAGGTAGATCATTAAGGCCAGGACGACGCTCATGTTGCCACTTCCCCTGCGAAGCGCGAGGCTCTTGAACATGTTCAATACTGGTCGCGTGCGGCAAGCATGTCGATACTGCGGCAGTGTGACGTTGAACACGTTCAAGATGACCGCGAGAGCCGCGCGAGTCGCCTCAGGCCTCGCTGGTGACCGAGCGGCGGCCGCCGTAGGAGGCGACCAGTGAGTCCGCGACGGTCGCCGCGTCTGCGTCGGCCACGTCCGCCGGGTACTCCGGCAGCAGGTCGTCCCAGACGGCCAGCCACGACCCGAGCAGCTGGGCCTGTCCTTCAGGCCGGGCGAAGAACCAGACGTGCAGGTGCGCGCTGCCATCCCCGATGCGGTACACGTGGGCCCGGGAGATGTGCGGCAGTGCCTCTACGTGGCGGACGATGTGAGCGCACAGCAGCCCCAGCTCGGATGCCAGCTCACCGGGCAGGTCCGCCATGTCGTAGTGGTCGCGTGGGTACAGCATGAGGGCGAGCGGGACGCCGGCTCCCGCAACCCAGGTCAGCCGCCAGTGGTCGCTGAACCAGATGCCTTCGTCCCGGCCGCGGCACGGGCTGCAGTCCGATGGATCCTCGCCATGGCGCGCAGGCTCGGGCTGGACCGGCGGGCGCAGCGGCGCGACCCGGATTCCTCCCGGCTCGAAGGGACTGATATCCCACTCCGTCATGCGTGCCAGCGGAAGCCTGCCCTCACCGTCCGCGGAGGCCAGTGCACGGTCGTAGAACTCGTCGGGTCGCAGCGCCATGAGCCGAGACTAATGAGCACCGGGCCCCGCGGTGAGCTGACAACACACCGCGGGGCCGACGCATTGAACCTGCCAGGGTTCCCTAGCCCTGGGAGGTCTGCAGCTTGTAGATGACGACCCGGCCGCCGTCGCCTTGGGACGCACCCGCGACGACGTCCTGCTGGTAGTCACCGGCCTGCCACCGTACGGTCTGGCCGGGGAACCCCGGGGTGTTGGGGACCGTCTTCGTGGCTGTCTGGCCCTTGAAGGTGACGGTGAAGGTCAGGTTGTTGCCGGAAGCGGTGATGGTGGCGGCGACCGTCCCACCGAGCGGCACGTTGTTCATCATGTCGATCTCCGAGGACTCACCCGCGACGTACACGTAGATCTCGCCTGCCCGGTAGTGCAGCATCGCGTACGCGGACGCTGAACTGGCGCCCCCGCCGTGCAACTGCCCGACGATGATGTTCTGGCTCTGCGTGGGCTGCTGCAGCACCGCAAACGTCTCGGTCAGCGTCTGGGACGGGCCCTGTCCCAGCGTGAAGCTGCTGTTGTCCACGAGCTCGGTCCGCGCGTGCGTTGAGTGTGGGGTGGTGGCCCCGATCGCGGGGGCCCAGAAGTCCAAGCCTCCGTTGGGCTTACGGGTCAGCCAGGGCGAATCGAGCTGCGCCGGGTCCAGGAACTCCGCGTTGTTGCCCGTGGGCTGGCCAGCGGAGTTGACCGGCAGGGTCAGCCCCCACCCCGACAGCGACGGGCCAGACGACGCCACCGTCCCACCTGCTCGGCTGTCCGCAGAAGCTGGGCCGCCTGTCCCCAGCACGAAAGCACCGGCTCCGAGCGCACCTACCAGTGCCACGCCGACCACGAGAGAGAGCCTCTTCTTCACGACACATCTCCTTTGACATGCGTCAGTAATGTCCGCTCCCCACTGCTGGCCTCTGTACCTTAGCGCCTGAGAAAGCTGGGTGTTAATGCTCAGCAAAACCATTTAATAGACCCCGCGAACTCCCCCTGTTAGAACCCCACACTTATCTGTACGAGCCTGTTCGACCCCCGCAGTTGCCTGTACGAGTTTGTGCGAGCCGAGAAACCGGCGACGCTCTGCGGCCTGTGGACAACCATTAGTGGTTCAGTTTCTGGCCCCCCAGGGGGGCCAGAAACTGAACCACTAACGAGACGGTTCAGCGCTCGTACACACCGGTGAGCCGGGCTCTGGCCAGGATCCGGCCGGAGACCGAGGACAGCACCGACCGGGGCTTGGCCTGGTCTGCGGGCGTCCCTTCCGGGGTCACCGGGGCGGCCAGGGCGAACAGCTGGAAGGTGTAGTGGTGCGGGCCGTGGCCTTTGATCGGCTCAGGCCCGAGGTACCCGCGGCCCATGCCGGAGCGCAGCACGCGCACGCCAGGAGCCGGATCCTTGGCCGCGAGGGCCCCGGTGGGCAGTTCGCGGACAGATGGGTCGATCAGGGCCACGCAGTGCACGAACGGCCGGGACGTCGGGGCATCGGCGTCCTCGACGACCAGCAGCAACTGCGCGGTCCCTTCTGGCGGCGAACTCCAGGCCAGCTGCGGGGAGAGGTTCCGCCCACCGACCCGCTTCCCGGCGTACTGTGCCGGGATCGCCTCCCCGTCGCCAAACGCCTCGCTGGTCAGCGCCAACGTCTCTGGACCGGCCAGGTTCGGCAGGTGCCAGGCCAGGTTCGCCTCCCCCGCCCTGCGGTTCTTCAGCAGCGTGCCCAGAACGCCCATCGCGTCTACCCCTAGTTCGCCAGTGGTCCCAGAGTTGGCACAGCAATGGTGGCACGGTGTACTAGTCGGATGGAGCCCAAGCCTGGTTCGCTCGCGCAGTATTTCGACGGCTGGTACGCGGATATGACCGGCTCGCAGGCCAAGGACCAGATCCAGCAGAGGCATCTGGGCCTGCCGCCCAGCCTGCTCTCCACCAGCCTGCTGGCCTGGGACGGGATCGCCGAAGCCACCGCCGCGCTGCGGCTGGCTCCAGGTGGCACGCTGGTGGACCTCGCCTGTGGCCGTGGCGGTTACGGCCTGGAGGTCACCGCCCGCACCGGGGCCCGGCTCGTGGGGGTCGACTTCTCCGCCGAGGCAGTACGCCAGGCCCGTGAGCAAGCCCGGGTGCGGGGCGCGGCAGCGGAGTTCCGGGTCGGCGACCTCGCTGCGAGTGGGCTGGACTCCGGGTCGGCCGATGCTGTGCTCTGCGTCGACGCGATCCACTTTGCCGCGGAACCAGCCGCCGCCTATCGCGAGATCGCCCGGATCCTGGCGCCAGGCGGGCGCGCGGTACTGACCAACTGGGAGCCCGTCGATTGGGACGACCAGCGGCTGCCCGAGCGGCTGCGGCGGGTCGCGATCGGAAAAGGGCTGGCCGCAGCCGGGTTCGGCGATATCGAAGTGGCGGAGCGCCCCGGCTGGCGTGCTGCGGAACAGGCCATGTGGGAGGAGGCCGCTGCGCTCGACCCCGGCGACGACGCGGCGCTGCGCTCGTTCCATGAGGAGGGCGTGCGGTCCCTGGAAGTCTTCGGGCTGGTCCGCCGGGTCATGGCCACCGCCACTGCACCGTCTAGATGAGAGGGGCCACCATGATTGACATAACCCCGTTCGCCGAACTGGTTCCCGGCGACCATGGGCTCGCAGTAGTCGCGCTGGCACTTCCGGACCAGACCGCTCACGCCTCCGTCGCCAACGCCGGCGTCCTCAGCCACCCCATCACCGGCGCGCCAGTCGTCGGCATCGTTGCCCGCGGCGACTCCCGTAAGCTCCACCACCTCCGGAACCACCCGCGCGCCACCATCGTGCTGCGCGCTGGCTGGCGGTGGGCGGCGGTCGAAGGAACGGTCGAGCTGGCCGGCCCCGATGACCCACTCGAAGGCGTCGACGCCGAACGGCTGCGGCTGCTGCTCCGCGAGGTCTTCACCGCCGCAGGTGGCACCCATGACGACTTCGACGCCTACGACAAGGTGATGGCCGCCGAACGCCGCACAGCGGTCCTCCTCACCCCCGAGCGGCTCTACCACTCATAACCATCGCCGCACCCTTGCTGGCCAGCAGGGCAGATTGGCTGATAGGCGTCGCCCGGCTGCTTGGGGCAACGCCCCGGTGCGCGGCTCCAAGCATGAGGTCAGCCGACCTTGACCCATGTGCAGCCACCTTGGATCTGGAATGCATAAGCCCCAGAGACGTCAACCGTCTCTGGGCCGTTGAAGTTGTTGTTGTCCAGAATGTTGCTGGTGTCCGTGCTACCGAGGGTGGCGTAGTAGCACTGGTTCATGCCAGTTGTGTGATAGTTACCTGCTGGGATGTCCTTCCCGACCACGTAGACACCGTCAGCGCTGATGGTGGACTTCTGGACAATGCCTTGTTCACGCTGGAGCTGACGCTGCAGCGACTGGACCGAAGCCAGTCTGGATTTGTACTGTGCCTGGACTTGGGCCAGCGCCGTGCTCATAGCATTCTTAGCAGCCGCCTGTGCAGTCTGTACCTGGCTCTGGGCGGCAGACAGCCTGCCCTGCTCTGTCAGCAGCGTGCCGCGCTGAGTACTGACCTCCCCCCGCAACTGGGCCACCTGACGCTTATAACCCGGGATCGGCGACTGGCCGACTGCCGCCCCGACTGCGAAGGCACTCCCTAGTAGAACTAGGCCGATGATAACGGCGGCAGCGCGAATGACGGGGCCCTTGGAAGAAACTGCCCGTGATGGCGACTCAGGCGAAGACTGGGACGGATTGCTGGTTGGCAAAGACGCGCTCACGATCCCCTCCCCCGGGACAATTGGCTAACAACAAGACGCTCGAGCACCTGAGCCGGTTGACAGTACACCCCCTCTTTTTACGTAAACCTGGCCCATATCATTTGCAAGCACCCCAAACCGGCTGCATCACCATAACGGGACGCAGATGGTAGGACCAGATGACTAGAAAGAGGCCTGCTAGCCCAAGGCGAGACACTGTCCTGGCTCTGGCGGAACCCAACGTGAAGCAGGCCGGAACGGCGGCACGCTCACATGTGGGTACCGGCAAGGACCAAGTGGCTGAGGCTGCCGTCGGCATGGGCGCAACCGGCCCAGACGCTTGACCCTGACGTGGACCCGCCGGAACGGGGTCTACCGTTGCATGGCCCAGGTGGGCAGCAGTTCGCGCGCAGCAAGCCAGTCTCGCGGAACCCCTGCCGCGCCGGGCCGGTCATCGACGCCGGTGTAGGTGGCGACAATGCCGCCAGCCATCGCAGCCGTTGTGTCGACGTCTCCGCCTGCCTGGATGCAGGCCTTGATGGCGGCGGGATAGTCAGTGATGTGCGTGGCAACGGCCCACAACGCGAACGGCACCGAGTCCTGGCTGGTCGATTGAGACCCATTGCCCAGCTCGTAGGCTGCTTCGGCGACCGTGCAGCCCAGCAACCCGGCGGCCCGGCGGATCCCATCCGCGGTAGGGCCTCCGCTAACCGCAGCAGCCACCTCGTCGAGCATGCCCGCCGGGTCCGGCGACGCACCACACCGACGTGACACGCCCGCAACCGCGGCAGCCACGGCGACCGCGACAGCGCCAGCAATCCCTTCGGCATGGGCGTGAGTCACTCGCGCCGAGCGGGCCGCGGCATCCGCTGCCCGCTCCAGACTTCCCGTGAAGTAGGCGCCAAGCGGCGCCACCCGCATCGCGGCACCGTTGCCACACGAACCATCCCCGTTGAACGAGGCTGCCGCTGCGACCTGCCACGGCGTCCCATCCCGGATCGCATGCAGCACCATTACCGATCCCGGCCCGTACCCCCGGTAAGGCTCGCACCGGACCGCGAACAGGTGAGCTAGCCGGTCCTGGTCGATATCCCCGTGATCGCGCAGCTCCGAGACGACCGCGCAGGCCATCTCCGTGTCATCGGTCCACTCCCACGGCGGCGCTGGCACCTGCCCTCTTGTCAGCTCCGCCACCGACCGACCTGGCACAAAGAACTGCGCCCCCAGAGCGTCCCCCACCGAAAGGCCGTGCAACGCGTCATACGCCAAGCCCAGTCCGGATTCCTCGTCACTTCCGGTAGTCATCGCCAGCACAGTATCGCCCCGACAGGGCACGCAGCGTCGCGCCCGGGGCGTCATGATGGGCCAATGCGGTACACGCGAGCGGTGGAGAAGCTCCGGGAACTGGCCGTCGCATGCGAGCGAGCCAAGCGGTGGCCCTTGGACCAGCCGTTCCTGCTGGAGGCCTACGCGTTCGGGGAGGTGCTCTCCGGAGCCGATCCGCTGGATGTCGTGGAGGTCGCGCTCGTACTGAACCTCCTGCCCGAGGAGGTTCCCTGGGAATCCAGCCCGCCCGGTACGCAGTGGCTGGCAGACGAGTTGCGGCTGAGCAAAGGTGGGTTCGCCTACTGGTGGCGCTCCCGTCTGGACCCAGTGCCGAACCACTACATCCGCGACCCGGTCCGGTTTTGGTCCCACGACGGCCCAGACGAGGACGTGCTGCAGGCCCTGGTGGAACGGCGGTTCGGTGACCTGCCACGAATCAGCCTGCCGACCGCGGTGCGACGCAGGCAGGTGGCCGCCGACGTGGCGGCAGCACTCACCCACCTGCGCACCGTCTGCGACTCCTACTGGGACCAGAACTGGCGTCGCGAGCACCGCGGATCCGGCCGCTACCCGGAGCATGTGCTGTGGGAAGCGACCCACGCATACCTTGACCTGCGCGACGCAGGGGACCAAGCTGACGGCTAACCCAAGGGGTAGCACGAAGAGGCCACGTCCCGTGAGCACACCCTCTGGTGCGCGGGGCGCGCCTGACTGGCGGGGCGTGCCCGGTTAGGTCAGTCCGCCGACTGGGCTGCGGCGAGGACGGCCAGGGCTTCGTCGGCGGAATGCGCCCACTGGATGAGAGCTCGGCTCGCTGGCTTGAGGAGCCCGGCTCCGACCATCCGGTCCAGCTGCGCCGCGAGTGGTCCCCAGAATCCGTCGACATCGAGCAGGACGACCGGTTTGGTGTGCAGCCCGAGCTGGGACCAGGCGGAGACTTCGGCGAGTTCCTCCAGCGTGCCCAGCCCGCCGGGGAGGGCGATGAACGCATCGGACAGGTCGTACATGAGCCGCTTGCGGTCATGCATCGACGGCACCTCGTGCAACTCGGTCAGGCCCATGTGGTTGCTGACGAACAAGCCTGCTGGGACGACCCCGATGACCCGGCCGCCGTGGCCGAGGGCGGCATCTGCCAGCTCACCCATGAGGCCCACACGGCTGCCCCCGTAGACGACGGTGACGTTCTCGCGAGCCAGCATGGTTCCCAGGGCGCGCGCGGTATCCCGGTAGCGGGGGTCGGGCGGAGCGGAAGACCCGCAGAACACGCAGACCGCACGGAGAGCCCCCACGAGCGCAACCTATCCGGTCGGCCGATAATGGGCTCCGTGAACGTGAGGGGCGAGCAGCCGCCCGGTAAGCATGTATCGATGCTGCTCGGCGTCTATGTCCTGGGTGGGCTGCGGGGAGATGAGGAGGTCCGGGTTACCAACCACCTCGCCCGGTGCGGTCGCTGCCAGGCGGAGTACGAGGAACTGGCAGAGGTACCGCCCCTTCTCGACCTGGTCGCCCGGGAGGAGGCCGCTCCTCAGCCGGAGGCGCCGCCGAACACGCTGAGGAAGCGATAGGCGTCCAGCATGATGGGTCTCTCATTCCCTGGTACTGGGAGTGCGCGCTCAGCCTCGCGACCGCAGGCGCACGCTGGCCAGGCCCACGGCTGACAGCCGCATGTCGGTGAGCTGACGGACCAGCCCACGGCCGGCCCACAGCGAGATGACGATCGAAATGATGATGACGATGAGGCCGCCCCCACCGACGATGAGCAGCCGGAGGAAGGCGCTCCTGCCAGCGTTGTGCCACGCAGTGCCGTCCTGGATCGCGGCCTGGTAGCTCGCGGCGCCAAGACCGACCGCCACCGCGGTGGCCGCCTGCCGGTACGCCGGGATCGACACCTGGGGTGCAGCGCCCGGCGGTGCCCCCGTCACAGCGTCCTCCGAGGTGGTGAGGACCGCCAGGGCCTGCTGGCTGACGTCGTACCGGTAGAGGCCGCGGAACGGCGGAGCGAGTACCGGCAGGTTCTCCGCAACGAGCTCCCGGTGCTCGCCGACCAGCTCGCCGAACTCCGCGTGGTCGGCAGCCGTGAAGGAGCCTGTCGTCATGTCACCGAGCAGGAGCGCCTGCTCCTGGCGGAGGAGGTTCCCGGCCTGAGCGATCCCCATGAAGGCGGCGGTCTGCGCCGCCAGGCCCGTGTTGGGGACCTCGAACGCTGTCTGGAGGATGGCCTGGTACCCCGCTGAGGCAATGGCGCTGTAACCATCCTGGGCAGCGGCCATGTCGAGGGTGGCCGGGCTGATCTCCCGGCGCAGCCGGGGCAGCCCGGCCAGGCGCGCGAACAGGGCCGTGATGTCCGCCTTCATGGCCGTCGAAGTGGGACCGCTGTCCCTGGCGGAGCGAAGCGAGGCCTCGACGGCCGACACGACCCGGTCGGTCTTCGCCTCCTGGGTAACCAGTACTACGCCAGCCTGCGACGTGGGGAGCGCCAGGTAGGTGTCGGCGGCCAAGCTCTCCGCCTGCACCTGGGCAGTGAGAGAACCTATCGGGTCCACGACCTTGTCTCTGATGGACATGGCCTGCGTGAGCCCGGCGTCGTCGTGGGCCGTAATGGCCGTCGCGTAGGCGTACAGCGCGATGAGCGGCAAGACAGGGACCAGGACCAGGAAGGAGGTACGCGCACGGATGGACCGGCGGTGCAGATGCATGGGTTGCCCTAGGTGTCGGGAGGAGTCGGGCACGCGTGGTCCAGGGACCACCGCCGCCATGTGAGAGATACGGACATGGGCGCAACTGCCTTCACACTCCGAGGTGCCTGCCGGCCCACTTTTGGTGCCGATGTGGTCTGGCTTTGAACCGCAGCGGCTGCCGGGCTCGTAGCCGGGTGCGTAGCGCAGTCACCCAAGAGCGGAGCCAGCCGATGCCCGAGCGAGATGGGGTCGCCCACCATGGGACAGCCGTCGCCGACGGCGATGCATGCGATGCCGCGGAAGCCGTGACCGGGCTCTACACCGAACTCGGCCCGGCGGTGCTGACCTATGTGACAGGCCTGCTGGGCGACCGGCACCTGGCCGAGGACGTGGTGCAGGAGACGATGCTGCGGGCATGGCGCTACTCCGGGCAGCTCAGCGAGGAAAAAGGCTCCATCCGTGGCTGGCTGCTGCGGGTGGCCCACAACATCGCCATGGACAAGGTGCGGATGCGGCGGTCACGGCCGGCCGAGGTGGCCGAGTCGGCAGCCCCGGAGCCACAGGTCAACGACCATGCCGAGGCGGTAGTGACCGCGGTGCACGTCCGGTCGGCACTGGCCCAGCTGTCAGCCGGGCAGCGGGCGGTGCTGGAACAGGTGTACCTGAACGGGCTGACCGCTGCTGAGGCCGCCGCCGTGCTGGGCATCCCCGAAGGCACCGTCTTCTCCCGCGCCTACTACGGGCTGCGGATGCTCCGGCGGCAGCTGGCCGTGGCCGACGCCACCCGGCTGGCCGCCTGACGGGTCATCGCGTTGGACGGTCACTGCTCCGGCCTGCTGAGATCTGTGGCGAGCTGGGTGAACCCGGCTTCACTGGAGGCCTTCACGAGCACGACGTCACCTGTTCGGAGCAGTCCGCGTACCAGCCGCAGAGCGGCGCTCCGGTCGGACGCCTTTCCCACCACGATGCCCGGCCCTCCTGCCGCCCCTGCCGCTTCGGCCATCGAAGCCGGGTCGTCGCCGCCCACGGCAATGAGGACGTTCACGCCCAGCTCGGCGGCGAGTCTGCCGATTTCTTCGTGGCGTTTCCTCGACGCCTGCGCCTGGCCGGTCATCTCGCCGAGTACCGCGACGGTACGGCGCCCGGCCGCCATCGCCGTGAGGGCACGCAGGCCTGCCTGCATCGATTCGGGGTTGGCGTTGTAGGCGTCGTTCACCACAGTGACCCCGCCGGGGGCATCCAGGACTTCCATCCGGCCGGGCGCCCGGCGTTGGGTCTCGGTGAGCACCTGCGCTATCTGGCCGGTGGCAATGCCCAGGCTCCATGCCGCCGCCGCGGCGGCCAGCGCGTTGTTGACCTGGTGCTCACCGAGGACCTGCAGCTGAACCGGTGCGGTACCGGTTGGTGTGCGCAGCAGGAACCGTGGCCGGCCTGCCCGGTCCAGGCAGACGCCTTCGGCACGGACCGTGGCAGGGCCGGATCGCCCGAACCAGGTCACGTGAGCTTGGGTGCGCTGGGCCATGGCCGCCACGCGCGGATCATCCGCGTTGAGGACAGCGGTCCCACCGCAGGCCGCTGCTGGCAGTGCCTCAGCCAGCTCTGCCTTGGCCGCGGCGATGTCATCCAGGGAACCGAGGGTTCTGACATGCGCGTGCCCTACCGTGAGGACCACGCCGACCTGTGGCTGGGCGATGCCGGTGAGGTAGGTGATGTCTCCCTTGTTGCCCGCGCCCATCTCCAGCACCAGATAGCGCGTGTGGGGGCCGGCGCGCAGCACGGTCAGGGGCAGCCCGAGTTCGTTGTTGTATGACCGGGCGGTGGCGACCGTCGTTGCGTCGGACTCCAGGATCGCGCCGAGCAGGTCTTTGGTCGTGGTCTTTCCCACCGACCCGGTGATACCGATGGTGACCGGGTTCAGCTTCGAGAACACGAAGTGGGCGAGTGCTCCCAGCGCCTGGAGCACGTCGGAGACCACGATCGCCGGGTAGCCTACCGGCCGCGAAGCCAGGACCACGACCGCGCCACGGTCGACCGCTTGCGCCGCGTGGTCGTGGCCGTCGGTGCGGTCGCCACGGATTGCGGCGAACAGCCCACCAGGCGCTACCTCCCGTGAGTCCGAGGCCGGCGGGGCGTCCACCGTGGCGGCTGGGTCCGAGACGTCGTGCAGCCGGCCGCCCACGACGCTGGCGATCTCGGCGACTGTCAGCGGGATCATGCGAGCATCCCCGCCGCGCGCTGTGCTGAGTGTCTGTGCCGGGTGCGGGCGAGCTGGACCAGCCGGGCGAGCAGGTCAGGGTAGGAGACACCGCTGTGGTCCCAGGCCCGCGCATACACCGAGCGTGGTGTGAACCCCGGCATGGTGTTGATCTCCAAGACGTACAGCCGCTGCTGGGCCTCTTCGTAGAGGAAGTCGACCCGCGCGAGACCCCAGCCACCGACAGCGCTGAAAGCCCGCAGGGACATGTCACGGACCTGCCTGGTCACATGCGGCGGAAGGCTGGCCGGGATGGTGACCGAGTCTTGCGTGGCGAGGTACTTCTGCTGGTAGTCAAGCCAGTCGCCGGGCACGCCGATCTCGGCGGGCACCGATACTTCGGGGTTCAGTCCGCCCAGGACACCGGCGACGATCTCCCGTGCGGCGACGCCCTGCTCCACCACCACGACATCGTCGTAAGTCAACGCCCCTTCGACAGCCCAGGTGAGCTCCGCCGGTGCGGTCACCCGGGACACGCCGATGGACGAGCCCAGCCTGGCGGGTTTGACGAACAGCGGCCACTGCAGCCCGTCGACCAGCTGCTTTCCGTCATCAGCGGCCTGCCACTGCCGCCCGGTGAACCACACGTACGGCGTGACCGGCAGGCCGGCCTCGAGGAACGCCCGTTTCATCGACACCTTGTCCATCGAGGTCGCCGACGCCTGCACTCCACATCCGACGTAGGGGACGCCGAGTGTCTCCAGGAACCCTTGGAAGACCCCGTCCTCGCCGAACGGCCCGTGCATGACCGGGAACACCACATCCACCGACGCCAGCCGTTCATGCGGGGGCTCTGCCGAGAGCACCCGTGCCCCCGCGCCCCCGTCGCCTGCCAGGATCACGTCGGTGCCTTCGGCCGCCAGCGCGCCGCTGGCCCCGAGCCGGCTGACGGTCTCAGCTGGGATGAGCATCATCCGCCCGGACCGGGATATGCCGACGACCACCGGCTCGAACAGATCCCTGGGCAGTGCCCTCACAACGCCCGCGGCCGAGGCGCGGGACACGTCATGCTCGGGGGATGGCCCTCCGAAGACCACCCCAACTCGCAGCCGCTCACCCATAGCTCGCGCTCCCCACAGCGGCCTGGGCGAGGTGGGCGGCGGCCGGGGGCGCGATGTTCCCGCCGGTCAGGATCACCCCGATGTCGTGGTGACGGCCCACGAGCGCGGGGCTGATCGCGGCCGCCAGCCCGACGGCGCCGGAGGGCTCCAGCAGGAGCTTCGCGTCGAACAGCGCCAGCCCGAACGCCCGGGTCACGGCCGCATCGTCGACGGTGACCGCGTCGGCAGCATCCTTGAAGATCTGGAAGGGCACTTCACCCTGGCACTTTGCCGCCAGTGCTTCGGCGATACCTGGCCTCGGCTCCACCTGGATCCGTTCACCGGCTGCCAGGCTGCTGCCCAGCGAGCCGCAGCCCGCTGGCTCGGCGCCGTAGATCGCGAGTGTCCGCCCTGCGGCCTCCGCTGCCAGTACCGCCCCGGCCAGCCCGCAACCGCTGGCGACCGGGACGACCAGCGCATCCAGGTCCGGGACGTCCTCCAGCAACTCCAGGCTCGCCGTTCCCTGACCAGCGATGACGTCCGTATCGCCGCGCACGTCAATGAACTCGCCACCGCCGCTGCGCTGCAGTTCCGCCACCACAGCCCGGCACTCCTCAACCGAAAGCACCAGCTGGATGACGTCGGCGCCGTAGGACTTGATCTGCGCGACCTTGGCCGGCGATGCGTCACACGGCAGCACCACGGTGGCTTCCAGCCCACACTCCCTGGCCGCCTTGGCGACCGCGATCCCGTGGTTGCCGGAGCTTTGCGTGATGACCCGTCCGGTTCGGCCCTGTTCTGCCACCCGGTCCACTGCCAGTTGAGCGCCGCGGAACTTGTACGACCCGGTGTGCTGCAGGTTCTCCGCCTTCAGCCACAGCCGGCATCCCCGCTCCCCCGAGAGCGACGCTGAGCGGATGACTGGCGTCCTGACCACCTTGCCCGCCAGCCGCTGCGCCGCAGACCGGACATCCGGTACTTTCCTATTGGCCACCAATTGCCTCCGTGATGGCATCCCCATATGAGGGACGTTGGCCGCCACGCCGACTGCGCAGCAGCGAAAGACCACCGCTCCCGACACGGGAGCAAGGTGCTTCGCAGGACATACGTGTACGCATGGCCTTTCCTTCACCGGGCCGAGGTCTGGTGGCTTCGCCCAGCAGGCTGGCCCATGCGGGACCGGCATCGGCAGGGGTTGATATGCCCCTTTTGGGCACGCGGTGTCAGTGGGGTGGAACCACCCACATGGACATACCAGGGGGTTCTATCCGGTTAACAGCTGAAAAGCCCGTATCGGGGCGACCTATGATCCCGGCTATGGGGGCTTTTGTCGGCCGGGCTGATGAGCTCGAGATACTGCATGGCTTCGTGGCTGGAGTGGTCGGCGGGGTCGGTGGAGTCGTCCTGGTCTCAGGTGAGCAAGGAGTCGGGAAGTCAGCTCTGCTCGCCGAAGGCCTGGCGCAGGGACGGCAGGACGGCTGCCGAATCGTGTGGGGTCAGGGTGAGGAACTGGCGTCACGTCTTCCGCTCGCGCTGATGACCGACTGCCTGGGGGAAGATGCACGCCTTGCGCTGGCCGATGCCGATGGTGGCTCCGTAACGGTGCTGCGGGGCGATCTGGTGCTGGCGGGGGTGGAACGGCTCCTCGCGCTGGTCGACCAGTGGTGCGCGGACGGCCCCGTGGTCGTGGTGGCTGAGGACCTGCAGTGGGCCGATGAGGCGAGCCTGCTGGTGTGGGAGCGGCTCGCGCGGGCGACGCAACAGCTTCCGCTGCTGGTCGCGGGATCATGGCGGCCGGCAGCCGACGGTACTGACGTGGCGGGCCTGGTCCGGCGGGTGAGGCTGCTGGGGGGCAGCGTGATGGAACTGGAACCGCTCCCAGCCGATGATGTGGCCACGCTGGCGGCCGGGCTGCTGGGCGGACGGCCAGGGCCGCAACTGGCGCGGGTGCTCTCTCAGGCCGGCGGCAACCCGCTCTATGTCCGGGAGCTGGCCGATACGCTCATGCGCGATGGCCTGGTGGTACTGGCCGGGCAGACAGCTGAGCTGGCTGCCGGTACGGGCGCGGTGCAGGTACCGTCATCGCTGACCGCCGCGATCGGCGAGCGGCTGGCCGCGCTGCCAGCGCAGGCAGCACAGGTGCTGCAGTGGGCAGCGGTGCTGGGAGCGGAGTTCTCCGTCACCGACCTGGCAGTCGTCACCGGGGTGCCGGCCAGCGACCTGACGGGCGCGCTGTCAGCGGCGGCAGAGGGTGGCGTCCTCGTGCCAGCGGGCCCGCGGCTTGCGTTCCGCCACGGGCTGATCCGCCAGGTGCTCTATGAACGGCTGCCGCAGGCGGTACGCGAGGCGCTGCACGCCCAGGCCGCCCAGGCACTGGCGGGGGGCGGGGCCGCACCGGAGCGGGTGGCGGCCCAACTGGCCGCAGCGTCAGCAGAATGCCAGGAGTGGGCACGCGAATGGCTCGTGCAGGCGCTGCCGGTACTGACCTACCGGGCGCCGCAGGTCACCGCCGGGCTGCTGCGCCGAATCCTGGCCGACCTGCCGCCAGCGGATCCGCGGCTGGAACTGCTGCAGGCCGCCCTCGTCACCGTGGCGCGGCTGCTGGTGGCTAATGAGGAACTGGAACGGGTCGCCCGGCCGCTGCTGGCCCGCACGGCCGACGCGGACCGGGCCGCCGAGGTCGCCTGGCAGCTCAGCTACACCCTGCAGCGGACCGGCCGACCCGCGGAAGCGCTCACAGTGGCCCAGCGGGCCCTCGATCGCCCGGGCATCAACCCAGTATGGAGAGCCCGGCTGCGGGCGCAACTGGCCCTGCACTACGTCGGGACGGCCCAGTGGGACTCGGTCATCCCGGCCGCGGAAGAGGCGCTGGCCGACGCCGAGGGGGCTGGGGACCGGGTCGCCGCAGGTCACGCCCTGCACGTGCTGGCAATGATGGCGAGCAAACGGCGTGATATACCCACGGGGCTGGGCTATCTCGACCGGGCACTGGCCGTGATCGGCGATGACCCGCAAGCAACCGACCTGCGGCTGCTGCTGCTAGCGAACAGGATCTCCGGCCTTTCGGATCTGGACCGTATGGCCGACGTTGACAGCACCCTAGGGGAGGCCCTGAGCCTCGCCGAACGGGCTGGAACTCCCCGGCTGCTACTGATATGCGTCACAGCCGCGCGGTGCGGCTTCCAGACAGGCCGGTGGGACGAAGCACTCACGGTGCTGGAAACGGTTGCCGAACTGCCAGGTTCCGACTACATGCTTGACCTGCTGCATGGGCTCTCTGCGATGGTTGCCGGCCATCGTGACGACCGTCAGGCCGCAGCGCGGCACTTGGCAGCGGTCACCGATGGGGACTTCGGCTCGACCAATACCAGATTGAACGCGCACGTCCTGCTGCGGGCGCGGGCGCTCGCTGCCGAGCAGGCGGGCGGCCCAGGCGAGTCGGTGCGGGTGCTGGCGCGCTGCCTCGACCCGGACATGACCGCGGATATGCATGATCGGTATGTGCTGCTGCCGCAGCTGGCACGGGCAGCGCAGGCGGCAGGTGATGCTGCCACCGCGGCGGCGGCCGCGAAAGCAGCCGGGGAAGAGGCCGAACTGGCCCAGTTGCCAGTGTGTGCGGCAGCGGCTCAATGGTGCCAAGGGCTGGCCGAGCGGGACCCGGAGCCGGTGCTGGCAGCGGCGGGGTACTACGAGTCGGCGGGACGGCCGGTGGACCAGGCGCAGTCGCTGGAGGACGCGGCCTGGCTGCTGGCAGAACGCGGCCGGGTACCTGCGGCGCGGCGGGCATTTCTCACCGCGGCAGAGCTGTACCTGAAACTGGGCGCAGCATGGGACCTGCAGCGAGCCGAGGCCAGGCTCCATGGCTATGGCATCCGGCGGCACAAGTCACAGCGGCGCATCCGGCCCCAGCATGGCTGGGAGGCGCTGACCGCGACCGAGGCGAGGATCGCCTGCCTTGTCGCCGACGGCCGGTCGAACCCAGAGATCGCCGAGGCGCTGTTCCTGTCCCGCAACACCGTGCAGACCCATGTGTCGCACATCCTGGCCAAGCTCGGCGCCAGGTCCCGCACCGAGATCGTCCGCCAGGCACTGGAGCACGGGACCACCGGGATGGCCGCTACGTGAGGTGCCGCCCCAATCCTCGGGGATCCTAACGCAACGCGGCGTCGTGCCAGCCCCACTTGACTAGACGCAACGTTGCGTCTAGTTTCAAATCGCACCGCTCGTATTCACGACCCCGTCGGCGCCAAACACCGCAGAGAACAGAAGGAACCAACATGATCATCATCACTGCGCCCACCAGCACCATCGGCCGCCAGCTAGTCGATGACCTGCTCGGTCGCGGGGCGCTGCTGCGCCTGATCGCCCGCGACCCCTCGAAGCTCCCTCCCAGGGTCCGCGAACGTGTCGAGGTCGTCGAAGGCTCCCACGGCGACGCCACCGTCATCGACCGGGCGTGTGACGGGGCCGAGGCCGTCTTCTGGCTCGCACCAGGCGATCCGGCCGAACCGAGCGCCGAGGCCGCCTACGTCGACTTCACCCGCCCAGCGTGTGAGGCGTTCGCCCGCCATGGCGTCAAGCGCGTCGTAGGCATCTCCGCGCTGGGCCGCGGGACGCCGATGGCCCGTCGTGCCGGCCTGGTGGCCGCGTCACTGGCCATGGACGACCTGATCGCCGCTTCAGGTGTCGCCTACCAGGCCGTGACCTGCCCGTCGTTCATGCACAACCTGCTACACCAGGTCGGCGCGATCAAGGACCAGGGCCTGTTCTTCATGATGATCGACCCGGACCTGAAAAGCCCCACCGTCGCTGCCCGTGACGTCGCGGCCACCTGCGCGCGGCTGCTCCTCGACGGCTCGTGGGCGGCGCCCGGCCAGGTCGCCTGCCTCGGGCCCGAAGACCTGTCACCCAACGAGATGGCACAGATCATGTCCGAGGTGCTCGGGGCCGAGATCGGCTACCGGCAGATTCCGGGCGCGGCGCTCAAAGAGCGCCTCACCGGCTTCGGGTCGACCGACGCGATGGCGCAGGCGATGACCGACATGTTTGACGCCAAGAACCAGGGCCTTGATAACGCCGAGCCGCGCACCGAAGAGTCAACGACCCCAACGACGTTCCGGCAGTGGTGTGAAGAGATTCTCAAGCCGGCCGTGTGCGGCGGGCCGAAATCTCACTGAGTTGGCCGATGTCAGTGCCCCGCCCACCCGGCGAGACTGACGCTACGGGCAGGCAGCAACCCACCCATGTCCTCTCCCGGCCAACCCCAGGAAGGCACCGATGACACTGGCCAAACCCGGCCCGGGCGAGCGCGTCAAGTCACACCTGATCCTCGTCCCCTTCAGCGAGCCGTCCCGCCCGGTACCCGGGCGGGACCCGGTCAGTGAACTGTGGGCCGCCCACGGCCGGGCACTGCTCCGGTTTGCCTGCAAGCTCACCCTCGGCGACCAGCACAAAGCCGAAGACATCGTCCAGGAAACCCTCATGCGTGCCTGGCGTCACCCGGAAATCACCAGTGCCGGCCCCGCACCCCTGCGGCCCTGGCTGTTCACCATCGCCCGCCATATCGCCATCGACATGTGGCGCGCCCACAGCCGCGGCATCGAGGAAACCCCAGACCCCGGCCACACCGACGTGCCCGACCCCGCCGACCCCATCAAGCAAGCCATCACTGCCGTGGACGTCCGTGGTGCCCTGGCTACCCTCACCCCTGCCCACCGCCAGATCATCACCGAGATCTACTACCGCAACCGCTCCGTCGCCGAGACCGCCGCCATCCTGGGCATCCCCCCCGGCACCGTCAAATCCCGTGCCCACTACGCCACCCGCCACCTCCGCGACGCCCTCATTCGCCGCCCTGTTGCTGGAAGGCCTGGCGGATGACCTCGGCGCGGGAGCGGGCGCCGAGCTTGGCCAGGATGTGCGACACGTGGGTCTGCACGGTGTTGCGGGACAGGAACAGTTCGGCTGCGATGTCGGGGTTGGACCGGCCCTCGGCCACCAGGCGGGCGACCGTCGCCTCGGTGGGGGTCAGTGCCTCCCAGCCGCTGCGGGGCCGGGCTCGCCGGCCCCGCCGGATCCCGAACAGGTGCAGCCGGACGTCGGCCCGGCGCAGGTCCCACGCCGCGCCCAGTTCCAGGTACAGCCCGGCCGCAGTGCTGAACGCCTGCCACGCCTCCGCCCGCCGCCCCACACCGGCCAGCAGCACCGCGGCGTCCTCCAGGGCCAGCGCCCGGCCCACCGGCCGTCCCGCCGACTCGTAGCAGGCCGCTGCCTCAAGCACCAGACCTGGGTCACCGCCGGCCAGCCCGCGGCACCACCGCGCGGCCGCCACGTCGACCGGCAACGGCTCCCGGTCTGCCTCATGCGCGGCCACCACCGCGGCTGCCGCCGCGGCCGGCCCGTCTCCGGCCGCCAGTGCGGCCCGGGCCAGCATTGGCAGTAACTGGCACCGGCAGGGCATGTCATCGGCGGGGTCCAGGCACGGCGTCAGCACCGCCACCACCTCCTCCGGCCGTCCCTCGCGCTCCGCGTCCAGCGCCTGCAGCCACAGTTGGTAATAGCGGAAGTGACCCCCAAACACTTGGTCCCGCACTGCCGCGAGGTGGTGTGCGAGCGTCTCCCGGTCATCACGGTGCAGGGCGATCAGCGCGGCCTGGGCGTGGACCGGCAGGTCATGTCCTGCGTGCGCTTGCGCCGCCGCCAGCACTGCCAAGGCGTCATCCCAGCTGCCCACCTCGAAGTAGTAGTCGGCGGCCCGGACCACGGCTGTGCCAGGCCGGGCCAGCGACTGCTCCGCAACGACAGCCGCCTCCTCGCCCCGCCCAGTCCGCGACAGGGTGTAAGCGAGCAGCCAGGCGGTCTCGGCAGCCCGGTCGGGGTCGGTGGTGCTGGCCAGCAGTGGCCGCGCCACCCGTTCCACCTCTTCCTGCTCTGTGAGCAGGAACGCGGCGGTGACCAGGGCAGCTTCCAGCACCTCTCGGTGCGAGTCGGCGGGGGGCATCGCGGCCAGTACCCGGCGCAGCAGTTGCGCCGCCACTGCCGGTGCCCGGAAGGCGAGCACGGGCGCGACGTGTGCCAGCCATGAGGCTGCCCAGTCACCGGTCTCGTCGGGAGCGGCCACCAGTTGCGCCGCCACCCGTTCGGCCGGGGCACCGGACTCGGCCAGGGCCCGTGCCGCCTGGCCGTGCAGGGCGGCTGTCACCGCCTGTGGCAGGGCGTCGTACAGCACCTGGCGGATCAGTCCAGGGCGGAATCTCATCCACGGGGCTGAGTCCACGAGTACCCCAGCCGTCACCGCTGCCTGCAGCGCTGACGCGGACTCGCTTGCGTCAAGGCCTGACACCACCTGCAGGTCCGCTGGCACGAACTCGGCTCCCAGCACCGCCGCCCACCGCAACACGTCCGCTGCGGTGGTGTCCAGGCTGGCAAGCCGTTCGGCGACCACCGCGCGCAACGACGCTGGCACAGGTACCTGCGCGGCGTCCCCGGCTAGTTCGGCGACGCGGCCTGTCACCGCTATCCGGCCCGTGTGCATCAACGCGTCGACGAGCTCCCGCACGTACGCAGGGTTGCCTCCGGCCTGGGCGAGCACCGCTGACAGCCGCTCGCCTGGGTGCCCGCCGAGCCATCTGGACGCCAGCACCGCGACCTCGCTGTCAGGCAGCGGGCCCAACTCCATCACCAGCCCACCCCGCACTGTGACGAACCGAGACAGCCGGTCCGCCCGTTTGCTGCCGGGCCGGCACGACCCGGCCACCAGCAGCGGCAACCGGGCGGCCCGCTGTGTCAGCCGCCCCCACGCCAGCAGGCTCGCCTCATCCGCCCATTGCAGGTCCTCGGCCACCACGACCACCGGCCCGGCCGAGCACCACCGCTCGACCAGCGTCAGCACCCGCTCCACCCCCGTGGCCCCGCCCCCCGGGCCGGCCACCGGTCCTGGCGGCACCTGAATACCGTCACCCTCCAGGCACTTGACCATCAGCCGCAGCGGGAACTGTTCGTCCAGCTCATCCCCACTCCCCCAGGCCACCCGGCACCCGGCCCCGGCCGCTGTCTCCCGCAGGCCCTGCGTCAGCAGTGCGGTCTTCCCGGCCCCCTGCTCCCCCACAGCCAGCACCACGCCGCCCCGGCCAGCGGCCACATCGGCCACCAGCCGCTCCAGTACCTCTATCTCACTAACCCGGCCCACCAGTCGGTGCGCTCCAGCAGGCGCTACCGTCGGGCGGCCGCCACGGCCGGTCTGGGTCATCGGTTCGTTCCCCTCTGGCCGCTCATAGCGGATCGAGCCCCCGATGGGCCACCAGCGGCCTTGGCTAGCAGGGTCACTCTTGCGGACCCGGCCTGGACAGGGGTGGATACGCCCCTTTGAGGCACGCTGTCGCCGGGGTGGAATCACCCACACGGCTCATGGGGACCACGGCACAACTGCCCACGCCCGGGGCGGCAGGCGTGCTCCGCTAGAGGAGGCCGGCGCGGAAGGCCAGGCGGGTGAGGTCCGCGCGGCGGCGGCAGCCGGTCTTCTCCCGGATCCGGTCCAGGTGAGACCCGACCGTGCGCACGCTGATGACGAGTTCCTGGGCGATCTGCGCGTCAGTCCGGCCCCGAGCGACCAGGGTCACCAGTTCACGCTCGCGCGCACTGAGCTGGAGCAGGTCTTGCGACGCCCCGCCTGGCTCCGGCTCCGTGGTGGTGAGCATCAGCGCGTACTGCACGGCAGTGGTCATGCTCATCGCCGCACCCCGGTCAGCGGCCACGCGCGCCACATCATCTGGCAACGCCTCCCGTGCCTTCCGCAGCGGCTCCGCCCGGCGCCGCGCGTCAGACGGCGGCTCTGCGCATCCGTCGAGCTGGGACAGCTCATCGAGGGCGGCCCACGACGTGACGGCGTCGGCCGCCCGCCCGGTGGCCGCACACAGGTGCGCTACCTCGTCCAGGCAGTTCAGTACGTACAGGTTGTTTCCGAACCTGTAGGCGAGCTGGAGTGCTTCCCGCAGGTGAGACGCGGCATCGTGGAAACGCCCCGCCCTCAGGTCCAGATATGCCAGGTGCACGAGCAGGAACGCGCGGGTCCGCAGGTCGCCCGCGGCGGCGGCCCAGTCCAGCCCGGCCACGGCGGCGCGCTCCGCGTCCGCCAGCTTTCCGGCCGCGACGAGCACCTTGGATACGAGGACGCTGCCCGGCCGGGCGATCCAGCCGGGGATGTCGGAGTGGATGCGCTGGGACTGCCGCGCCAGCCGCACCACCTCGTCGAGGTCGTCGGCGTAGGCCGCCGCGACGCTCATCATCGCCAGGGCCAGCGACTCGCCGCCCGCGTAGCCGAGGTCGCGGGCCAGGGCAAGCGCCCGTTGACCCTCGGCCGCAGCCTCAGCGGCCCGGCCGAGGTTGGACAACGTCAGGGACCGGTAGGCCAGGTAATCGACCAGCGTTGGAGACGGCTCGTGCTGGGCGGCCGCGTCGCAGACGGCGCTGAGATGGTCGAACGCGGCGCTGAGATCGGTAGCGCCCATGGCTATTCTTCCAAGCCAGAACCGCGCGGCGGACCACAGTGTGCCGCCCGGTTCGGCCACGCGGGCCGCCTCCGCCAGGACCTGGCTCCCGGTGACCGAGCGGCCCCGCAGGAACCACCATGGCGCGAGCGCCACCGCCAGCCGGAATGCCAGGCCAGGATCATGTTCGCTAGCCCACGCCAGTGCCTGGCGGGTGGTGGCCTCCTCGGCGTCCAGCCAGCTCGCCGCGGCCTCCTCACCGGAGATGGCACGCAGGCCGGTGGCCGCCCGCTCTGCGACGTTGACGGCGTACCGCCCGAGGGCGGCGGCGGCTGCGGCGTCCTCGCCTGCTTCCGTCAGGAGCCCGGCGCCGTAGGCGCGCAGCGTTTCAAGCATCGCGTACCGGGAGCGGCCATCCGGGTCGGACCTCGGCGGTACCAGCAGCGAGCAGTCCACCAGGTGCAGCAATGCCACACCAGTCCCCGCGCCCGCGACCGCCTCAGCGGCCTCCAGCGTGAACGGCCCAGGAAAAACCGACAGCGCACGGAAGACCCGCTGCTCTCGCTCATCCAGCAGTCGGTAGCTCCACTCCATGGTGGCGGCCAGCGACCGGTGCCTGCTGGCCGCCAACCGGTTCCCATCACCCAGCAGGTCGAACCGGTCGTGGAGCAGATCCGCAAGCTGTCCCACCCCCAGCGACTCCACCCTGGCAGCCGCCAGTTCAATCGCGAGCGGCATGCCGTCAAGCCGCCGCACCAGCCGCGCCACACTGGGCAGGGTCCGCTCTCCCAGGGTGAAATGCGGGTCCGCCTGGCCGGCCCGGTCGGCGAACAACGTCACCGCCTCCGAACCGGCACTGGGCTGCAGCTCGTCGGGCACCGCCAGCGGCGCCAACCGGTACCGCGTCTCACCCGCCACCCGCAGCGGCTCCCGGCTGGTCGCCAGAATCCGCACCTCATCGGCTGCCGACAGCACAGTGGTACACAAACAGGCCGCAGCGTCGATCACATGCTCACAGTTGTCGAGCACCAGCAGCAACTGCTGCCCAGCGCACGCCCGCGCCACCGCCTGGATCTGCGGCACATCGGGCATCTCAGGAAGCCCCAGGGCGACCGCCACCGCCGCCGGCACCTGTTCCGAATCCCGCACACCCGCCAGCTCCGCCAGCCACACCCCGTCCGCGAACCCCGCCGCCGCCCGGCTGGCGACCTCGGCGGCCAGCCGTGTCTTGCCACAGCCACCTGGCCCAGTCACTGTCACCAGCCGGTGACGGTCCAGCAGGCCAGCCACCTCGCGGATGGCTTCCGCCCGGCCGACGAAGCTCGTCAGCGCGGGCGCGAACCCGTACAGAGCAGCTCCGGCCGACTGACTCACAGCGTCACCATACCGGCCGGGCATGGCCCGGCACTGCGGCGAAATCGCGTCGTAGCGGCCCACGACAGGCTGACCCGTTACCGTTGGGCGGCGATCACGCCCGCCCACACGTGTTGCGTTACTGTGGTGGTTTGTGGTCAGCAATGCACCAAAACGGTCATGGGTTCGAAGGCATCCCTATCTCGTCGTCTTGGTGTTAATAGCAGCCACGGTGGTCTTCGGTCTGCTGACGATCGTGCTCTTCCCGGGAAACTCCAGTTCTTCCTCCAACGGTGGCCCTGTCCCGCCGCAACCTGCTGCGTGGCCGTCAGAAATAAGCGCGATCGGAACCCTGCTGTCAGGCATCGGCACAATAGCGGCATTCGTTCTCGCACGCCGCGACCGACGCAGGCCTGCCGCTGAACCTCCGCCGCATCGCACCGTGACGGATCCCGCCAGGCGACCGTCCCACCGCCCACAGCGGCCTGCCAGCAGGAAACGCCAGCCACCGCCCTGACCGCGGGCCGTCACCGGCCCTTCCTCGGCTGGCGGTCGTGGGCGATGATGTCGCGGCGATGACGGGGGGCCGTGAGGCCGGGCCGCTCCCGCCGCGCTGGCATCGCACCCCAAACGACCACCAGCGCCGCGAGGAGCGCCAAAGTCCGGCACGCTCACGGCCCCCTGCATGCACGGCCCCGGACCCCGCGAACTAGGGATGTAGAGCCGTGACCCCCCACCTGGAACGTCTTGAGTTATCTGCGCCGCTGGACGGCGCGCTAGGCGGCCGCGATGTTCTCGCGGCTGCCGTAGGCCACCAACCCGTACAGGGCGACCACATCCATCGCGATGATGGCCAGTGACCACAGCGGGAAGGCGGGGAGGAACAGCATCTGCTCGATGGCACTGAGCGAGACCAGCCCCGCCGCAACCCAGCGGGCCACCTGGTTGCCCACCAGCACCCCCACCGCGGCGATGAGCTGCAGGGCGCCGAGGACCAGCGTGGTCCAGCCCCAGGCCCGCAGGTCGCCAACCACGTAGTTCGTAGTGGCTACGAAGACGTGGGAGTTGATTACCGCCGCGATGCCGTAGATCAGGTTGAAGCAGCCGATCACGATGAGCAGGAAGGATGCGAACAGGACCAGGCCGTAGCCGTGACCTTCCTCGCGACTGCCCTCCCCGTAGCTGCTGGCCGCATGACGCCCGGCAGCTTCGTAACGCCCGGTCTCGGCGACAGGACGCCCGGCCTCGCCGACAGGACCCGCAGTCTCGCCAATGGCTGGCGTAGTTTCCCTCGACCTCATATGGCCTCCCAAGTGACCGGACCGACCGGAATCTGAC